>JAGSPR010000058.1 GCA_018262455.1 Deltaproteobacteria bacterium | reverse complement strand
CACGAGCTCCGGAGAGTCGTCGGGCACGGGCACGGGCACGGGAGCAGGCGCGTATCAGCGCCTGCTAGCCGCGGGTGCGGAGCAGATCGCGGATCTCGGTCAGCAGCTTGGCCTCGTCGCTGATGACCGGCGGCGGCGCCGGGGGGGCAGGCCTTCGGTCGAGTGCCTTGATCAGCTTCGAGACGATCAAGAACAACACGAACGCGACGATCAAGAAGTTCACGAGGGCCGCGAGCACCGCGCCGAGCTGAAACTTCCAGACCGTCCAGCTCTGCCACGTGCCGCCCGGCAGGATCTCGCCGACGAGCGGCATGATCAAGCCGGTCACGATCGCGGTCACGACCGCGGTGAACGCGGTGCCGAGCACGACGGCGACGGCGAGATCGAGAACGTTGCCCTTGAACGCGAATTTCTTGAAATCACTCCACATGGAGGCGGGCTAGCACCTCTGCCGAGCCCGGCACGGATCGCAGGACAATCTCCGCCGCGATCAGGCCGGCTCGACGGTCTTCGCCGCGACCTGCTCGGGAACTTGATCGCCCGCCGTGGCCGGCGTGGCTGTCTCGGGCGCCACCTCGTCACTCCCTAGCTGGTGCTCGAGCATCTTCGACGCGATCTCCATGAAGTCTTCTTCGGTGACGATGCCGATCAGCCGATCGTCTTGCACCACCGGGAGGCACCCGACCCGGAGCTTGCGCATCAGCCGGAGCGCATCGAGCGTCGGGGTCTCGGGGCTGACGGTCGTCACGTCACACTTCATGATCTCCGCGATCGGGCTGCGATGCGTCGAGCCGCCACTGAGCACGAAGCGCAGCACGGCGCGATGGGTGACGATGCCCACCAGGCGGTGCTCGTCATCCTCGACCGGGACGTGGCGGAGCCGCTCCCACAGCATGAGGTTCGCGACCATCTCGATCGCGTCGTCCGCCTGCACCGTGAACAGGTCGGTCGTCATGTAGTTCTCGACCCGCGCGTAGTTGCCCTTGCTCGTGTTCGCCTCGTCGAGCCGGGCCCTCTCCCACTCGGAGACCGGCCGGCCGGTGAGCTGGCGCTGGGCGGTGGCCGCGACCAGGGCGTTCGCGCGCTCGACGGGGGTCGAGCGGTCCCGCAGCGAGTTCCAGGATGACAGCTGCCAGCGCGCCCCGGTGCGCGCGGTGCGGACGCGTTCCTCGACGACGTCGAGGTACTTCTTGATGTCGGCCTCGTCGATATTCTGCCGGCGCAACCCGGCCTGCGCGAGTGGCAGCAGGCGCTCGAGCACCAGCTCGCGGGCCGAGATGTCCTCGTGATCGAGCCACACGAAGTGCGAGCCGACGCCTTCGCGGGCGGCGGTGTAGAAGTTGGCCGCGGCCTGGTCGAAGTCGATGCGCCGGGTGATGTCCTCCTCGCGCGCGCCGATCTCGACCATCATGCCGACCCAGAACGCGGCGTTGGCCATCTCGTCGATCGTGCTCGGGCCCGCCGGGATCACCCGGTTCTCGATCCGGAGGTGCGGCTTGCCCTCGGTGATGCCGAAGCACGCGCGGTTCCACCGGTAGATCGTGCCGTTGTGGAGCCGCAGCGCCTTGAGCTGCGGGAGCTCGCCGCGATCGAGCAACGCCATCGGATCCTCATCGAGATCGGTGCCGACGAGCGCCCGGAACCGCGCGATGTCCTCCTTGAAGATCTCGACGACGGACTTCCGCACCCAGCGGGTCCCGAAGCTGACGCGCGCCTCGGTCTCGCGCATGTGGTGGTTCTGGCTCCGGCTGTCGACCGCCTGGCGAAACAGGGCGATCCGCGTCTCGGCCCACAGCCGGCGTCCGAACACGATCGGCGAGTTCGCCGACACCGACATGATCGGACCCGCGAGCACCTGCGCGATGTTGTAGAACCGCGGGAACTCGGCGGGCTCGACCTGGAGGTGGACCTGGAAGCTCGAGTTGCACGCCTCGAGCATCACCGAGTCGTGATCGATGATGAGCTCGTCGAGGCCCTTGATCGAGAACTGGAACTTGCCACCGCGCATGCCGGTGATGATCTTGTTGAGCGCCAGGTAACGCGTGCTCGGCACCATGTTGTCGAGGCCGAGGTCGCTCTTGCGCATCGTCGGCAGGATGCCCATCAGCACGACGCCCATGCCGAGCTCGCCGGCGGCCTTGCGTGCCCCGTCCACCAGCGCGTCGAGCTGCGCGTGCATCCGCGCGATGCCGTCGCCGGAGAGCAGCTGGGCATCGCAGTTCGCCTCGATCTGGAACTGGCCGAGCTCGGTCGTGAAGTGACTGTCCTTGAGCAGCTCGAGCAGCTTGAGCACGCCGCGCGCGGGGCGCCAGGCGTCGTCGATCAAGAACATCTCCTGCTCGGCCCCGATCCGCCGCACGCCGGTCTCGAACTTGTGCTCCGCGATCATCCGCTCGAGGGCGCGGAGGTCCGCCAGGATCGCGCTCATGAACTCGCGCTGGCGCTCGCCCTCGAGCTTGCCATCGACATCTTTGTGCGACCGCGTCGTCATGGGTTGCGCGTCACCGTTTCGTCCACTCGCCGAGAATCTGCGGCAACATCCGGCGCCATGTCACCCAGTCGTGGTGCCATTCGGGCCCCCACGAGTCGACCCGGTTCGGGATGCCCTGGCGGCCCAGCACGTTCGCGAGGTTCCACGACTCCCCGATGTCCTCCGCCCGGCCCTCTCCGGAGGCGATCAGGATGAACCGGGAGCGCAGGACCTCGAGGTGATGGCCCGCGAGCGTGGGGACGAAGTGGAGCGGCGAGGACACCCAGAACTCGTGGGAGAAATCGTCCGGATGGGTGTCGTAGAACCGGCGCAGATCGTACGTCCCGCTGATCGCCAGCGCGCGCGTGAACACGTCGGGAAACCGGCACACCACGGCGGCGGCGTGGAACGCGCCGATCGACGCGCCGGCGGCCCACAGCTCGAGCTCCGGACTCTGGCAGTCGGCGCGGATCGCCGGGGCGACCTCGTGGCGCACATAGTGGTGGAACTGGTTCTGCAGCCACATCTGGTGGCGCGCGGAGCCCTCGCGGGAGACCAGCGCCCGTCCGGCGACGCTGTCGCACGAGTAGATCTTGATCCGCCCGGCGTCGAGCAGCGGCGCGAGCACGTCGATGATCTGGAACCGCTCGATCTCCTCGGCGTCACCGCCCGCGGTGGGGAACAGCAGGATCGGCTGGCCGAACGTGCCCCACTTCACGAGGGTGACGTCGCGCTCGAGCCGCTCGCTGCGCCAGCGCGCGACGACCTTGTCGCCTCGCTCCGCCATCAGGCCGCACCTTGCGGCTCGGCGCGCCACGCCTGCACGCGGCTCCAGAACAGCTCCGTGAACTGCTCGATCTCGTGCTTGGGGTACAGCGCGGTGACCTTGGCGCGGAACGCGGCCTTGGCGGCGTCGGTGCCGAAGAACTCCCACGCGACCTCGTCGAGGTGGGGCAGGTGGTTCGCGCAGAACTCGTCGAACCGCGCGGACTCGAACCGATCCCGGGCGATCGCGGCGTAGGCCCGCAGCCGGTCGCGGTACGGGATGCCGGGCACGGCCGCGATCTCGTAGAACGGGGCCCAGTCGAGCGTGCGGCGCATCGGCCGCTTGGTGACCGCGCAGAAGATCGACCACCGGAGGTTCGCCTTGACCAGCCACGGAAAGTGCCGGTGCAGCGACGTCACCTGCGAGTCGGGGCACGGATTGGCGAAGTCGATCGGGTACCAGGTGCCGTCCTTGCGCAGCGACTCGCACGAGTTGAAGTCCCAGCCGAAGAACGCGTTGATCGTGAGCGTGGTGTCACGCAGCAGCGCCGCTTCATCGTCGGAGATGAAGTCACGGTCCTGCGAGTAGCGGTCGTGGAGCGGCGCATCCGGGACGTAGCGCACGAGGTGGGTCTGCGGGCCAAGCCCGATGCAGCGCACGAAGTTGTCGAACTCGTGCACCGCGGCCTGCAGGTGCATGACGCCCTTGCCGCTCTCCTCGTAGCGCTTGCGCAGCTGGGCCTCGTCCGCGACCCGGCTGACCGCGCGCCAGCCGCCGCCGTCGTAGGGCTTCATGAACATCGGGTAGCCGATCCGGTTCCCGATCGCGCCGAGGTCGAACAGCTTCGCGTAGGCCTTGAGCGTCGGCGCGAGATCCGCGGTCGGTTCGTACGACTTCGGCGGGAGCATCCACGTCTCGGGGATCGGCATCCCGAGGTGCATCATCGCGCAGTAGGAGGTGTGCTTCTCCATCGACTGCACGGACCACGGGTTGTTGAGGACGTAGAGCCCGTCCATCAGGATCGCCTTTTTGATCCACTCGCGGCTGGTGTGATACCAGTGGGTCAAGCGGTCGAGCACGACGTCGTACTTGGTCGGCTGGCGTAGATCGAACGGCTCGATCGTGACGCGCTCGACCTCGATCCCGACGGTGTCGCCGCGCCACGGGATCGCGAGCTGGAGCTGGCCGAGGATCTGCTCGTAGCAGAGCGGCCAGCAGATGTCGGCGCCCAGGGACAAGCCGATCTTGCGAGTGACGTTTGCCATGAAGTCTCCCGAACCTACTCGTAGACGTGAAGAAACGGACCGGGCATCAGCCACGACAGGCCTTCGCGCAGCCGGTCCCGCCAGTTTTCCCAGTTGTGACCATCACGCGCTTCGACATACCGGACGTCCATGCCGGTCGACTGCAGCAGGGGCACGAACGAACGGTTCTCGTAGATCAACGACTCGTACATGCCGCAGCTGACGAACACGCGCTCGGAGACCGGCGTGGGATCGGCGCGGAACTGGTTCATGAACGCGACGACCGGATCGAACAGCGGGCCGCGGTGGTTGCGATCGCCGATGTCGGTGAACGCGAACGAGCCGGATTGCAGGAGCAGGCGGCCGAAGAATCCGGGGTAGCGATGCGCGGCGGCCAGCGACGCGACCGCGCCGAAGCTTGCCCCCATGAGGCAGCGGCTCTGCGGCTGGGCATCGAGCGGAAACAGCCGGCCGACGTACGGCACGAGCTCCTCGACGAGGAACCGGGCGTGGCGCTCGTCGTCGGCATACTCGCGCAGCCGATCCGGCGAGCTGGTGAGCACCACGATCGCATCGGCGATCTCGAGCCGATCGATCAGGTTGTCGAGCACCGCGTTGAGCGAGGCGTAGCGCTGGTAGTCGTGACCGTCGTGGACCACGAGCAGCGGGTACTGTCGGTTGCGTTGAAACCGCGCCGGGATGTAGAGCCCGAAACCGCGCCGACCGAACGTGTGCGAGTCGATCCAGATCTCGTCGAGGTGTCCCTTCGCCGCGGTGGGATCGGGGTGGATCCAGCTCGGGATCTCGTAGCCGGTGCCGTGCGCGACCGAGTTGGCGCCGAACGGATCGCGCGCGTGGTTGGCGTTCAGCGGATCCTGGATCCACTCGCCGTGGCCGTGGCGCACGACCTCGAGCTTGTACTCGACCCGCGAACCGGGCGGCAGCTGGAGGGTGAGGTGCCAGACGTCGGTGGCCTCGACCCGCGCGAGCTGCTGCGACGACGGCAGGCCGAACACCCAGTGCTTGAGGTGCACCCGCTCGGCCTCGCCGCGCCAGACGAACGTGATCGAGCTGCCGTCGACGATCGGGAAGCTGTGGCGGGCGAAGAACGCGTTGACCGCTTCGGGCGTGCGCGGACCGGCCTCGAGCTCGGCGATGCTGACGGCCTTCATTGGGGGACCCGCATGTACGGCGTGCTGAACCGGCTGGGCGCGCCGTCCCAGTCGAGCTCGACCTCGCCCCGGGTGGTGAGCCGCGCGCCGGACGCCCGCACGAGCACCCCGCCCTCGAACACCACTCGCCCGCCGTGATCCATCGCGACGCACGTCGCCGGCGCCATCCGCCGCGCGAACCGCTGGATGCCGTCGCGCGCGTTCATGTTCACGCGGCGTCGCGGATCTGGCAGGACGACGATCCCTTTCGCGAGCCCGAAACCGGCGTCGAGCACCTGGGCGATATCCGAGCCGTAGGGTGGGTAGTCGTGGAACAGCACGATGCGCTCGGTGAGCACCATCGCGCCGGCCGACCACGCGATCACCGGCTTGCCGGCGGCCAGCTTCAGCACGTCGAACAGCGCGAGCCGGTTCTTGAGCGACGCGACGTGACCACCGGCGATGACCAGCGCGTCGACCGTGGCGAGCGTGGCGCGGACCTCCTTGCGATGCCGGGCGATCGGCGGCCGCTCGCCGATCCGCCAGCGCTGCTCGAACGCGGCGTGCAGCGTGGTGCAGCGCTCGACATGATCGGCATCGAGGTAGCGAAACTGATCCACCGACACCTTCTCCTCTTGCTCGAGGAGCTCGGGGTCGACGTAGCGCACCGAGATCGTGCGCGCGGCGTCCTCGGTCTTGTCGAGCCGGACGCGGTAGAAGCTCTGCAGGTGGCGGAGCCGATTCTGGCGCGCCTGGTACGCGGCCGTGAACTCGGGGTCGCTACGAAACACGTCGACGCTGCGCGCGTGCAGGTTGAGGTTGACGGCGGGGACCCCGAGCGTCGCGATCATCGCCGCGTCCTCGCCCTCGCGCTCCTGGTAGCCCGCCCGGACGAGCGCGACGCGGCCGGTGATGCCGTGCTCGGCGAGCACACGTCCGACATCCGACGTCCCGCCCTGCGGGCCGAGGAGCACGATCGGGGAAGTCCTGGACTTCGTCATCCGTGGGCCCGAACCTGCACCGTGCGTCCGACCACGTCGAGCATGTGGCGCAGGTGATCGTAGTTCTCGTGCTTGAGCCTGACCCACGCGTTCGCCATGTAGCCGGCCTCGACCGGCTGCGTGGGCGTGCCCTCGGGCGGCAGGTGCCAGTCGATCAAGGAGTCGCCGAACTGCGCGCGAACCGACGACAGCCCCGCGTAGCCGGCGATCCGGCCGTCGCGATCCGGCCGCAGCGCGATGATCCCGGCCGCGAGCCGCCGCGACGGACGCTGGCTCGGTCGCCCCGCGGCGATCAGCATCGCCCACTCGCGATACAGATCCATGTCGTTGGCGACGTTGTAGAGATCCCAGGCCCGGACCCCCGGTGGCCGGCAGCCGATCTCGGAGAACTTGAGCCCCTTGGGCCCGGAGAACCACTCCATGTGGGTCGCCGAGGTCTCGATGCCGAGCAACGTGACCACCCGCTGCGCCATCGCGCGGACCTCGGCGTAGGCCGGTGCGCTGTCGATCCGGTTGGTCGTGAGGAACTGGGGCGAGATCCAGCGCGTGCGCATCGCCTCGAGCACGTTCGGGTAGTAGTGCGTCGCGAACTCGTGGACGACCTGGCCGCGCAGCGTGAGGGTGTCGAAGAAACCCTCGTGGCCCTCGATGAACTCCTCGACCGCGACCGAGCGACCCGGGCGGCCTATCCCGAGCGCGCGCAAGGCCGGCTCGAGCTCGCCGTCGCTGTCGATCCGCGTCGCGCCCGAGGCGCCCGCGCCATCACGCGGCTTCAAGATCACGGGATAGCCGACGCGGGCGATGAACGCGCGCACCTCGTCGGCAGAGCTGGCGGCCGTCGACTCGGCGCACGGCACGCCGCCTGCGCGCAGCACCTCCTTCATCGCCGGCTTGTCGCGGCACAGGAACGCCGTGCGCGCGGTCGTGCCCGGGATCCCCGCGGCCTCGCGGACGTGCGCGGCCGGCATGATGTGGGCCTCGACGGTGGCCTCGAGCCGATCGATGGGCGCAAACCGCTGGATGTGCCGCACCGCCGTCAGCACCGCCTGCTCGTCGCACACGTTGGTGACCTGCTCGTAGTGCGTGAGCTGGTGGCGCAGCTCGTCGTCGAGCGAGTCCTTCGTGCCCTCGCCGATCGCGCTGATCGTGGCCCCGATCTCGGCGAGCGCTCGGATGAACTGCCGCTGGTTCGCGGGGAAGCGGGGCTCGATGAAGGCGATGTGGATCATGATGGGGAGGCGGGGAGGTGCTAGCGGGGGAGGTTACCGGCGCGAAGCGAGCAGGCGGTCGTAGACCAGCTCGTACAGCTTGCCCTGGGTATCCCAGGAGAAGTCCTTGGCCATGCCGTTCTGGACCAGGCGACGCCACTGTCCGCGATCGCGATAGGTGACGAGTGCCGCCTCGATCGCCCAGCGCAGCCCGGCCTCGTCGTGGTGATCGAACACGAAGCCGGTGCCCCGGCCGGTGCGCGGGTTCCACAGCTCGACGGTGTCGGCGAGCCCGCCGGTGCGATGGACGATCGGCACCGTCCCGTAGCGCAGGCTGTACATCTGGTTGAGGCCGCACGGCTCGTAGCGCGAGGGCATCACGAACATGTCCGCGCCGGCCTCGATCAGGTGCGCGAGGTCGTTCTTGAAGCCCTGGTAGAAGCAGACCTGGCGGGGGAAGCTGCGCTGCAGCCGGGCGAACAGGTCCTCGAGCGCGGGCTCGCCGCTGCCGAGCACCACCAGCTGGAAGCGATGCCGGCGCAGCAGCTCGAACATCGTCGGCTCGAACAGCCGGAAGCCCTTCTGGCCGACGAGCCGCGACACGACGCCGATCACCGGGACGCCGGCGTCGTACGGCAGCCCGAGGCTCGCGAGCAGGACGGCCTTGTTGCGTGCCTTGCCCGACAGGTCTTCCGCGCTGAACCGGTGGGAGATGTGGCGGTCGCGCTCGGGCGACCACTCGTCGTAGTCGACTCCGTTGAGGATCCCGACCACGGTGCTGCTGCGCGCGCGCAGGAAGCCGTCGAGCCCGGCGCCGTGCTCGGCGGTCTGGATCTCGCTGGCGTAGGTCGGGCTGACCGTGCTGACCCCGTCGGCGAACAGGATGCCCTGGAGCAGGAAGTTGATGCGCCCGGCGGTCAGCAGATCCTGGTGGAACAGGTGCGATCGCGGCGCGAGGTTGGTGTCGGGCACCACCGTCGCCGGAAAGCTGCCCTGGTAGTTCAGGTTGTGGATGGTCAGCAGCGTGCGCGTCCGCGCGAGCTCGCCGGCGAAGATCGTCTTGACGATCATCGGCAGCAGCGCGGCTTGCCAGTCGTGGGCGTGGATGATGTCGGGGACGAAGCCGAGCTGCTGGCAGGTCAGCAGCGCGCCGAACGCCAGCGCGAGGAACCGGCGATGCTCGTCGGGCTGGCTCGTGTAGAGCCGGCCGCGGTGGTAGAGCGCCGGGCAGTGCAGGAAGTAGATCGGCGGGGCCACGCCGACCCGGAACACCTTCATCGCGTAGCGGTGCGTGCCGAGCGGGAACTCGACATCGAAGATCGCCTCGAACCGCGCCTTCGAAGTATCGATCGTGTCATAGAGCGGCACGACCACGCGGACGTCGTGCCCCGCGCGGTGCAGGTACGGCGGCAACGCGGCCATGACGTCGGCAAGGCCTCCGGTCTTGGCGAAGGGTGCCAGCTCCGACGCAACGAACAACACGTTCACGAGGCGCGCCAGGTTAGCACTTACGACCCGCCGTCGTCTCCTACCACCAGCGACGGAGCGCCGCGGCGAGCGGGATCGCGAGGCGATCGAGCTTGGCGGCGCTGATCGTCATCTCGGCGAACGGCTCGAACGGATCGGCGAGCAGGTCGCGCCGGACCTCGAGGCACAGCACCCGGCCCGGGCGCGCGATCACGTGGTCCCACGCCAGCGTGCTGGGGTGGAGCGGGTACGTGGCACTCTCGGCGACCGGCAGCTCGCCCAGCGCCGCGCGCAAGGCTGCGACGACCGCCGCGGGCGCGTGGTCCGTGCCGTCGACCGCGCGGCCGATGACGTCGACCTCGGGGCGCAGCGGCCAGGTCGGCTCGACCTCTGGCCGGTAGGCGGCGTGCAGCTTGTCGACGATGTCGGGGCCGACCTCGACGTCGACGCTGCGGGGAGCGTAGCTGTGAAGCAGCAGCATCGCGCCGTCGCTGGCGAGCCGATCTCGGGCGGCACCGACGGCGGCGATGTAGCGATCGTAGGCCGCCCGGAGCAGCGCGCGGTCCTCGGGCGAGGTGATCCACGGCATCAGGCCGGGCGTCACCTTGCCGGCCGCAAAGTCCGCGGGCGACGCCTCGACCCGCCGGTTGCAGTCGATGAACGTGCGCGGGATCAGGCAGCGCAGGATCGCCACGCTGCGCGTCGGTTCGGCCGCGACGAACCGGCGGGCGGTCGCGAGCCCGAGCTCGGGGGCGCCGGTATCGGTGTTGACGTGGAAGAAGTCGATCAGCGCGTCGGGCAGAGGGCTGGTCAGCCGCGCCGCCAGCTCGGCATAGTCCGCGGTCCGGGTCGCTCCGTGGGGGACTTCGATCAGGAGATCGACGGCGTCCTCCGCGGTCGCCCGTGCACCGCGGAGGACCTCGACGTCGAGGACGTGGGGAATCGACATCATCGACGACATGGCCGCGACGATCTCACGGAACGCGGCTCCTCACATGCGACACTCGCCGAGCTGGTCGCCCGATGTTCCCCAAGGACATGTTCTTCACCTCGGAGTCCGTGACGGAGGGGCATCCAGACAAGTTCTGCGATCAGATCTCCGACGCGATCGTCGACGAATGCCTGAGACAGGATCCGCTCTCGCGCGTGGCCTGCAACACCTACGTGACGATGGGCATGGTGGTCGTCGGCGGCGAGATCACGACGAAGGCGCTGTTCGACGTCGCCAGGGTGATTCGCGAGCTCGGAACCGAGATCGGCTACGACTCCCTCAGGTACGGCTTCGACGTCAACACCGCCGCGATCGTCCTGGCCATTCACGCGCAGTCGCCGGACATCGACCTCGGGGTCTCGAGAGCGGGAGGTGACATCGGTGCCGGGGATCAGGGGTCGATGTTCGGCTATGCCTGTCGTCAGACGGCGGAGCTGATGCCACTGCCCATCACGCTCGCGCACAAGCTCGCCATGCAGCTTGCGGCCGTGCGCAAGACCAGGCTGCTGCCGTACCTGGGTCCGGATGGCAAGACGCAGGTGACGGTGGAGTATCGCGACGGCAAGCCGGTCCGCGTCGACCACATCGTGATCGCGGCATCGCACACCGATGAGGTCGTCACGCCCGACGGCAAGTTCACGACCGAGGACGCGAAGCAAGAGATCATCGCCAAGGTGGTGCGACCGGTCATCGGGGACCTCGCAGATCCGCAGACGAGGATCACGGTCAACGGGACCGGCAAGTTCCTGGTGAGCGGCCCCCAGTGCGATACCGGCTTGACCGGGCGAAAGATCATCGTCGACACGTACGGCGGCTGGTCGGTGCACGGCGGGGGAGCGTTCAGCGGCAAGGACCCGACGAAGGTGGACCGCTCGGCCGGATACATGGCGCGGTACATCGCGAAGAACATCGTGGCGGCCGGACTGGCGGACGAGTGCCTCGTGCAGCTCGCGTACTGCATCGGCTTGGTCGATCCGGTGTCGGTGATGGTGACCACCCACGGGACCGGAACGCTCTCGGATGGCGCGCTGTCGACCCTGGTGCCCAAGGTGTTCCCGCTGTCCCCCAAGGGCATGATCGACCATCTCGATCTGCGGCAGCCGATCTATGCCAGGACCGCTGCGTACGGGCACTTCGGTCGCCCCGGGTTCTCGTGGGAACGCGTGGATGCGATCGACGAGCTACTGGCCAGGGCGAAGGCCGGGTGACCCGCCGCCGATGATCAGCGTGGCGCCAACTTGATCGCGCGGCGGTCCGGGAGCTCGCGCGTCTGGATCAGGAACGCGTAGGCGCGTGCGACCTCCTTCAACGCCTCGAACCGGCCGGAGGCGCCGCCGTGGCCCGCGCTCATGTTGGTGTCGAGCAGGACGGGGTTGGCGTCGCGCTTGGTCGCGCGCAGCTTCGCGACCCACTTCGCGGGTTCCCAGTACTGGACCTGGCTGTCCCACAGGCCGGTGCGGACGTAGATCGCGGGATAGGCCTGGGCGGTGATGTTGTCGTAGGGCGAGTAGCGGAGCATGTAGTCGTACGCCGCCTTGTCCGCGGTCGGGTTGCCCCACTCGTCGTACTCGTTGGTCGTGAGCGGGATCGTCTCGTCGAGCATGGTGGTGACGATATCGACGAACGGCACGAACGACACGATGCCGCGATACAGCTCGGGACGCAGGTTCGCCACCGTGCCCACGAGCAGGCCGCCGGCGCTGCCGCCCATCGCGAACACCTGATCGGTGGATCCGTAGCCGTGCGCCACGAGGTGCTCGGTGGCCGAGATGAAGTCGGTGAACGTGTTGAGCTTGTTCCCCAGCTTGCCGTCCTCGTACCAGCTGCGGCCCATCTCCTGACCGCCGCGGATGTGGGCGATCGCGTAGATCCAGCCGCGATCGAGCAGGCTCGCGCGGCTGGCGCCGAAGCTCGGCTCCATCGAGATCCCGTAGGAGCCGTAGCCATAGACCAGGAGCGGGGAGGTACCGTCGAGCTTGGTGCCCGTGCGATAGACGACCGAGATCGGGATGGCGGTGCCATCGCCCGCCGTCGCGTGCAGGTACTCGCTCGTGTAGAGCGCCGGATCGTAGGTCGGCACCGGCTGCTGCTTGAGCAAGGTCTTCGCCCCGGTGGTGACGTCGAGCTCGTAGACGGAGCTCGGCTGGGTCATCGAGTCGTAGACGTAGCGGACGCGGGATCCCGAGGGATCCGGCGTGTCGACCACGGTCATCGTGTACGCCGGGTCGCGGGCATCGACATAGAACGGAGCGCCACCGGCGGGCAGCACGAAGACCTTGCGCAGGCCACCGTTGCGCACCGAGGCGGCGATGAAGCCGTCGTAGAGCGCCACGTTCTCGACCAGGGTGTCGGCGCGATGCGGGATGATGTCCGTCCACGCGGCGCGGTCGGCCTGCCGGCCCTCGGGCACGTCGACGACCCGGAAGTTCTTCGCCAGGGCGTTGGTGCGGATCACGAAGCGCTGGCCGAGGTGATCGACGCTGTAGAGGTGATCCTTCGTGCGCGCCAGGAACACGCGTGGCGCACTGGCCGGGTGGTCGGCGTCGATCAGCAGGAACTCGGAGCACGTCGTCGACCGCATCTCGATCGTGATGTAGCGATGTGATTTCGTGGCGCCGACCCCGACGTAGAACGAGCCGTCGGTCTCGTGATGGACGAGCTCGTGCGGGCCGCCGAGCACGTGGCGGAGCACGCGATCCGCGCGGAGCGTGACCAGGTCCTTGCCGCCGTAGAACAGCGTCTGGTTGTCGTTCGCCCACACCAGCGAGCCGCCGATGTTGCTCGCGGTATCGGGCAGCATGGCGCCGGTCGTGAGGTCCTTGATGCGCAGCTCGAACTGGTTGCGGCCGACGGTGTCCTCGGCCCAGGCGATCAGGCGACCATCGGGGCTGACGTCGTAGTTGCGGATCTTGTAGAACGCGTGGCCGACGGCGAGCAGGTTGCCATCGAGCAGGACCTCCTCGCGGCCCTCCATCGAGCCCTTGCGACGGACGTGGATCGGGTACTGCTTGCCGGTCTCGTAGCGGACGTAATACCAGTAGCCGCGATCGAACGTCGGCACCGAGGTGTCGTCCTCCTTGACCCGGGCGCGCAGCTCGTCGAACAGGGTCTGTTCGAGCGCGGCGACCGGAGCCAGCATCGCGCTGGCGTAGGCGTTCTCGGCGGTGATGTGGGACAGGATCTCCGGATCCTTGCGGGTGTCGTCGCGCAGCCAGTAGTACGGATCGACCCGCGTGCCGTGGGGAGCGACCACCTCATGGGGGCGGCGGGGTGCCACCGGCGGCACCGGCGGAAGCGCGGGGATGGGAGCCATCGCAGTGGGATATCACGCGTCTGCCCGCGTGGCTCGGGAGCCCGCACTAGTCGAACTTGAAGCTGTACTGGATCTTCAGCGTGTCGCCCTCGTCGAGCGGAGGCAGCGCGAGCGACTCGAGCGTCGTGCGCAGGCACGCGTCGAGCGCGGGCGACAGTGGTTGCTGGGCCTCGTCGAACATCTGATCGGCATCGATCAGCGTACCGATCGATGGATCGCCGACGAGGGTCATCTGGACCGCGGGGCGCTTCGAGGCCGGTGCGGAGCCGACCTGCTGGTAGCACTCGGCGAGCAGCGGGATCGCTTCCTCGAGCGCGTCCTTGAGGTGCACCGAGACGTGCTCGAGCTCGATCGGCGTCGCCGCGTCATTCGGCCCGTGCGGCAGGCTCGGCGCCACCGGCCGAGGGTGCGCCGCGCGCGCGGCCTGGGCTGCCGCGATCTGGTCGGCGAGCTGGCGGCGCTCCTCGGGACTGGCGAGCCGGGTCAGGTGCGACCGCCGCGTGGGCGGGGCACCGCGATCCGCGGGGGGCGGCGCGGCCGAGCCGGACGCCGCGGTTGGCTGCGGAGCGGCGCTCACCAAGGGTACGGCGGTCGTCCGCGTCTTGCCGTACCAGGTCACCACAACGATCGCTGCGACGACGACGACTGCGGCGACGAGCGTGCGCTTCATGGACCCGGACTCGATAAGCACGAGCGACGAGCGAGTCAAGCAGCTCGGGCTCGGGCTCGGGCTCGGGCTCGGGGCAGGCTCAGCCGACCATGCCCGCGCGGCTGCGCGGGTCCGCCATCCACGCGGCGAACGCGTCGACCAGCACCTGGACGTCGCCGAGCTCGCGCTCTGCGTCGCTCCGATCGTCGCCCTGCTCGAGGCCGTAGGTCATGTTCGTGCCGCCCTCGACCGCCTCGAACCGGGCGAAGCCGGTCACGCCGGCGCGCTTGCCGAGCTTGGGCTGCCAGTGCACCTCGCGCAGCGCGACATCGTAGGTATAGACGAGCGTGTAGACGCGCGAGCCCGCGTACTCGAAGTGGATCTCCGCGGGCAGCCCGCCCGCCTTGGCGAGGACCTGCGCGCGGCGCAGCCCGGGGATCCACGCGGGCAAGGTCGATGCCTCCGTGAACACACGCCAGCAGGTCACCGGGTCACACGGAACAAACCTGTTCACGGCGTGCACGACGATCACCATGCCACGGCACGCCGTCGGTCGGGAATGGGGGGCGCCGCTTCATCGGGCATCGAGGCCGAGCGACGCCCTCAACCGCTGCCACAGCGCGTCCGCGCCCAGCCCGTCGAGCGCATCGGAGAACGCGGGCCACTCGCTCCGGTACTTCGCCAGCATCTCGGGAGAGCTCCGCACCGAGGCCTCGACGTTGGCGATCCGGTCCGCGAGCTTCAGCGTGACGGCGGCAGGCAGCGCCCGCATCTTGGCGTACGCCGCGAGGTTGCGTGCCTTGCGATCTAGCCCCACGCCGGTCACGGCCCAGACCAGCTCGGCGACGCTGGTGCCGAACCGGGCGGAGACCTCGTCCTTCGTGGTCGCGGTGTCCTCCACGACATCGTGCAGCCACGCGGCGATCAGGAGCTCTCCACCGATGCCGGCATCTGCGAGCACCGCACGGACGGCCGCGAGATGCACCACGTAGGGCGCCTCGCCATAGCGCTGCATGCCGTGGCGTTCGATCGCGAACGCACGCGCGGCAACTTCCTCGACGCGTTGCATGACGAGGAGCTTAGTCGATCACGCTCAGCGGGAACGGGTTCGGTTCACCGCGCGGGCGGGTTTCGTGGCCCGGGCCGTGGTCCGCTTGGGCGCGGGCTTGTTCGCCGGCGCCTCGCGGGTGTTCGGGCGCTCGATCGCCGACAACGACTTGAGGATGTCCACGTAGCTGACGATCCCCACCAGCACCCCGCGCTCGTCGCAGATCGGGATCGCCCCGACCGTGTTGTCGACCATGAGCTCGGCGATCGTGGTCAGCTCGTCGTCCGCCATCGCCTGGATGACGTCGCTGTTCATCACGTCGGCGACCTTGGTGCTGGCCGCCATCCCGTTGCGCAGGTCACGATCGCTCAGGACCCCGACCAGCTCTCCGTTGTCATCGACCACGGGTAGGTGGCGGATCGAGAGCTGCTCGAGCGTGCGCAGGGCGTCCAGCGCGGAATCGTTCGGAGAGATGGTGGTGGGCTCCTCGGTCATGACATCGGCAGCTCTCAACATGATCGTGATCAAAAGCAATGATCGGGCCGTGCTGGGGCGCCTGGTGGGCACCCAGATCGCGCACGATCTGCGTGGCGGCGCGAAGCCCGCGCAAGGTTCGCTCGATGGTGCCCGCGTGAGCCCGCCTGTCGAGGGTCTGCGGCTTGCACAGGCCCGCTCCAAGAGGACATCGATGACCATCACGACCACGCCACGCGAGATCTTCACGAACGTCGTCGCGGCCGCCGTCATGGCGCCGAGCTCGCACAACACCCAGCCGTGGCGGTTCCGGATCGTCGGCCCGACCCTCGAGGTCCTCGCGGACCCCCGGCGGCGGCTCGCCGTCATCGATGGCGATCAGCGCCAGCTGATCCAGAGCTGCGGCTGCGCGCTGTTCAACGCGCGGGTCGCGCTGCGGGCGATGGGGTTCGAGGACGAGGTCCACGTGCTGCCGGATCCCGCGCGCCCCGAGCTGCTCGCGATCGTGCGCGTGGGCGCCCCGATCGTCTCAAGCGAGCGCGAGCTCGCCCGGATGCGAGCGATCGCCGTGCGCCACACCAACCGCCGCGGCTTCCTCAACCGCCCGGTGTCGGAGCACGATGCCACGCGGCTGACCGAGGCCGCGGCGCACGAGGGTGCGTGGGCCGTCCGGCTCCACCCCGAGGTCAAGCGGCTGCTCGCGACCGTGATCGATCGCGCCGATCGGCTGCAGTACGGGGACCCGGCGTTTCGCGCCGAGCTCGCGGAGTGGCTGGTCGGGCCGCTCAGCCGGCGGCACGATGGCATCCCGTTCGTCGAGAAGGAGTACGGCTCCAGCATGCCGTTCGGGGCGATGCGCGCGCTGCGCTCGCCCGACCTCGGCGAGGAGTTCGGCCAGCTCGAGAAGTCGCTCGTGCGGAGCTCGCCGGTGGTCATGGTGGTCGGGACCGAGCGCGACGACCCGGCCGCCTGGCTCGCCGCAGGCCAGGCACTCGAGGCGCTGCTGCTCGACGCGACCGCGTTCGGGCTGTCCGCGAGTTTCCTCAACCAGGCGCTCGAGATTCCGGAGCTGCGCGGCAACGTCGCCGAGATCGTCGGTCGGATCGGGTTCCCGCAGATGGTGCTGCGGCTCGGCTTCTCGGTCGAGCCGGTCCGGCACCCGGCGCCCCGGCGACCGGTCGACGACGTGCTGCTCGTGGTCGAGTAGGGAGGCTTCACGCGACCGCACGACGCGTCCGTTCGGCGCGCCGCTGCAGCGCGTCGCGGGCGGCCACGTGGCCGTCGCGCATGTAGCGCGGCCAGTCGCGACGATCGAGGAAGCTCTCGTAGAACTTCGCGCCGGTCACCTCGGTGTGTGGCACCGGGTGCAGCAGCTCGAGCCGGTCCCCGAGCTGGCGAACGTGCTCGCGCGCGAGCTCGAGGTACACCGCGTAGCGCAGCTGACCCGAGGCGCGGAGGATCGACCACGGCTCGTGGTACCAGTCGCCGATCGCCATGCCTCCGAAGTCCCGGGGCAAGTAGGAGTTGGTGCCGATCACCAGATCGATCGGCGCTTCCTCGGCGAGCGGCGCGATGGGGAAGATGTCGACGATGCCGCCGTCGCCGTACCAGGCCGTCCCGAGCTGGACCGGCTCGACCATGATCGGGATCGAGATCGCGATCCGGGCGACCCGCGCGACCGCCAGCTCGGGCGTGTGTCGGCTCGACAGGTACTCGACCCGGTTGTCGTCGATGTTCCACACGACCGCGGCAAACGGGATCGCGGTCTCGCCGAGCCGGCGATCGCCGAGCCGGCGACGGAACGTGTGCTCGATCGCCTCACCGCGCAGCAGACCGGTCGTGCTGCGAAACCGATGCAGCGCGCCGCGTGCGACCGCGCGCCAGCTCGGATCGACGTAGTCGCTGGTCGGCATCTCGAGCCAGAACCGGGCGATCTCCTCGGCGGACAGCCCGCACGCCCACAGGCTCGCGAACAGCACGGCGCCCGAGCACGCGCTGATGATCACCGGCTCGCGGCCCGCGTCCTCGAACGCCCGGCGAACGCCCACCAGCGCCGCGGTCGCGCCGCTGCCACCCGAGGCAACGACCGCGATCCGCTGGTCGGCGAGCGCCGGGACGACGAGCGGCCGGGGCGGCCCGAACACCGGGACCGGGGGCGGTGGCGCGCGGTGGCGCGGGAGACCGAACGCGCTCCACAACGTCCGCGCGAACGACAGGTCCTCGCGCAGGTCGACGGCGAGATCCCGCGCCGCCCCGTACGCCGCCAGCACCGGTCGCAGGTTGTTGGGCTCGAGCAGATCGAGGACTGACATGGCAACCCGCCTGTGCATCGCGCGCGCCGGGCGATCGGGTCAGGCGATCGGGGCAGCCTCCATCTTCTTCTTGAGGTTTGCGAGCAGGGTCTCGGCCTCGCGCTCGTTGACGCGTCCCACGAGGCGTTCGGCGAGCCGGCCGAGTACGGGAACTTCGTAGTCGACCTCGAGGGTGACGTCGGTCTCGCCATCGTGGGCGGTGTAGACCCAGCGGAACGTGTTGGGAATCCCGCGCACGCTCCGCGTCACCTGACGCTCGTTGCGCACCAGCTCCACCGGATCGGAGTGGCCGTGGATGCGCATCCCGAGCAGCTTGTAGTCCCAGTCGAAGCTGTTGCCCGTCGGGTGTGGCTCGACGTTCCGCACCTCGATCATCGACGGCCAGATCTCCGGGAGGTGCGAGGGATTGGCCACGTAGTCAAACACCCGATCCACCGGGGCGTGGATCGAGATCGATCTGCGGATGGTCGCCATGACAGATGGGATTGCATCGGGCGTTCCGAAGCCGCGGGCCGAGGTGGCGGCGCACGCCCACGCGGCGTAGCCCAGGCACGGTCGATGCACACCCGAACGCTCATGACCTCCCTGTCGATCCCCAGCATCCACGGACGTCTCGTCATGGCGCACGACGAGCTCGACCTATTCATCGAGCAGCTGATCGCCGCCTACGGGACCAACGATCGCGACGCCGCCGCCACCGCGTACGAAGAGCTCGAGGCGCGACTGCGCGCGCACTTCGCCATGGAGGAGGAGGTCTTGTTCCCCGAGTTCGTCGAGGTCGAGCCGCGCGAGACCGACGAGCTGCGCGTCGAGCACACCATGCTCCGGGCCCGGATCGACGAGCTGGCGATCGGCGCCGAGCTCCATCAGACCCGACTCCCGGCGATCCGCGAGCTCGCGCAACTCTTGCGGCGTCACGCCATGCGCGAGAACGAGCTGGTGTATCGCTGGGCCGACCGCGTGTTCTCCGACCCGGCTCGCCGGCCGCGCCTCGAGGCCGCACTGCTCCGGCCACGGCCGGCGGCCCCCCCCGCGCCGACCGGGTTCGGCAACCTCGTCGAGCTGGCGGAGGCCAGCGTGGCTCGGTTCGCCAGCCGGCCGCTGTTCGGCGAGCGCCTCGCAGCCGGCGGATGGGGGTGGACCACGTACGCCGAATGGCAGCACCACGTCGACGCGCTCCGCGGCGGGCTCGCGGCACTCGGCGTCAAGGCCGGGGACCGCGTCGCGATCGTGTCGCGCAACAGCGCGGCCTGGGCGGCAGCGGCGTACGCGAGCTACGGGCTCGGCGCGGCGTTCGTGCCGATGTACGAGGCGCAGCGCCCCGAGGACTGGGAGTTCATCCTCCACGACTGCGACGCGACCGTCGTGTTCGCCCGCACGCCCGCGATCGCCCGCGCGCTCGATGCGATGCAGCCCCGCCTGGCGTCGCTGCGCGAGGTCATCGTGATCGAAGGTGGGCTCGAGGATCCGCGATCGCTGGCAAGGCTCGAAGGGCGCGGGCGCGACAAGCCCGTCCCCGCGCACCACGCGGCTCCCGAGGACCTCGCGGGGCTGGTCTACACGTCCGGCACGACGGGCTTCCCCAAGGGGGTGATGCTGACCCATCGCAACCTGACGACGAACATCCTGTCGACCGTCGCGGAGTTCCCGATCGAGGCCTCCGATCGCACGCTCTCGTTCCTGCCGTGGGCGCACGTCTACGGCCAGGTCGTCGAGCTCCACATCCTGATCGCCATCGGCGCGTCGACCGCGTTCAACACCGATACCGAGCGTCTGCTCGACGATCTCCGCGAGGTGAGGCCCACGATCCTCGTCGCCGTGCCGCGCATCTTCAACAAGATCCATGCGGGGGTGTGCGCGCAGATCGAGCGCCGGCCGCGCGTGATTCGCGACGTGTTCTGGAGCGGCCTTGCAGCGTCGGTCCGGCGGCGGCGCGGCGAGCCGCTGACCTTCAAGGACCGCGTGATGTGCACGCTCGCGGGCGTCTTGTTCGCGGCGATCCGCCGCAAGTTCGGCGGGCGGCTCAAGTACGCGATCAGCGCCAGCGCGACGCTGTCGCGTCAGGTGGGCGAGTTCATCGATGGGCTCGGGATCGAGGTCTACGAGGGCTACGGCCTGACCGAGACCTCGCCCGTCGTCGCGATGAACCGGCCCGGTCACCGCAAGCTCGGCAGCGTCGGGTTGCCGATCTCGGCGGTGTCGCTCGAGCTCGATCTCGAGCGCGGTGATCAGCCAGGCGAAGGCGAGATCATCGTCCACGGCCCCAACGTCATGAAGGGCTACCACGCGCGACCCGAGGAGAACGCGCGCGCGTTCACGGCTGACGGTGGCCTGCGGACCGGCGATCTCGGCCGCATCGACCCCGATGGCTACCTGTTCATCACGGGGCGGATCAAGGAGCAGTACAAGCTCGAGAATGGCAAGTACGTGATGCCGAGTCCGCTCGAGGAGCAGCTCGCGCTGTCACCGTTCATCCGCAACGTGATGCTGCACGGCGCGAATCAACCCTACAACGTGGCGCTCGTCGTCATCGACGAGGATCGCGTCCGTAGCTGGGCCGCGGCGCGCACCCACGAGCTCGCCGCCGATCTGACGCAGGACGAGGCGGTCCGGTCGCTGATCCTGGACGAGCTCGGGCGCCAGGCGAGCGCATTTCGCGCGTTCGAGCGCCCGCGCGATTGCGTGCTGACCACGGAGCCGTTCACGCTCGACAACGGGATGTTGACCCCGACGCTCAAGCTCAAGCGCCGCGAGGTGCTCGCGAAGTACGGTGCCGCGCTCGAGGCGCTGTACCAGCGACCGGCCCCCGCGGTGCGCGAGGCGCGGCCGGCGGTGGCCCCCACCGCGCCCCGGCTGGTCCCGACCTGACGGCGGGCGTCGCCGCCTGCGAAAGTCAGGCGGCGATCTCCAGGCGATCCTGGCTAGTTGGCGATCGCTCGGCGATTTCCTGTCACCTCCGGGGGGCGTCACGCAACTCCTCGCCATGAAGACCAAGCTTGTCGCCCGTTCGAACCGGTTCGTTGCTCGGCTTGCTCGCACGCTCGGTGGCATGGCCATGACGGCCTCGCTGCTGGGCGCTGGCTGCGCCGTCGAAGGCGTCGGTGAAGCGCCAGCGTCGTCGGGCGCGACGTCACGTGACACGATCGCCGCCGACGGCTTCGCCGTGACGCCGGCCTATGAACACGACGAATGGGTGGGCCTCGCGCTGTCCGCCGTTCATCCTGGCTCCGTGCCAGCTGCGCTCGGACTCGAGAACGGCGATCTGCTCCGCGAGCTCGACGGTAGCCTGATGCTCGAGGCTCGGGAGCTTCTGGAGGCCTGCGCCGCGGCGCGTTCCGGAGACACCATTCATGTGCTCGTCAC
>JAGSPR010000584.1 GCA_018262455.1 Deltaproteobacteria bacterium | reverse complement strand
GGGCGATGCGCCCCACCACGCGTTGATCGCCGCCGGGCGGGGCGGTACATCTGCCGGATGCAAGACCGTAACCTCGCGCTCGAGGTCGTCCGCATCACCGAGGCGGCCGCGCTCGCATCCGCGCGCCTCATGGGCCGTGGTGATCGCAAGCTCGCCGATCACGTCGCCGTCGAGGCGATGCGCGAAGCCTTCGAGGGCATGGACATCCGCGGCACGGTCGTCATCGGCGAAGGCGAGCGCGACGAGGCGCCGATGCTGTTCATCGGCGAGACCGTCGGCCGCGGCTGGAAGGATGGCAAGGACTCGCCGAGAGTCGACATCGCCGTCGATCCGCTCGAGGGCACGAACCTGTGCGCCACCGGCGCGCCGGACGCGATCAGCGTCATCGCGATCGCCGACGACGGCCAGTTCCTCAACGCCCCCGACACCTACATGCAGAAGATCGCGGTCGGCCCCGAGTGCGTCGGCGTGATCGACCTGCGCGAGTCGCCGACCTGGAACCTCCAGCGCATCGCGAAGGCCAAGGGCAAGAAGGTCCAGGACTGCACCGCGGTCATCCTCGATCGCGATCGCCACGCCGAGCTCATCGCCGAGGTCCGCCAGGCCGGCGCGCGCATCCGGCTGATCGGTGATGGCGATGTCTCCGGTGCCGTCATGACCGCCAACCCCGACTCCGGCATCGACGTCCTGTTCGGGACCGGCGGTGCCCCCGAGGGCGTCATCGCCGCGGCCGCGCTCAAGTGCGTCGGCGGCGAGCTCCAGGGCCGCCTGCGGTTCCGCAGCGACGAGGAGCGCACCCGCGCCAAGCGCATGGGCGTCAAGCCGGAGGACACGATCTACGGCATCGAGGATCTCGCGCGCGGCGACGTGATGTTCGCGGCGACCGGCGTCACCAAGGGCTACCTGCTCGACGGCGTGCGGTTCTTCGGCGACAGCGCGAAGACCGAGTCGATCGTCATGCGCTCGAAGTCCGGCACCGTGCGCGTCATCAACGCCACCCACCACTTCAACACGAAGCCCAAGTACTCGTGGGCCACCGGCCTCGAGCCCTGAGCCCGCGCCCAGCTACGGCAGGTCGAACTGGACCTTCGCGGGTCTGCTCGCGCTCACCCTGACGGTCCGGTTCACCGTCGGGTGGCTCGGGTTCTTGAACAGCAGCACGTAGCTGCCGACGGGTAGGTCGAGCTGGAACGGCGTCTGACCCAGCTTGCGCGTGCCGTGGAACACGTCGCTGGATGGGTTGGTCCGTACCGTGAGCCTGCCCATCTGCGACGGGCGCTGGCGGGACCCGCCGAGCCGCCTCGTGAACACGATCTCGTGGACGAAGTGGTCGCCCGTCACCAGCTCGACCTCCCGGCGCTCGGGCTGCCAGCCGTCGAGCTCGGCGAGCACGGCGTGCTTGCCGGCGGGCAGCTCGAGCTCGGCGGGCGCCTCGCGGGCCTGGTCGCCGATCCGCAGGGTCGCGCCGGCCGGGGTGGTCTTGATCTCGACGACCGTGGCCGGCTCTCCGATCTCGGCATCGGGCGGGACCGTCGGCTCGCGGGCGGCGCGCTCGGCGTCGGTCGCCGGCCCGGTCGCTGGCTCGGTCGCCGCATCGATCACGACGATCAGGGCGCGCGCATCCACCGCGTGCCCGGCTTCTGGTGCGGCCGTCGAACGCGGCGACGAGCGAGCCGCGAGCGCGATCAAGAAGCTCACGATCGCGAGCCCGCCGAGTCCCGCGATCGGCAACAGGTAGCGTGCGAGCGGCTGCTTGCGCACCCAGGTGCTCCGGTCGGTCGCGACTTGCTCCTCGCCGCGGCTCGGCGACAGCGCCCGCTCGAACCGCGTGGGGACGACCGTGGGGCCACTCGGCACCGGTACCCGCCGCGCGCCGCTCCGCTGGAGGGTCTCCCCCGACATGGTCGCGCCGACGACCAGGTTCGCATCCTCCGCGAGCACGGTGGCCGCTTCGTCCGGCCACAGACTCGGCTGGTCGAGCTGGCGATCCCCCCGCGGGGAGGTGGCCGGGCGGTTCGCGACCGGGCGCGGCGTCGTCGGCCGGTTCGCGATCTCGTGCGACAGCTCGTCGAGCAACGTGGCGTTCGCCCGCTCCTCGCTGGTCGAGCTCAGGTCGTCCGAGCTCAACATCATCGTCCTGGAGGTCTCGTCGGATTCGCGCGTGGGCTCCGAGATCACCGAGGCCGCGATCAGGTTCGACGGCGGCGTGACCATGCCGAGCTTGGTCCCCGAGCCGGCGTTCGTCCCCGCCACCGTCCCCGGGGATGCCTGCGTGCCGAGGTCCCGTCCGATGCCGTCGGGCGATCCGAACGCCGGGTGCGGTCCGGTCGCGTCGCGCGGGAACCGCCCGCGTACCCACTGCGCCAGCTGCATCGGCGTGGCGAGCTCCGGGGATGCCTTGATGAACGCCTCGAGCGCCTGCGCGAGCTCGGTGGCGGTCGCTCGGCGCTCGCGCTTGGGCTGGAGCGCCCAGGTGATCGCCTTCGCGAGCGCCGGCGGGGTCTGCGGCGCGACCCGCTCGATCGGCGCCAGCTTGCCATCGCGGATCGCGCGCATCGCGTCGAGCGAGTCGCCGCGCGGCACGATCGTCCTGCCCGCGAGCAGCTCCCAGAGCACGATCGCGAGCGAGAACACGTCGCTGCGTCCGTCGAGCGGTGACGCGATCGTCTGCTCGGGCGACATGTACGCGTACTTGCCCTTCACCTGCCCGGGCTTCGTCAGCTCGTCGGACAGCGCCGCCGCCTTGGCGATGCCGAAGTCGCACAGCTTCACGATCCCGTCCTGCGAGACCATGATGTTCGCCGGCGACACGTCGCGGTGGACCAGCCCGTACGGCTTGCCGCTCGGCTCGACGAGCGCGTGCGCATAGTTCAGCGCTGCGGCGACGTCGGCACCGATCCGCGCCACCAGCGTCGGCGACATCCGTGGCGCGCGCTCCCCGGCCTTGAAGATCTGCCCCGCGTGGATTCCCTCGACGTACTCCATCGCGATGAAGTAGTCGGTCTCGACCTTTCCGAAGTCGTAGATGTGAACGATGTTCGGATGCGTGAGCTGCGCGGCGAGCTTGGCCTCGCCGAGGAACATCTTCACGAAGTCGGGTGAGTCGACGAGGTGCGGCAAGATCCGTTTGACCGCGACCCGGCGATCGAAGCCTTCGAGGCCGCGTTGCTGCGCGAGGAACACTTCAGCCATCCCCCCGCGCGCGAGGCGCCGAAGGAGCACGTACTGGCCGAACCGAATGCCGGCGTCGGCTGGCACCGGCCTATTCTAGTCAGAATGAGGCGCACGCGGGGTGTGCAAGCGGGCGAGCCGTTTCCCAGCCGGGACCGTGAACGCGGACGTGGGCGTGATGGTGGGCGTGGGGATTGACGGCGACGCCGTCAACGCCCACCCCAACGTCCACGGTCCCCAAATTGGGGACAGACCCTGGCTGGCTCCTGCCGCGCGAGGGACCGGATGGACCGGATGGAGATGATGAGGATCGTCGCGTACGGCCCGCGGTGTTCGAAGGTGCGGGCGTGGATCGAGGAACGCGTCCGCCCGGGATCGGTCGTCATCGCCCCGCGCCGAACTAGTGAAATTCCTGAGAACTGCGCGTCGAGCGA
>JAGSPR010000583.1 GCA_018262455.1 Deltaproteobacteria bacterium | reverse complement strand
GATCCGATCACCACCGGGGAAGCTCTCTTGCTCATATGGACTCCTTGTCGGCCTCGCGGGTCAAGAACGCGCGGACGTGCGAGCTCGGCGGGTGCGCCAACAGCTCCTTGGGATCGCCGCGCGCCGTCACCGTCTTGAGCTCGGCGTCGAGGTAGATGCTGTCGTTGGCGATCGCGAAGATGCTGGCCAGATCGTGGCTGACGACCACGATGGTCGTGTTCATGCTCTCGCGGAGCTCGAGGATGAGATCGTCGAGCCGGCGCGCGCTCACGGGATCGAGCCCCGACGACGGCTCGTCGAAGAACAGGATCTCCGGATCGAGGGCCATGGCGCGGGCCAGGCCGGCTCGCTTCTGCATGCCGCCGCTGATCTGATCGGGATAGAAGTCGAGGAAGCTGCCCAGCCCGACCAGCGAGAGCTTGAGCTCCGCGAGATCGTGAATCTCCCGCGCACCGAGGGTGGTGAGCTCCTCCATCGGCAGCGCCACGTTCTCGAGCAACGTCAGGCCGCTCCACAGGGCGCCGTACTGGAACAGCACCCCGAAGCGGCGCGACAGCGCTTGGCGCTCGTGTGGATCTGCGCGGGTGAAGCTCTGATCGGCATAGCGGACCTCGCCCGCGGCCGGCTCGAGGAGGCCGATCAGCGACCGGAGTAACGTGCTCTTGCCACAGCCACTGCCGCCCATGATGGCGAACACGTCGCCGCGCCGCACGGTGAAGCTCACGTCGCGCATCACCAGGTAGCTGCCGTAGCGCAGCTCTAGATTCCGAGCGGTGATTTGCGTGTTGCCGTCCATTAGATGCCGACCAGGTAGAAGAGGACCGCGAACAGACCGCACGCCGCGATCACGAGGACGATGCCCTCGACCACCGCCGACGTAGCGGCCTTGCCGACCGCGGCGGCGGTGCGGCCCGAGCGCAGCCCCTCGAAGCACGCCGCGGCGCCGATCAAAAACCCGTACGTGGTCGCCTTGAAGACGCCGCCGAGCAGATCGTCGACGGACACGGCCGCGATGGTCTGGTCGAAGTAGATCCGCGGGCTGATGTCCATCACCCCGATGCCCACGATCTCGCCACCGACCACTCCCAACAGATCGGCGTACAAACACAACAGCGGCAACATCAACGTCACCGCGATCAGGCGCGGTAGGACCAGATACTCCGTCGGTGAGATGCCCAGGATGGTGAGCGCGTCGATCTCCTGGGTCACCCGCATCGTGCCGAGCTCGGCCGCGAACGCCGCGCCGGTGCGTCCGGCGACGACGATGGCCGCCATCACCGCGCCCATCTCTCGCACCATCCCCACGCCGACGAGATCGGCGATGTAGATGGTCGCGCCGAACCTCTCGAGCTGCACGGCGCCGACGAACGCGAGGATCAAGCCGACCAGCGCGGCGACCAGGCTGACGATTCCCAGCGCGCGCGCTCCGGAGAGCTGGATCTGGACGAACAGATCAGCGCGCCGGAACTTCGCGCGCCCGATGATCAGGTGCCCGAACGCCACGGTCAGCTCGCCGACCCAGCCGACGACGTTCTTCACGCCCCCCGCTTTGGTTTCGGTGCGCGTGCCGATGCGCGCGAGCCATGACGGCCGTGGTTTCGCCGCTGCCGCGGCGCGCTTCGGAGTCGCGTCGGCGAGGGCGAGCAGCCGCTGGACTCCGGCCGGCAGCCCTCCGCGATCCACCGTCACGTTGGTCTCGCGTGCGATCACGACGACCCGCGCGGCGAACGAGACCAACGCCGTGTCCCACGCCTCGATGTCGCGGGTCTCGAACACCATCCGAGCCGGGCGGGTTTCGTCGAGCTCGCGCCGGACCTGCGCTGCGGTCGGCACCGACTCGCTGACGCGCCATCGCCCCGACAACCGTAGCGTCAGCACGTCGGGTGCGGGACGCGCGATCACGAGCCGCGGTGCCGCTGCGTTGACGTGCTCGTCGAGTCCTGCTGTCATCGCCGTCGTCGGAACTGGTTGCAGCAATCGTTCCGGTGCCGGTCTCGAGGGAGGTCGCCCCCCTCGCGCGTTCGCGTGCGGGCTCGTCGGCAGCGTTGCGACGCGGGCGCACCGGAAAATGGATGACCCGCGCGCTCGCGCTGGAGCTAGGTCGCGACCGCGCGAGCTCGATCGACGGCACGCGCGCCCGCGAGGCGGCGCAACCGCTCGACACCGACCGGCTCCTCGGTCTGCCACGGAACGATCGCCACGCGCTTCGCGTGCTGGGTCTGGACGGTCGCGATCTGCTCCAGCTCGCCGACGATGCGTTGGCGCAGGACCGGATCGCGAGACCCCGCGGCCGCGAGGCTGCTGTTGATCACCCACGCATACGGCTCGATGTTCGCGCGGCGCAGATCGGCCTGGAGCTGCGCCGCCTCGGACACCGGCGTGGTCTCCGCGAGCGCGACGAGGAGGATCTTCGTGTACGCGGGATCGCCGAGCCGCATGAGCGGGGTCGTGATCCGTCCCGGGTGCTCGGCCTTGTACGCGCGCACGATCTCCTTGTGATAGGCGCCGGTCGCGTCGAGCAGGAGCAGCGTGTGACCGGTCGGCGCGGTGTCGAGCACGACGAACCCACGCTGGGCCTCGCGGATGAGCCGCGAGAACGCGCCGAACACGGCGACCTCCTCGTAGCAGGGCGATCGCAGATCCTCGGCAAGCAACGCGCGACCTTCGGCGTCGAGCTTTGCGCCACGCGTGGTCATCACGTTGTCGACGTAAGCCTTCGTCTCGGCCTCCGGATCGATCCGGCTGATCTTCAAGTTCGCGACCTGGCCATCGAGCGTCGAAGCGACGTGTGCCGCCGGATCCGTCGTGCTGAGGTGCACGGCCAAGCCGCGCGATGCGAGCTCGACGGCCACCGCAGCAGCGATCGTCGTCTTGCCCACCCCACCCTTGCCCATCACCATGATCAACCCGTGCCCCGGGGCGGCCAACTCGTCGAACAGCGACGCGAGCGGCGGCAACTGCGGCACGGATCCGCGCGCGACCGGCGCCTCGATGTCAGCTCCACCGAGCAGCGCGCGCAGCGCCGGCAGACCGACCATGTTGAACGGGCGCAGCGGCACACGCTCGGTCGGCAGCGCGCGCAGTGACGCCGGCATCTCCGCGAGCGCAGCGCGACCGCGTTGTTCGAGTGCGACCGCGACGGCATCGCTCGGATCGCGCGCCTCGAAGACCGCGTTGATCACGAGCTGCTGGTTGTCGAGGCCGAGCTCCCGCAGCTCCCCCGAGGTCCGAACGGCCTCGCGCATCGCGGCCAGCTCGGGACGCGTCACCAGCACGACGGTCGTGCGCGCACCATCCGTGAGCGCCGCGAGTGCGGCGGCGAACCGATCGTGCTGCAGCTTGAGCCCGGCGTGAGGCCCCAAGCACGACTCGCTGTGCGGCGAGTCTTCGAGGAAGCCGGTCCACGCGCGCGGGAGGCTGAGCAAGCGCAACGTATGCCCCGTCGGGGCCGTATCGAAGATGATGTGGTCCCAGCCCTGATCGTCGTCGCCGGCCAGCAGGCCCGCGAACTCGTCGAACGCCGCGATCTCGGTGGTGCATGCACCTGCGAGCTGCTCCTGCAGTTGCGAGATCTGACCAGCGTCCCAGATGCTGCGGTACGGCGCGAT
>JAGSPR010000057.1 GCA_018262455.1 Deltaproteobacteria bacterium | reverse complement strand
GTCATGGCCGCACGGCACCGCCACGCGACGCTGAGCGCGTGGGCATCGAAGATCTCGCGGATGATGTGGCCAGCGTGCTCGACGACGCGCTCGTCGAACGCGCGGTCGTCATCGGGCACTCGATGGGGGTCCAGGTCGCACTCGAGACCTATCGCAGGCACGCCGATCGGGTTGCCGGGCTCGTGCTCGTCTGCGGTGCCCCATCGCATCCGCTGAGAACGTTTCGCGGCTCGGCGGCTCTCGAGGACCTGCTACCGACCCTCCAGAAATGGATCCATCGGGTTCCCAACGTCATCAACCGGGTGACCCGCTGGGCGCTGCCGACCCGGCTGGCGTATGAGGTGGCAAGTCGGCTCGAGATCCGGCGGGAGCTCGTGGAGCCGGCAGACTTCATGCCCTACCTCGAGGGGATGGCCCGGATCGACGCCCGGCTGTTCGTGGCGATGCTGTCCGCGGCAGGTCAGCACACCGCCGACGAGCTGCTCGCGACCATCCAGGTTCCGGTACTCGTGGTTGCAGGTGGGAGAGATGGCTTCACACCTCCCGAGCGAAGCCGTGCGATGGCAGAGCAGATCCCGGGATCGGAGCTGCTCGAGATTCCGAATGCATCCCACACCGCTCCGATCGAGCGCCCCCACCTGGTCGACTGGACGATCCGCGACTTCCTCCATCGGCGGATCGATGGGGTGATTGACAGCGGCGGCGTCGACACAAAAACTGTGCTTCCCCTGATTGAGTGATACGCTCGTGCATCTCTGGGTGGGGCCTGTTGAACCCAACTCGGATTTAATCTGAGTGAGATTCGGGGTAGCGGTGGGTTACCCCATGAAATTCGTCAGGTTTCACGAAGAAATCCTTCGCTTTTCAAAACTTGATCAGGCAAGGTCGCCGTCCATCGCAGCTCGGCCTTGTGGGGGAAAAACACGGTTCTTGCTGCGAACCAGGACAAAAAAGCCATGGAAACCGACAAGTCAATGACACGCCCTGTCCTCCGTCGGCCCGATGACGACAACGATGGTTTGGTCGCCCTGCCGCCGATTCCGCTGGTCCGCCAGCGCCTCCGGTCTTCCGTCAAGGATTTCGCAGTCTCGCAACCCGGTCGTCGTGCCGCCGCCCTCGCCGCCGTCTGGATTGCCGCCACTGGTTGCGAAGCAGATCTGAATCATTACGACCCGGAGGAAGCCCTCCGAACGTATCGGTTGATCGAATCGGAGCTGCGCGCGGAGCTGCGCATCGGCCTCGGCCGCGCCATCACCAACGAGCCGCATGCAGCGACCCGCAACACGATGATCAGCATGCTCGAGCACCTCGAAGAGCTCGAGGCCGCTGCGGTTGCACCGCGTCCGGCCCGTCGCCGCCGCCGCCGCTAGTCGCATCTAACCTTCATCACCAACGCCACATTTCGAAGAAGCTCGGCTCGTCTCTCGAAGGACGACGCCGAGCTTTTTTGCGTCCGGTGTCCGACCGCTCACCGGACACGCGGTCCGACCGGCGGACGCCGCGTGATCCAACCATGCGAGATGTGACGTTCGCGAGCCGGGCTTCGAGCTTGCTCGAGGCCCGGGCACGATGTCGCCCAAACCTCCTCCGTTCACTTCGCTCACATCCAGCTCCGGAGTCTCGGTCCCTCGGCCAGGCGGCCTCGGGACGCTCGGGTCATCCGCAGACCGACCAGCCGCAGTGCCGGCACAGCTTGCAAGCACTCTGCACGACGAGCAAAGAGCCGCACTCGGGACAGTTCGCCGAACCAGCAACGATCGCGCTGTGCGCGCCGCGCACGAGGACCTGGCCCTCGCGGCTTGTGTCCCGGTAGACCGTGATTCCCTTGCAACCAAGCTCGTACGCGAGCTGGTACGCAGTTTTGACATCCGCCGGGGTGGCGTCCTTCGCGAGGTTGATGGTCTTGCTCACCGCGGCGTGGACCCGACGCTGAAACACCGCCTGCATCCGGACGTGCATGGCGACGCTGATCTCGTGCGCGGTCGGGAACCAGCGCTGGACCTCGGCGGGGACGTCGCTGCGACCACGCACGCTACCGTGCTCGGCGATCCCCTCGAACAGCGCCGGCGAGGCGAACCCGCGCTCGGCGGCGATCCGCTGGAACGCAGGGTTCACCTCGGTGAGCTCCGCGCCGTCGAGGACATTCCGTCGATAGGCGAGCGCGTAGAGCGGCTCGATCCCGCTCGAGCTCCCGGCGATGATGCTGATCGTGCCGGTCGGGGCGATCGTGGTGGTCGTCGCATTGCGGAGGGGACGCTCCCCGGCATTCTCCCACCGCGATCCGGACCAGCTCGGGAACGCGCCGCGCTTCTCGGCGAGCTCCCGCGAGGCTGCCAGCGACTCGTCTTCGAGGAACGAAGCCATGCGATCCCCGAGCGCGAGCGCCTCCTCGGAGTCGTAGGCGATCCCCAGCTCGGCGAGCGCGTCGGCCCAGCCCATGATGCCCAGGCCGATCTTCCGGGTGGCCTTGGTGGCACGCTCGATCTCCGGGAGCGGGTACCGGTTCGCATCGATGACGTCGTCGAGAAAACGCACCGCGTCGATGATCGTGAGGCGCAGCCGATCCCACTGCAGCTCGCCGCGGACGACGAACTTGCCGACGTCGATGCTGCCCAGCGTGCACGACTCGAACGGCAGGAGCGGCTGCTCGCCGCAAGGGTTGGTCGCCTCGATCGGGCCGAGACCCGGCGTTGGCTGGAGCTCGTTGACCCGGTCGATGAACACCATGCCGGGATCGCCGACCGCCCACGCCGCGTTCGCGATCGCGTCGAGGACGCGGCGGGCATCGAGCTGACCGACCACGGCCCCGGAGCGCGGGTTGACGAGGTCGTAGGTCGAGCCGGTGTGGACCGCGGTCATGAACGTGTTGGTCACGGCGACCGACAGGTTGAAGTTGCGCATCCGCAGGGGATCGAGCTTGATCGCGATGAACTCGAGGATGTCCGGGTGGTCGACGCGGAGCATGCCCATGTTGGCACCGCGGCGCGTCCCGCCCTGCTTGATTGCCTCGGTCGCCACGTCGAACACCTGCATCAGCGACACGGGGCCCGACGCAGTCCCACCCGTCGAGGCCACGAGATCACCGGCCGGGCGCAGCCGGGAGAACGAGAAGCCCGTGCCGCCGCCGGTCTTCTGGATCTCGGCCGCCCAGCGCACGGCCTCGAACACGCCGGTGGTGGAGTCCTCGACGGGGACGACGAAGCACGCCGCCAGCTGACCGAGTGGGCGGCCGGCATTCATGAGGGTCGGCGAGTTCGGCAGGAACTCGAGCGCGGACATCATCCGCTCGAAGCGCCGGCTTGCGGCAGCGACCTCATCCGCGGTGTAGCCGTAACGCCCCTCAACGTTCGAGACATGGCGAGCGACCCGGAGGAACAGCTGCTCCGGAGTCTCCACGACGATGCCGCCCTCGCGCGCCAGGTAACGGGCGCGAAGAACCGCGAGCGCGTTCTCGGTGAGCGTCGCCGTCACGTTCGGACCGTACGCTTGGCAGCCTGGTCGCGCAACCGACCACGAAGCGGGCTCGCCTGGATCCTCCTGCTCGCGCTCGGCGTGCTGGTCGCGCTCGCGACGCGTGCCGCCGCCACCCCTACCGTCGATACCCGACGAGAGGCCGCGATGGCGGTCGCGTTTGCCGATGCCCTGACCGGCGAGCCGCGGTGTGAGCGCGACGCCTCGTACGACCGCGCCCCCGACGAGGCCGCAGATCCCGATGCGGGCGACGACCACGAAGATGCGGAAGCTGCGGAGCTGGATGACGGGGACGACCCGAGCTGCGAGGCAACGGCGGTCCGTCCGGGGCCGCGCCTGATCGATCCGGAACCGCCCAGCCGAGATCCGTCCGACGAGGCGGATGCGCCCTATTCGAACGAGTGGCCGAACGAGTGGCCGAACGAGCTGGATGGGTCGGCGGAGCCAGGCGACGCCGCGGACCCACCGGGAGACGGCTACCTCTCCGACGGCTCGAGCGAGCTCGTGGGCTCGCGCGAGCCGATCGAGATCGAATCCACCAGCCGGGCGTTCCTCGAGACCGAGCTGTACGACCCCGAAGCCCATCACCGGCGGCCGTCGCGGTGGGGACGTGTCGATGTCTCGCTGGCGTGGCATCGATCGCAAGCCCTCCGCACGATGTCCCGCCGACGTGATGACGAGCTGCTGCTGCTCGCCACGTGGAGGCGGTGATGCGCGCGGGCGTGCTCCTGCTCGCATCCAGCATGGTCCTCGCGGCCGGCGTCCACGTGGGCGCAGCGGATGATGACGATCGCGACCCCATCGAGGTGGGGAACGAGGTCGATGCCAGCGGACCGCCTGTCCTTGTCCGCGAGACCGCCGCGCCGTCGATCGCCAGCGTGCTCTCGGCGGCGTATTCCGCGGCTGGACTCGATCACGATCCGGCGCGTGGCTGGATCCGGCGCGCCCGGGTCGCAGGGCTGGTGCCATGGGTCACCGTGAGGACCGGTCGCGACACGACCTGGCACGACAACGATCCGGTGATCGGCCACGGCACCGCGATCGAGGTGCGCGCGACGTGGCGTCTCGACCGGCTCGTGTTCGATGGACGCGAGCTCCAGGTGGCGTCGATCGAGGCGGCGAGGCGGCGCGAACGACGGAGGCTCGCGAACCAGGTGATCCGTGCGTACTTCGGGTGGCGCCGCGCGGTCGGACAGGCGGCGAGCCGACCCGGGTGGATTGACCGGGTCGAGGAGGCCGCGGCGGAGCTCGACGCGCTCACCGATGGCTGGTTCACCGAGGAGCTGGCAGCGCCACCACACACTGCGTCCGAACCTCGGACACCGCCCGCTATTCCGGGAAAACTTGCCAGGAAGGGCATCGACCCCGCAAACTTTTGAGTTGTGAGTGAGCCCCAGCGTGAACATCCCCGCTTTGCCCACGAGGCGTCCGTGACGCTTCACGTCGCCGGGCACACGCACGCGGGTCGCACCACGAATGTGTCGCGCGGGGGCCTGTGCGTGGATCTGGTAGATCCGCTCGCGCACGGCGCCGACCTCGAGATCGACATCCAGCTGGTGTTCGACGACGAGACCCAGTCCGAGCCGTTGCGGCTGCCTGCGCGGGTCGCCTGGTGCACGACCGTCGATGATGCGTTTCAGGTCGGCCTGATGTTCCGGCCGCTCTCGGCGGAGATCGCCGGATACCTGACGATGTTCTTGCGCTTCCTCCAAGACGGGCAGAAGCCGACGCGGTCCAAGCGCGAATCAAATCTCGACAAGCGCTTCGACTGAGCGCGCTCGGCCGCGGGGCTGGCGAGCTGAGCCGAGGTCTCCGGCCCAGCCGCGGGCGGGATGATCGTCAGGCCGGCTGCTGCTGCAGCTTGGCGTCGGCCTGGGCTCGTGCCTTCTGGATATCGGACATCATGCCGAGCACCAGGCGCGGGTCCGTGAAGACGTTGAGATTGGGAGCGAGCGACTTCGCGTACCGATCGAAGTACAGGAGCTGCTTCGTGATCAGGATGAACTCGTTCGGCATCCTCATCTGGTGGCGGGTCGCCACGCGCTGGATGCCAGGTAAGAACTCGGCGTAATTGACCTCGCCGAACGACAGGGTCAGCAACGGCCGGTAGGTCTCACCGAGATCCTGGACGAACGCGTCCATATCCAGGTTCTTGGGCCTGCCGCCCATCTCGCAGATGATCTCGGCCAGCCGTTTGTAGTTACCCGACGCGAACGCGATCATGTAATCGGTGACCAGGTAGCGCGCCTTCTCATCGAACCGGCCGACGATGCCGAAGTCGAGGAAGCCGAGGTCGCCGTCGTCGAGCAGCATGAGGTTGCCGGCGTGGACGTCGCCGTGGAAGAACCCGTAGAACACGACGCACTGGAACCACCCGCGCAGCCCCTCGACGAGCTTGGTCTCGCCGTCGATGCCGCGGGCCTTGATCTCGTCGAACCGATCGACCCGCAGGCCGTTGAAGCGCTCCATCACGAGGACCTTGCGGGTGGTGTACTCGTGGTGCGGGACTGGCGCGCGGATGTGCTTGTGTCCGAGCTCGCGCATGATCTCGTTGAACCGATCGAGGTTCGCGGCCTCCATGCGGAAGTCGAGCTCCTCGCTGAGCGTCTGCGTGAAGTCGTCGATGATGCCGACGGGGTTGGCGAGGTCAGCGTTCTTCTTGAAGCGCTGGACGATGCGCGCGAGCATCCGCATCAGCTTCATGTCTGCCATGCAGCGCGGGATGATGCCCGGGCGCTGGACCTTGATGACCACGAGGGTCCCGTCGCGCAGCTTGGCGGTGTGGACCTGCGCGATCGACGCCGACGCGAGCTGCTTGGGCTCCACGTCGATCAGGTGAGCCGCCTTCTCGGCGCCGAGCTCCTGGTCGAGCGTGCGCTTGACGTCGGCGAACGGGAACGGCTTGACGCGGTCGAGGACCTTCTGGAACTCCTTGACGTACCGGTCGGGGAACATCCCCGCCGAGGACGCAATGATCTGACCGAACTTGATGAAGGTCGGACCCATGTCCTCACACCACATCCGGATCAGCATCGGCCGGGTCAGGCGCTGGTAATGGGCGCCCCTCCCCGTGACCATCATCCCGAGCTTGCGCAGCCGGAGCGCATCCGCGACCCACAACCAGAAGAACTTGGACGTGTAGATGATCAACGCCCAGACCCGGCGCGGTACCGGCAGCGACACCGACAGCAGGAACAGGACCGCGATGACGGCCAGCAGCGAGTACCAGAACATGCTCGGGCGCAATCCTACATCGACGGCGATGCTCCCGCCAACGCCACATTGGGTTCTGTCCGAGCTGCGCGACGCGAGCTGCTAGCTCGAAGCCCCTGGCCGCGCTGCCGAGGTGACCCGAGGCGCGCGTAGCCGGTGACTTCGGGATCCGGTCGAGCCTGATCAGATTCCCAAGCACCAGGGAGAGGCAAGTGGCATGGCCACTACCAGCTGCTCATGGCCAGTTGACCTTCCGGTCAGACGACGTCCAACCGGCCTGAAATGCAGGGGCTTCCGGAGGAACGACCATTGCAAGTAGCGGGCCCCATGTCCGCACGCCTTCTGACCTGCGCGCTCCTCTCGATCAATCTGCTCGCTGCCTGCGACGATGGCGGCAAGGGCGCGGAGGACGATCCTCTGCTCGATGGCAAGCTCGACAGCTTCTTCTCGCCGACCGAGCACGGCGCGCTGGTCTTCGGTGCGCCGAACCAGGCCTCGGTCACCAGCGGCGAGCGGTTTCATGCGTGGAACTTCACCCTGACCGGCGCCGCCGCCGTCTCGCTCAGGACCGAGGTCACGTCCCTCGACACCGTCATGTACCTGTATCGCCGCGAGGTCGGCTCGACCAGCTGGGGCCACTTCCTGCTGAAGAACGACGACCACGGCGACGAGATCTTCTCGCAGATCGACCTTGCGGCTGACGCCGGCGAGTACCGGATCGTGGTCAAGGGCTTCAAGACCTCGGTGCGCGGCCCGTTCGCGGTCATCGGTAGCTGCGACGGCGCGGGCTGTCCCTCGCCCAACACCTGCGTGGCGGACGACTTCGCGCCCCAGCCGGCGCCCAGCAACTTCTCCGCGGCCTGCGCCCGCGATCTCGTCGCCACCCTGGCCGCGCCCATCGTCAGCCACAACCAGGCCGATGCCGATCAAGCAAAGATCTGTGATCTCGGACCGCTCAAGGCCGAGGTCGATCGCTTCCGGGCTTACTGGGATGACGTCCAGGGCTGGGACGACTTCACGGGTGGCGAGGAGGTCGCGTTCACCGTCGACAACGACCTTCGCGCGTCAGGTCGCACCAGCCTGGTGGACACGGACATCTTCGACGAGGACGCGATCACGTTCTTCTACGACGGCGCGGACCAGCTGATCGGGCTGTACCAGCACAACCAGAGCCCCGACGTGAGATGGTTCTGCGGCGCCGGCCAGGCCGCGGTGGATGAGCCCAGCTGCCTCGACGACATGATCGTGGCCATGCCTCACCGGGCCGCCGACATCAAGCAGCAGACGACGGCGAGCGCGAGCTGTGCCAACCCGGCCGGCCTGCCCGAGCTGGCGGCGCTCGCGATCTGCGACTTCACCAGCTCGCACGGCCTGGCCGCCGACGCCTCGGTCGCGGCCAGCATCATCACCTGGGACGCCGGTGGGCCGCTGAGCGGCGAGGTCGGCTTCAGCACCGGCGCCGCCCAGGCGACCTACTACCTCACCGCCGCGTCGGCAACGAGCGCCCAGATCCTCGCGATCCGCGAGGGTGACACCACGACCACGCCTTGTCGCACGCTGTCGCGCTGATCAGTACGATCGGCTCCGCCGCGATTGGCCGCGACCCGGCGCCAGTCCTCGTCGGTGGTCCAGGGGCGTTCGATCACTCGCCCCCGAATAGCTGCCGCCACGAGGCCGGCCCTATACTGACGCGATGCTGACGACCATCACCGCGGGGCCGTACACGGTCCGCGGCATCTCCGTCGGCGGTGTCTACACCTCGCTCGCCGTGCCCGAGCTCGGGATCGTGTTCGATGCGGGCGCATCACCCAGGTCCACGGGGGCGCTCGACACGATCCTGCTGTCGCATGGCCACGCCGATCACATCGGGGCCCTGCCGGCGATGCTTGGCATTCGAGGGCTGTTCGGCAAGACCCGGCCGCCTCGCGTGGTGATGCCGATGGAGATCGTCGAGGATCTCACCACCGCACTCGCCGCCCTGACCAAGCTGCAGCGGTTCCCGCTCGACATCGACGCGATCGGCATGGTGCCCGGGGAGGTGCTGGCGCTGCGCGGCGACCTTCACGTCCGCGCGATCCGCACGTTTCACCCGGTGCCGTCGCTCGGCTACATCCTGGTGAAGCGGGTCGCGAAGCTGCGCGCGGACCTCGTCGGTCTGCCGGGCAAGGACATCGCGACGCGCCGACGCGCCGGCGAGGAGGTCAGCGAGTACGAGGACCGCCTCGAGCTTGCCTACGTCACCGATACGCTCGTGTCCGTGCTCGACCACTCGCCCGAGCTCCTGAAGACGCGGGTCCTGATCCTCGAGTGCACGTTTCTCGATGATCGCAAGACGCTCGAGGGCGCGCGCGCCGGCTGCCACATCCACCTCGACGAGCTGCTCGAGCGCGCCGATCGGTTCGACAACGAGCACATCGTGCTCATGCACATCTCCCAGCTCTATCGACCCAACGAGGTCGCCGAGATCCTCGACCGGCGAGTCCCTCCGCGGCTCCGGAGCAGGATCATCCCGTTCGTCCCCACCGGGGCGCACTGGCCCGGATGATCGGACGGCGACGAGTGGGCGACGACGAGAGCGGCGACGACGCAGGTGACGACCTGGCAGCCGACGAGGTCTGCGTCGCGCCGATCGGAGACGAGCTCGATCTGCACACGTTCCTGCCGCGAGACTGTGCCGACGTCGTCGAAGAGTACGTGCGCGCCGCACACGAGGCCGGGCTCACGACGGTCCGGATCATCCACGGCAAGGGCACGGGAACGTTGCGCCGTATCGTTCACGGTGTGCTCGAGCGCCACGCCGCCGTCCGGGGGTTCCGGCTCGCCGAGGGCTCGAGCGGCGGCTGGGGCGCCACGATCGCCGTGCTCCACGGTCCGGGAGGCGGGTCGAATTCTTCCTGAACGCGGTCGCGGTTGTCTACAATCGGAAGGGTGTGCAGGCGAGGCATACTGCTGGGTCTGATCGCGGCCTGCGGTGACGCGTACGTCGTCCTGCCCGACGCCTCGGAGACCCCCGATGCCGCGCCCTTCGTCCCCGGGCCCAACCTCGTGACCCTCCGGGTCGGGTTCAACATGCCGTTCTACGTCCGGTACCGCGACGGGAACGGGCCGTGGACGATCCCCGAGCAGCCCTCTCGCGGCCAGTACGCGCTGCACATCACCGACACCTACGAGGCGATCGCGGTCTGTGGAGATCCGGCGGCGCTCGTCGATTCCCAGCAGATCCGCCGAACGTATGCCGACGGAGCGACCGCGTTCATCCTGTGCTACGGGTCCGGCCTCGGCCCGTCGAGCCCGACCGCGGTCACGATGCGCGGTCACATGGAACAGCCGGGATCGATCTTCTTCGACGGACAGGCGAGCTCGGCGACGGGCCCGTGGAGCTTCAACCTCCAGGTCGAACCGGGCGCCCATGATCTGATCGCGATCGGGACCACGAACATGGTCATCCGCCGCGACCAGGTCGTCAGCGACGCCGCGGCCTTGCCGGCGATCGACCTCGCGCAAGAAGGAACGCCGGTGTCGATCCGGCGATTCAGCGTCAACTCGCGGGCCGACGAGATCATCGACAGCCAGCTCGATCTCTCGACCGCGAACGAGCACGCGATCATCGCAGGTACGGGTGCGAGCCTGATCGTCCCTCCGAGCTCCCTGCTTCGCCCCGAGGACTCGATGAGGGCGTGGGTCGACGCGGCGGCCGACTCGAGCTACCGCGCGACCTCCTCCGCGTTCACCGGAACCCAGAGCTCGTTCTCGTTCCTGCCGATCCTCGATCAGGTCGCCTACTCGTACGGTTCCCGGAGGATCTCGGCCAACTGGGTGACGCTACCGCTGTCGACGTCGGTCTCGCTCGAGATCTACGGCCGGACGACCCAGGCCATCTGGGCCTCGCAGCGATGGATCGCCGCGAACGGGACCCAGCACCTGTCCTTTGACTCGATCCCGCCGGACTACGACCCGCACTGGCTCGTCGAGCTCGGCGGACCGTACTTGCGCGCCTTCACCGTCTGGGATGAATCGGATCCCGATCCCCGGAACTACCGGCTGACCTCGCTGGAGAGCCTCGTGAACATCACCGGGGCGGTGGCACCGGGATCGCTGGCGCGGCGGCGCCGTCTCGAGGGCCGCCTCATCGAGGCCGCGTCTCGCGACTCCGCGAGACCCACGCCCGGCGTTCAGTGACCGATCGTCGCGATCAGCAGCACGAGTAGCTCTCCGATCGCCGCGGCGGTGGCGACCACCGGCGCAGATAGGCCGCCATCGCGGCGCTGCGCCTCGAGGCCGAGCGAGAACGACGCGATCGCCGCGAGCGCGAGCGCGACGATCGCGGCCTTGCCGAGCGCCAGGATCGCGAGGGCCGCGACGCCGGCGCTGATCGCCACGGTGAGCCACGCTGGCGACGGGGTCGCGACCAGCGAGCGGCGCCCGCGGTCCTCGGGGACCGGATCACCGAGGGCCTGGAGGAACACGGCGGCCCACCGCCCGACGACCGCGGTCGCGAGGAACACGAGCAACCACTCCGACGCCGGGATCATCACGATCGCCACCGCCCGCACGATCGTCGCGAACACCAGCACCAGGATCGACGCCACACCCGGGTGCGCCGGACGAGCCTCCGTGGCTTCAGTGGCGTCCGTGGCTTCCGTCCAATGATCGATCCGCTCGACGACCCCGCGCTCGATGATCGTGGCGGATGCCGCCGACAGCATCGCGATCCCGAACACCCCCGCGATCGGGGACGGAATGCCCGCGCCGTGCACGAGCACCGCGACGAGCCAGGCGACGAAGCCGACCGGCAGGCCCATCGCGACGATCCACCCAGGCGAGCGCGTGTCGTCACCGACCTCGGTCGGCCACCGCCACGGCGTCGAGTGGACGAGCGCGACCGCACCGCCGTAGAGCGGTCCGAGCCGTCGTTGCCAATCCTCTCGCGAGCTCACCGACGGCAGTATATCGCCGTCTCGCAGCCAACGGCGACCCGGGGCCCGCTACCGGCCTCCGCCAGGATGGTGGAGGGACGGGCTACTTCGCAGCGACCGGACCGCAGAGGTCCATCGGGATGCACGCGCCGGTGAAGCAGCCGTTCTCGATCCCGGGTGTGGTGTCGAGCGGGCAGTTCGGGCCGATGGCATCGCACGTCACCGGCGCGAAGCACTGGCCGGGGGACTGGCCCTCGGGCACGCACATCGCGAACGGCGTGGAGCATTCCACGCCGATGCCGAGCGGGCATGGCTCGACCCGGTGTAGCGCCGTGCACGCGCTGCTGCGCGAGCACGTCTGACCGTCAGTCGCCGCGAAGCAATCGACGCTCTGGGTGAACGAGTCGGTCGGGAGGCAGCCGAGGAAGTCGGTGGTGCAGTCGGCGAACACCGCGCACCGCGCATCCTTCGCGATCCGACAGTCCGGTCGGGTGGAGCAGGTGCTCTCATCCAGGCTGTCGCACGAGCTGCCGCAGATCCCCCACGTCGGGGTCGGCGCGAACCCTGCTTGCGGCGGGCAGACCCCACAGCTCGGATCACACGGGGCGCCGAACGACTGGCAGATCAGGTTCTCGGGGTTGCGCAGGGGCGTGGGCTCGAAAGCAGGCGCCCCGAGGTCGGCTCCGGACACGCACGGGCTCTGGCCGCCGCGATCGTCGAACAACAGGCATCCCGCGAACGACACCACGAGCGCGATCAGGGCGAGGCTGCGCATATCCGCGCCTTGGCAGCAAGAGCCACGCCAGCAACGAAGCGCTGGAGTTGAGGGGGGTTGCCGCCGTCGATCCTCAGAAATCCGATGCCGGGCCCAGGGCCAATGCCGGTCACTTGGCGCGTTTCCGTCGTGCACGTGCCACGTGTGCGAACACGCCAAGTGACCAGCATTGGGCCTAGAGCACCTTGAGGCTACGCGAGCGCTTCGCCGTCGCGCTGACCGGCTTGGTCTTGGCGACTTTGACCGCCGCCGCGGGATCGGCGAGATCGGCGCGGTCCCGCTCGAACCACTCGACCTCCGGTCGGCCGATCATCCGCGGCGCGATCGCGTCGAACAGCGCCGTCGCCTCGATCAGAAACCCCGCCTTCACCGCGAGCCGGGCGACGAGGTAGGCGGCGTCGACGAAGCCGGGCTCACGCTCGAGCGCGATCAGGGCGCGCGCGAGGCAGCGCGCGGTGACCTCGCGATGCTCCGCCATCGCGGCCTTGACCTCCGCCGCCGAGAGCTGCACCTCGGCCGTGCCGGTGAGCCAGGCTGCCCCGCCGCGACCACGCCCCAGGGTCACGACCGCGAGATCGCCGGTCGTCACGAGCGGCGGGATCGGGCCCTGCGCACCGGACGCGTGCTCGAACTTGAGGTGCTCGGCACGCGCCGCGATGTAGGCGGCCAGCGAGTTATCGACGCCCCGCGCCTGCGCCTGCGCCAGCTGATCGAGCGCGGCGGTCGGCTGCCCGCTCGCGCACAGCGCCCAGCCGAGCCAGACGTGATGGACGGCCCCGCCCGGCGTCGTCGCGAGCGCCGTCTCGGCGAGCGTCAGGGCGCGCAGCGGCTCGCGCGCGATCAGCGCGGCCTCGATCGCCGCGGCGGTCTCGGGAGCATCGCTGGCCGACGCCGGCTGCCACGAGCTCGCCTTCGTGAACGCGCGCGTGGCGGCCTTCACGCGGGGCGCGAGATCTGCGGGCACGATGACGCTGCCGGGACGGATCCGCCGCCGGCGAGCGTAGAGCACGCCCAGGGTCGCGGCCGCGCCGATCGCCAGCGCAGCGACGAGCCAGAGCATCGGCTATCGACCCGCGGACAGTCCGACGATCGCCGCGGTCGCCGGTAGCACCGCGCCCGCGGCGGGGACCGAAGCCCTGATCGAGGGCGCCGGCTTGGGTGCGACCACGCCCTTCGGCTCGTCGGGGCCACACACGATCGGCTTGAGGCTGGGACCGAGGATGCCGGGCTTGCAGACGTGCGCGGGCTTCGCGCTGGTCCCGAACGCGACGCACAGGCCGTTGACCTGGTAGCCGAGCTCGTTGAGCCCGCTCGGGTTGGTCGACGCACCGTCGCGCTCGCAGACCTGCACGAAGCGCATCGTCTGCATGACGCCGAGCGACATCACACCCGCGCCCGGCATGAACGAGTCGCGGTACCTGCGGCCGGTCAGCGTCCCGATCGCCTCCCAGTAGGTCGGGCGCGCGAGCCGCTTGCCGTTGCCGATGATCGTCCGGATCTGGTGGAAGAACGTGGGCGAGCTCGGATCGAGCGGATCGAACGCGCCGGTCTTCGGATCGAAGCTCGGATCGCGACCCGAGATGGTGGGGTCGTACATGTCGAGCTCGAGCAAGCAGTCCTGCATGCCCGGGTTCGGGTAGCAGCGCTCCGCGTGAGACTTCGTGCCATCGAGCTTGAGGCCGAACAGGTCACCGGTCGCATCGAGCGCGAGCACGTACTTCTGGCCGGGCATCTGCGACACGATCACGTCGACCGCGTTGATCGCCTGACCGGGCGCGAGGACGTTCGACAGGTTCTGGACCACCTTCGGCGCCGCGATGACGCGCATGTCGACCTCGATCACGCCCTGGGCGCCGGACGCGACGTAGGCGTGGCCTTCACTGACCGCGACGCCGAGCGCGGGCGCGGCCACGAGCTGGAGTCCGGTCGCGCCGGCCGGGATCGCCGGGATCTTCGGATCGTCGAGCGACAGCGCGGTGAGCCCGGTCGACGTCGCGACGTAGAGCACGAAGCCGTTGACGACCATGTCGTTGATGTTGGCGAGCCCGAGGCTGGCGGTGCCGACCGAGACCGGCTGGTCCGGCTTGTTGATGTTGAACACCTCGATCACGCCCTCGGCGGTGCCGACGTACAGCAGGTCGCCGGCGAGCGCCACGTCGGTCGCCGTGCGGCCTCCGGTCAAGGGAACGCGGGCCACCTTCAATGCGGCGGCGCCGCCATTCGGCGCATCGTTGATCCGGACGACGTTGATGCCCTGGTTGCCGATCGCGACGTAGACAAACGGGTCGCTGACATCCGGCGCGATGTGAGCCAGGGCGCGAGGCGCACCGTCCAGGGCCACGATCGTGACCTTGGCGGCGTTGGTGCTGGCCGGACGGGTCGCCGCGGTCCGGTGGCCGCGCTCGCTGATGTCCGAGATCACGAGCTTGCCTGCGCCGGCCACGTCGACCGCGGTCACCGCGAGATCGCGGAGCGAGGGCGCCGCGGTGCCGCCAGGTGTCCCCGGCGTGGAATTGAAGTTCCGGATCAGCACGACGTCGGTCGCGACGCCCCCGGTCAGGACTCCGTCGAAGATCGGCTCGATCTTGGCGGTGACGCGATCGGCGGGGTTCACGATCAGGCCCGGAAACCGCTGCGACGCGCCCACCACGAGCGAGTTCGCGAGCTCGCGCTCCTTCTTGTACTCGTAGAGCTCGAGCCCGCCGTTGCCCGCGCCCGAAAGGCCGGCCGCGAGGATCCAGTCGCCGGTGAACGGCAGCGCGCCGGTCCCGAGGCCCATCGTCTGCGCGATCAGGTGCTCGTTGCGAGACCGGCCGTCCTTGTCGACCAGCGTGTGGCACATCTCGCAGCCGCGCGCCTCGTTGGGCCGGACCGTGTGCGCCATCGTCTGGTTCATCGTCACGCCACTGGTGGCGACGTTGCTGCGGCCCGAGTTGCCGTCGAACGCCTGGAACGTCGTGAACGTGAGGTTCTCGCGCAGCGAGTCGCCGGTGCCATCGGTGACCGAGGCGTGGACCTGCATCGACGACCGCACCGTCGAGAGCCGACCGCCCTCGGTCTTGCCGGCGACATCGAGGATCACCGAGCCGCGCAGCAGGCCGAGCAGCTGGAAGTTGATGTGGCCCGTGGCGTGGGCATTCGACATCCAGATCTCGTTCTCGCCCGCGGACTTCGTGATGGTGCCGTCGGGGTTGAGCTTGTTGCGCTGGAGGTCGCCGACGTCGATGTCGACGTGGCAGCCCAGGCAGTTCGTGACGAAGCTGTTGTGGCAGGACGCGCACTCGAGCTTCGCGCTCACGAGCTCCGAGCTGCCCTGCCCCTTGCCATCGCCCGGCACGGTGTCGCCGGCGAACACGGAGCCTTGCTTCGGCTCCGCGAGGTGGCTGTCCGGGTTGTGGGCTTCTTTGGCGTACGCGCTGGCGGCGGTGGCGTCGGCGGTCTGCGGGACGACCCACGACAGCCCCGAGGTCACGCGCGACCGCTGGATGATCTTGCCGCCGGTCTCCTCGAAGAACGGCAGCAGATCCTCGTTGCGGGCGAGCCGCATGTCGTTGCCGCCGTTGGGGCCCGAGGTCTTGAAGTTCGTCTTCTGGCTCGCGCCGTGACAGTCCTCGCACTCGATCTCGATCGCGTCCCAGTTCGTGCTGTAGACGTGGCCGTCACCGTGGACGTCCTGGATGAAGTGGCAGTCGATGCAGTGCATGCCGCGCTCGAAGTGGACGTCCATCTGGCGGGTCGAGCCGTTGCGACCGCCGTAGACGTAGCGGACCTGGCGACCGTCGATCGCCTTCTCGCGCGGTAGCCGATCGATCAGGTCGAGCGAGCCGTTGGCGTTCTGATCCTCGTTGATGGTCTCGGTGATCGTGTTGCCCGCGGCGTCGTGGCCGGTCAGCACCAGGTTGGTGTCGAGCTCGCCGTTGTTGTTGCAGTCCTCGCTGAACGTCGCCTGCGCGCAGCCGCCGTTGCCCGCGATGAGGCCCTTCGCCAGGAGCTTGGCGTCGCGATCGCGCGCCTTCGTCACGACGTCGACGCCCTCGGGGATGACGACCGTGGGGGCCGCGTCCTTGACGCCGTTGTTGTCGACATCGTTGTCCTCGCGGACCCACGAGTCGACGATCCGGACCTTGGTTCCGAGCGGGGTGGTGAACTCGATCGGGGCGCGCCGCGCGAGCTGATCGCGCTGCTCCTCCTCGGCCATCCCCTGGTACGCGTAGTTGATGCGGGTCACGAACCCGTGGCAGAGCCCGCAGGTGTCGGTATCGATCTTCGTCGTGATCTGGTGGTTCGCCGAATAGGTCTTCTGCTGCGCCGCGACCTTGCCCTGCGAGACCGCGCCGGCTTCGACGACCTCTTGCTGCTTCACCGGGCGGCCGATCAGGCGATCGAGCCCGAGGACCGGACCGCGATCGTTCTTCGAATCGAACTCGCGGTGCTTCGTGGTGGGATCGACCACGAAGGTGAACAGCTCCTCGGGACCGAGGACGCCATCACCGTTGGTGTCCTTGGGATTCTCGTTGCGCACCGGCGTCGGCTGACGCGCGCCATCGTAGGCGTACGGGTTGTGACAGCCCGCGCAGCCCGACGAGTGGCCGCGACCGTACGGGTTGTTGGTCTTGAACCGGGCGATGTCGGGCAGGATCGAGGTGCCGAACGTGAACGCGAAGTTCGTCGTCGAGCCCGGGTAGTTCAGCGGGTAGTACGCGCGGAACGTGCGCAGGATGTTGTCGACGGGATCGGGGATGCCGCTGCCCGGGAGCAGCTCGTCGTTGAGCAGCGGGAACAGCTGGTCCTGCGCGTCGCCCGTGCTCGGCTGACCGCCCCACGGCAGCCGCGAGTCGCCCGCGCCGGCCTGGATCGCGGTGGTGGTCGGGCTCTGGCCGTCGATACCCTTGATCGCGGCCTGTGCGATCTCGAATGCCGGCAGGCCCGCGTTACCGGGGGCATTGGCCGCCACCGCCGGGTCGGCCATGGTCGCGGCGGCCTGGAGGCAGGTCCGGTCGAAGGCGGGCTTGCCCTTCGGATCGCCGAAGGCGGCCGTGATGCACTTGTCGACGCTGGCATAATCGAGCGCGTAGCCGAACCCGCCGGCCCGTGGGTCGGCGGCGGCGCCACCCTGATCTCGCCCGGCCTTGAAGTCGGCGCGCGAGCTCTCGTTGCCGTAGTAGGCACCGTTGGTCACGGCCGCCTGGTTCACCATCATGCCGCGGCGCACGATGTCGATCGTCTGCTGGTGGCACGCGCCACCGCCGCCGCCGCCAAGCGCGCCGTTCGACTTGCTGCCGCAGCCCACCGTCGCGACGCGGAGATCGCCCGGGTTCAAGAACCGGGTGTAGTTGAGGTCGCGGTTGAGCTCGGCGTCCAAGAATTCGCCGGCACCTTCGCCGTGAAGTTGGGGCTCGAAGATCTCGCCGGGATCGTTGTTGACGAGCTGCCCCACCGCGTCGAACACCGGCGGCTCGTCGATCATGCCGTCGTTGTCGTCATCGACGCCGTTGGCGTAGAAGAACCGGGCGAGCTTGGGATCCGGCAGGACGTGCACCTTCTTGAGCACCGCCTGATCGCGATACTTCTGCTCGTCCTTGAACGCGAGGGGATCGACCGCGAACGTGTCGTCGCCGCCGTGGCACTCGACGCAGGTCAGCTTGTAGTTGAGGTGGACGTGACCCGCCGACAACCCCGCATGGCAGTTGACGCACGTCCCATCGAACCCGAAGTCCTCGTTGACCTTGGTCTCCTCGGCCGTACATCCGACCGCGGACACAAGGAGCATCCCCAAAACAAATCCAAGGCGTGTGGTTCTCATCAGAATGCCTCGTTCTTGGAAGTGGCGTTTGCGTGACACAGCATGCAGTTGGACTCCGGACACCGCTGGTCCACTTCCTTGGCGTGGCGATGGCAAACGCCGCCGCCGCTACAGGCCGCGTGCTGGCTATCGTTCTTGCCGCCGCACGCCGACTTCTCTTCGAGCTGATCGCTGTTCCCGATGATCTTGAAGGCGTGGAGGTCCGCGATGGTCTCGAACGACTTGCTGCCCCAGCGCTTCTTGTCCGACACCACGAAGTGACAGCGGCTGCACTGGACGTCCTGCTTGTCGTTGGTCATCCGGTGCCCCGGCGTCTCGTGCCGGAAGCACGGGGTCTTGCGACCCTTCTTCTTGTCGAAGTCGACCTTGCCCTGGCTGGCGCATTCACGGACGTCCGAGGCCGGCCGCGAACCGTCGATGCCCTTGTTCGGATCGATCTTCACGTTGTGGTCCTGGAGCACTGCCTTCAGGAAGTTGTCGCGCGAGCCCTGCTGGTGGCATGCGCCACACTGGTTCATCGTGTGCTCGGGGTAGTCCTTCGGGTTATGGCATTGCGCACACTGCGCGTGCCCCGGGGTCCCGATCGCCAGCTCGAACTTGTCGTTGACAGCGTGACAGTCGCGACAGGCGATCTGCTTGCCGTCCTTCTTGGTCAGCTGCGTGTGGCGGAAGTGCGGCATCTCGACGTGATGCTCGCGCTGGTTTCGCCACGCCGACAGGACCAGGGTCGCCGGCTTCTTCCACGCCCAGGGCACCGTCGGGTGACACCCGAGGCAGAACGCGGACGCCTTGAGGAAGTCCTTCGGCTTGTCCTTCTTGTTCTTCTCGCTGATGAGGAGGAAGTCGCTGCCGTGGCAGCCGCTCTGGAGGCACGGCGTGTGACCCTGGGCCGCCGGGGCGAGCACCTGACCCTTGTCGTCCATCGAGTGGCACTTCTGGCACTGACCCGGGTTGTCGACGTCGATCCCGATCTTCGCGAGCGGCGCCTTGTGGTTGGCATGCAGGAAATGGCTGCCCTCCATCACCGGCTGGGTGGCCGGGGTGTCAGCGAGAACCGCGCTGAAGATGGCGATGACCGCCAACCCCAGGATGGATACGACGAGCCGCTTCACCGTGATTCGCCTGAAGACAATCCGAGATCGAGCATGGCTTGGGTATCCGGCGCCGTAAATACCTCGTTTGTCACCTCCACGCTGGCGCGATCTCGCCAGGGTAGCGTTGGGTCAGGGTCCTCAAACGCCGTGGGGGTCGGGGCAGCGGGGGCAGCGGGCGCAGCGGGCGCGCTGTGGCACCGCGAACACTCGAAGCCGGTCGTCTTGAACGATTGCTTGCCATTGTGACAGGAGTCGCACTGGCTCATCTTGGGCTTCTGGATCGTGGCGAGGTCCTTGGCGTTCTTGACCGTCGCGTGGCACTCGACGCACGCGGTGACCTTCTTCGAGCGCGGATCGATCGCGTGCTTGGCGTGGGCGAACGTCGCGGCGACCGACCATTCGGTGACCGCGCCGCGCTTGGGGGCCTGCTGGACGTGGCAGGTCTGGCACTGGCTCATCGGGAACCCCTGCCCTTTGCCGTGACACTCGGCGCACGCGGCGTGCCCCTGGGGCTTCTTGCCACCGCCGAGCTTGTCGCCGTGACAGTCGCTGCAGGCCGCGTTGCTGATGCCCTTCTTCGCGAGGTGGGAGGCGTGGTTCATCGCCTCGAACCACTCCGGCTTCAGCGGGACGACCGCGCGTGCCACGGTCTTCTGCCACGGCATCGCGGCGTCGTGGCAGATGCCGCAGATCTTGTTCGTCTTGGTGACGAACTCGGTCTGGTGGCAGCCGCTGGTCGCGCACGGCATGTGGTTCTTGCCGGCGTTCGGCGGATCGAGGATGCCTTCGGGGCTGATCGAGTGGCAGGTATCGCACTTCGCGATGTTGACGTTCCGGCCGGTGTGCGCGGCATGCGAGAACGCGAGGTCGGTCCGGGTCGGGGTGACCTGACCTGACCCCTTGTGGCAGGTCGTGCACTTCGTCCCGGTCGCCGAGAACGCCTTCTGGCCGTCGTGACACGCGGCCAGACAGCTCGTCATCGCTGGACGCGGGATCGCCGCGTCGCCGGCGCCCGCCAGCTTGGTGTGGCAGGTGGTGCACGACGACTGGTTGGAGGTCTTGTGGTGGTTGCGGTGATCGAAGTTCGCGAGCCGGTAGGGATCCGCGGCCGCGGCCGTCTTGCCCTTCGGGGCGCCGTGGCAGCCCTTGCAGTCATTGAACTGAAGCTTCGAGCGGCCGCTCGGACCGTTGTGGCAGTCCGTGCACTGCTTGTGGACGCCGACCGTTGACGGGTTCGCGTCGCTCGAAGCCTGCTCGCGATGGCAGGTCCCGCAGTCCTTCTCGACCGACGCGCCGAACCCGATGTGCTTGCCGTGCGAGTACCGCGCCTCGAACGAGTCGTTGCGCGGCAGCGGCGGCAGATCGGGCGGCTTGCACGTGTTGCCCGGGGTGGGCACGTGGCAGACCTGGCAGCGCCGCGCGCCGGCCTTGGGCCCCGGCTGCTTCATCTCCGAGGTACAGACCTTGGGATCGTTGTGGCACTTGACGCAGCGGTTCGTGTGCTCCTTCGCGTTCACGCGGAGGCCCTTGGCATCCATGATGTGACACGTCGTGCACTCCGCCGTCCGGCGCTTGGGATCGCTGGCCGACGACGCCGAGGCGGCATGCTGGTCGTGATCGAACTTGCGGTTTCCGACCGGGATGACCTTCGGAGCGGCGATCGCGGACGCGAGTCCGACGACGGCAACGACGAGGATCGTCCAGAGGATGATTCGTGGGCGCTTCACCACCGTGCCTCCACCGCGGCGCGCACCGAGGACAACACGCCGAGATCGCGCGAGAGCGTCGGTGAGGCCTGGGCGACCTCGCCCGCGACGTCGAGATGCAGATCGCGGCGGAACCACCACTGCAACTCCGCGCGTCCACCACCGCGCGCGTCGTTGGTGACCGCCCGATAGGGCGTGCGGAAATCATAGACCCGGAAGAAGCCCCCGGCCGCGAACCGCCATCGCTTGCCGGCCTTGCTGGGCGTCGCCATCGTGCCCTCGACCGCGACCTGCTGCATGCGATCGAGCCCCGATGATGCCGAGTTTCCGAAGAACGAGCCGAGCCCGTCGGTTCGCATGCCATCGGTGCCAGCACCCTCGTCGGTGTACTCGAACACGAGCAGCTCGGTATCCTTCTTCGCGTTCTGCCAGTCGACCCGGGCGCCGACCGCGAGCGCGTCGACCGGCTGGTTCAGCCCGACCCCGAGCTGCTGCCCGACCTGGACGATGTCGGCCGCCGTCGGTGCGGCGAGGTCATAGGCGACGTCATCGGCGAACCGTTGCTCGAAGTCGGCGGTCGCGATCAGGTTGCCGGTCTCGTAGCGAAGCCGGCCACCGACGCGCCCGAGCGCGAGCTTCGTGGGCGCGTTGCCCATGGCGTCGAGGTTCGCGTTGTCGGGCAACCCGGTGATGCGCGCGCGAACATCGAGCTTGGCCTTCTTCGACAGCTTGGCCGTGCTCATGAGCGCGATCAGCTGGCGGTTCTCGTCGGCGGCGCCGTTGTTGATCGTGAGGCCCATGAAGTCCATCGCGAGCTTCACCGGGATGTTCTTCGACGGCTTGAGATCGATCGCTGCCGTGGCGCCGTAGGTCAGGCCGGCCTCGGAATCGACGTACAGCACGACGCGGCGGCCCACGAACGCCGAGGCGTTCCACGACCGCTCCTTGTAGCCCGCCGTGATGCCGTCGAAGTAAGCGAACAGGTTGCCACCGTCGAGCCGGAACTGACGGCCACCGCGGAGCCACACCTTGTGCGGCTGCTGGTCGTCCGGCTTGCGGTCGTCGCGGCCCCACTCGGCGTAGCCCGCCTTGATCGCGATCTGCTCGCCGTTGGCGTCACTCCACGACACGGTGCCGGCGCGGGTCGCGAGCGAGTCGTTGGCGTCGAACTGAAAGCTCGACAGCAAGTAGCCGCCCAGCGACGGCATGATGATGCCACGCGCGCCGACCATGGCATCGCCGACGATCCAGGGTCGGGTCTCGGTGAACCCGGGGGGGAGCTGCTGGCCGCCACGCAACGTGTCGCCGGACGCCGGCGTGCTGTCGAGCTGGACGCCGGCGCGGATCCGGAAGGTCACGCGCTCCGCGAGATCTCGCCGCGAGGTCGGGAACCACTTGTACCCGACCGAGCCACCCCCCGTCGTCGCGGCCGCATCGGGCGCCGGCGCGGGCGTGGCGGTCTGTGCGACCTGCTTGCGCGGACGCATCTTCAGCTTCGGCGGCAGCTGGTTGACCTGGAGGTTCGCGGCCGTCGGCTCGTTGAGCGTCTGGACCGGCGGAGCCTCGTCGGTCGTGGCGGGGGTCTCGGCCCAGGCGCCCATCGGCAGGAGCGATGCACCGAGCACGAACAAGAACAGCCCGCGATTGGTCGATCCCGTGAGGCTCATCGGGTACCTCGGTGGCACTTGACGCAGGTGTCTTCGTACGTGTGACAGGTCAGGCAGGCCGAGAGCCCGAACCGTGCCTGCTCGGCGTGACCGCCCTGGCGGAACTCACCGAGCGGGGTGTGCGAGCGCGGCGGCACCGAGTGACAGGCCGCGCAGACCTCGGGGGCATGGCAGTTCGCGCACCGGGTGCCATCGGTCTGGGCATCACGGCCGTGATCGTTGCGCCACATCATGGTGTGGTCGTGCGGCTTCATGACCTGGTGGCACTGGAAGCACGTGTCCTCGCGGTTGCCCTGGAGGTCGGTGTGACAGCGCCGGCACGGCGAGTCCTTGGCGGCGGCCTGCTCGCCGTGGTTCTTGCGGAACTCGAGCGTGTGGTCAGGGGGGCGCGCTCCACCCTTCGAGCCCGTGACCATGTGGTTGCCCGGGGGGGCGCCGGCTGTCATCTCGGCGTGGCAGACGCCGCAGTTATCCATCCGCACGCGATCGGGGCTGCGCTGCGAGTCCTCGTGACATTGCGCGCAGCGCTCCATGGCAGGCACGGACATCTGCTCGCGGGACGACGACTCGTCGACCCCGGCATGGCACGTGGTGCACGCGACCGGGGTGCCATTCTTGTCCTTCTCGTGGGTCGAGTGAGCGAACCGCAGGTCACCGATGATGAAGATGCGGCCGCGGCCGAGCTCGACGCCGCGCGACGGGTGGCACCCGACGCACTTGTCCATCGCCAGGTGCGACTTCACCTTCGGGGCTTGCTCGTGACAGCGGGCGCAGACCTTGTGGCCCGGCACCATCGGATCGCGGGAATCGGTGTTGCGCTCGTGGCAGTCGGCACAGGCGACGTGCGCACCGCTCGCGGACTCCATCTTGTCCTTGTCGAGGTGCATCCGATGCGAGAAGTTGGACGCCAACGTCTGGGTGTTGCCGCGCTCCGGATACGCCTGCAACGGCGAGTTGCCCTTCTTGAAGGGATCGACACTTGCGTGACACACCTTGCACAGCGGCCCCGGCGGCTTGGCAAACTCCGCCTTGTGGCAGTCGTCGCAGGGTGCGTGCTGGTTCTTGCCCGGTCTCGCGACCTTGCCCTCCCGCACCGACGCTGCGTCATGGCAATCGGCGCAGCCCAGACCTCGGCCCTGCCACTTGCGAATTTCAGGTTTGTCCCCCGTGTGCACTCCATGCGGAAACCGATCCGTGTCGACGGCAATCGAGCCCGTGCGGCCCCCTGCCTTCGAAGACGGAGTCGTGTTTCGCGATGAACCACACGCGATGAGGACGAGTCCTATGATCGCCACCCGGATCATGCACGGCGGACAGTACACGAGATCGGGGTTTGGTCGGTCTGTAGGGAAAGGTTTCTGTTAGGATGCCGCGCAATGTCCACCGCCAGCAGAGCGGCAGAGGCGCCGGTCACGGGGACGGCGTACACGTCGTTCCTTGCCCAGCTTCCGTTCTTCGTCGGTGTCTCACCCGAAGACGTTGCCGCGTTCGCGAACTACGTCCTCGTCCGCCAGCTCCCTCCGGGGACCGATGTCGTCGTGCAGCGCCAGTACGGGCACGCGATGTTCGTGCTCATGCAAGGCGCGGTGGTCGTTCATGCGATCGGCCCGGATGATGTATCGGTCACCCTCGGCCGGCTGAGTCGGCCCGGGGACTTCTTCGGCGAGGCGGCGCTGCTGGGGCGCGGTGAGCGCACCGCCACCGTCACCGCCGAGACCGACGTCGTCCTGCTCGAGATCGAGAAGCATCGCTTCGATCTGCTCGCGCGCCGCTACAAGTCGGTCCGCGAGCACCTCGAGGGCGTCTATCACGGCCGCGCGATCGCGACCTATCTCAGGACGCACCGCTACCTGAGCCTGCTCGACGACGGGACCCGTGTCGATCTCGGGCGCGGCGCCAAGCTCAAGATGTTCCAGCGCGGCGACACGGTCTCGAAGCGAGGAGATCCCGCCGACACCGTGCTCGTCATCAAGGATGGCGTGGTGAAGGCGACGCGCACCAAGGACGGGGCGATGTCGATCCTCGCGTACTTCAATACCCACGATGTCGTGGGCATGTCGGACGGCCAGGTGCGCGACTTCAGCCTCGAGGCCGTCGGCAACTGCGAGGTCATCTTCCTGCCGCGCCAGGCGTTTTCGATGATGATGATGAAGTTCCCGGAGATCGCCCGGCACTTCGGCAAAGACGACATGACCCGCAAGGCCGCCATGGAGCAGGCCAACAACACGATGATCCGCGCGGCGGATGCATTCCTGTCGGCGGGTGTCGAGGTCGAGTCCTTGCTCGTCATCAACCTCGACCGCTGCGTGCGCTGCGGCAACTGCGTCCGCGCCTGCCACGCGCGTCACAAGTACACGCGCCTCGACCGCCGCGGCCCGATCTTCCGCCGCCGCGCCAAGATGGACAAGACGCGCCACGAGCACATCATGCTGCCGGCGAGCTGCCGGCACTGCCGCGACCCGGAGTGCATGATCGGCTGCCCTACCGGCGCGATCCAGCGGTTCGCCGATGGCGACGTCGATATCAATGACAACTGCATCGGTTGCGAGAACTGCGCGCGCAAGTGCCCGTACGGCAACATCACGATGCGCCCGCTCGACGAGAAGGAGCGGCCGAGCGCCGAGGTCACCAAGCGCGCGATCAAGTGCAACCTGTGCCGCGGCCACTCGTACTCGAACTGCGTCCACGAGTGCCCACGCGGCGCGATCCTCCGCGTCGACCCGCTGAAGTTCTTCGAGGAGCTCGCCCTCGTCATGGAGGCCGAGCAGCGTGACGCGATCGAGTGGTCGCGTGGCCAGGCCAAGGTGTTCGGGCTCCTGGACTCGAAACAGAAGGTCCGGCCGCGCTCGACGTGGTTCATCCCGGTCAGCTTCCTCGTCGGGATCATCGGGATCCTCGGGATCGTCGCCGCCACCGTGCTGACCAAAGCGCCGCTGCGCGGTGGGTCGGCGGTCGGGTTGCCGCTCGGGATCGGTGCCGCGCTGTGTCTGCTGGGCGCGTCGTCGCAGGGCATCCGCAAGCGGATGCGCAACACCTCGATCGGTGGGCTGGAGGCGTGGACCCAGTTCCACATGGTGATGGGCGCGGTCGGGTTCTTCGCCGCGGTCGCGCATGCCGGGTTCCAGGTGACCGGCGTGTTCACCACATTACTGTTGCTCGTGTTCGCGTTCGAGGTCGTCACCGGCATCTCCGGCCAGGTGATCTACGCGACGGTCCCCACCGCGCTGACCCGGCTCGAACGCCACGGCCTGTCACGGCTCGTCGAGGATCTCCTCGATGAGGAGGTCACGCTCGAGCGCGGCATCGGCGAGATGATCGGCACGATCCAGCCCAAGGTCTGGCGCCTGATCAAGGCCCGCGTCGAGGGCGCGTTCGGAACGATCCACGATCGCATGAACGCCACCTACGATCCCGTCACCGCCCTCGCCACCTCCAAGAAGCAGATGGGGGAGATCTTGCGTGACGCCCAGCTCACCGATGCCGATCGCACGACCGTCGATCGGATCCTCGACAACTCGTATCGCCTGCTCGACGTCCGCGCGCAGCTCATGCTGCACCGCCGCCTCAAGCGGTGGTTGGTGGCGCACGTCGCCACGGCGACCGCCCTCATCGTGCTACTCGTGTTCCACGTACTCACCGCCCTCACGCTGGTCTGACAGATGCCTCTACGCCTGTCCTTCGATTCCGGCCCGCTGGCGGGCATTCACATCGTCACGTCCGCGCAGTCGATCCGGCTCGGCCGCGATCCCGGACAAAACGACATCCTGCTCACCAACCCGAAGGTCTCGCGCCGCCATGCGGTGATCGAGCGCTCGGTGCGGGGCGGTTACTCGCTCGAGGTGATGGGCACGGGGCCCTCCAAGCTCAACGGCGATCCGATCTCGGCGATCGCAGGGCGACCCGCGATCCACCAGCTCTCGACCGGTGACCGCCTCGACTTCGGCGGCATCGAGCTCGGCGTGGCGGAGGCCGAGGTCAAGTTCATCGCGGTCTCCGGCAACTCCGCCGGGCGCGAGTTCTCGATCGACGGACCGGCGCGCATCGGCTCGAGTCAGGACTGCGATCTGGTGCTCAACGATCCCGGCGTCGCCGAGGAGCACGTGATCATCACGTCGACGCCGCTCGGCTTCCGGGCCGACGCGCAAGCTCCCGTGATCTTCAATGGCGCGCCGGCCGACAGCCGCGTGCTCTCGCACGGCGACGAGCTGATCATCGGCACCACCATCGTGCGCTTCGCGGTGGCCGCGGGCCAGGAAGTGGAAGAGCCGGAGTCGCTCGGCTCGAACATGACGGTGGTCGGCCGCGTCGCCACCACCACCAACGCGGTCGGCGAGCTCGTGTTCATCGCCGGTGCCGCCAAGAACGAGCGGATCCCGCTCGGCGACGACCAGATCATCCTCGGCACGCGCGCCGACTGCACGGTGGTGATGAGCGATCTGCTCGCCAGCCCGCTGCACTGCGCGATCTCGAAGTCGGGCGATCAGTTCGTCGCCACCGATCTCGGCTCCGAGGCCGGCACGTACATCAACGGCGAGCGGATCTTCCAGGGCACCGCCCTCAAGCCCGGCGATCTCGTGGCGATCGGTAGCCACGTGTTCGAGTGCCGCCTGATCGGTGGCGTCACGATCGCGAGCAAAGGCAACACGATCTTCACGACGCTGTCGCCGGGCGGCATGCTCGACCTCGGGCCGCAACCGCGCTTCGTGCTCGATGGGCGCGTCGTCAAGGCGCGCAAGATCGTGATCGGCCGCGCCCCGAGCTGCGATGTCATCATCGACGGACCGGCGGTCTCGCGCGAGCATTGCGTGCTCGAGTGGGAGAACGGGTTCGTCGTCCGTGACACCTCGAGCGCCGGCACCTATCTCGACGACAAGCGCATCGTCCAGACGAGCCTGCCGCCGACGTGCGTGCTCCGCGTCGTCGACACCCTGTTCCGCATCGGTGTCCGCGGCGAGGTCTGCACCCTCGAGCGCACCGACGCCCTGCTCGCCCAGGCCGCGGTCGACGTCGCTCGCCAGCACGCCTCGATGCTGACCCGCGGCATGGCAGCCGCCGACGTCGGCGCCATGATGCCGGGTGGTGGCCAGGGCCTCACCCGCGACGGGCTCCGCACGATGTTCCGCATGGACGTCGGGCAACTCGAGCAGGAGATCGCTGCCCGCAAGAAGGACATCCGCAAGGGCGCACCCGCGTGGCGACCGTCGAGCGATCTGACGCGCGATCGTGCGCTCCGCGGCGCGGTGACGCTCTCGGTGCTCGCCGCGATCGCGCTGTGCGGTGGCGCGATCATGCTCGGGCGCGGCAAGGCGCTCGTCAACCACCCGCTGTCGGCGGCGCACTCGAGTGTCGCGTTCGCGGACAAGGCCACCGGCACCACCGTGTGCGCCGCCTGCCACACCGCCGGTGCCAACGTGAACAACGCCGCCTGCGTGACGTGTCACGCGGGCTTCGATCAGCGACCCGAGCACACGCCCGAAGGATGCGCCCAGGCGATCAAGGAACGCGACGGGCGGTCACCGCACGAATGCGTCAAGCTCGAGTGCGCGAACTGCCATCGCGAGCACGTCGGCGAGCCCAAGGCCGACGATCACACGCTCGCCGCGGCCACCACGTGCGCGAAGTCGGGCTGCCACCCCGACCAGCACGCCGAGGCGTTCAAGCAGATCGGCCCGCAGACCCTGTTCGCTGGCCCGGTTCCGACGAAGCCCGGGCTCGACCCGGTCAAGAACACCGAGGCGTTCCACCAGGCCCACGCGCGCGTCAAGTACAAGGGCAAGGACCAGGGCATCGGCTGCAACTCCTGCCACTCGGACACCAACGCGACCACCAAGGAGCTGACCGAGACCGTCGCGCCGACGCTGTCGTGCTTCCGCTGCCACGGCAAAGTGGAGGGCGGCGGCGCGACCGAGCCGATCAAGTGCGAGGGCTGTCACCACCGTGGCCGCAACAACGAGCACACCGCCAAGCTCACCCGCATGCCGGACAAGGATCCGAACAAGGACACCGTCATCGGCACGCCGAGCCCGATCGCCTCGGTCGGCTGGGCCACCGGCATCGCGCTGCTCGCCGGCTCGCCGGGCCTGCTGTTCGGCGCCTGGGTCCGCGTCCGCCGCCGCCGCTCGACCAACAAGATGGTCGAGGATCTCAGGTCTCACCCCGCCGAGATCGTGAAGCGGCTCGTCCACTCGAT
>JAGSPR010000582.1 GCA_018262455.1 Deltaproteobacteria bacterium | reverse complement strand
GGCACTCGCCACAGAAGTCTTGGAGATCGTGTACGTTGCACGCTCATGAGTGGCCTCGAGGCCAGTCTGCTCCTGGGGTGCCTGCACGGGGTCGCGCTCGCCACCGTGCTGCGCCGCCGCGCGCGAAACCGGCGCGCGAATCAGTACCTCGCAGCACTGCTCGCCGCCCTCTCGTTGCTGCTGCTCGACGGCTTCTTCGCCGCGCGCGGCGTGTTCGCCGCGTATCCTCACGTGATCGGCCTCGCGGCGTGGGTGCCGTTTGTCCTCGGTCCCCTGGTGTTTCTCTACGTGCGCGAGATGACCGCGCAGGATCCCGCGCACGTGCCCTCGCCGTGGCGTCACTTCGTCGTGCCCGCTGCCGACGTCCTGCTCCTCGCCGCGACGTTCTATCCGCGGTCCGCGGCCTTCAAGCTGGAGATCGCCGTCGAGCGGGATCAGCCGTGGTTCGTCAGCGCGAACGAAGTCGCGTTGCTGGTCTCCGGCATGGCGTACTCGATCGCGGCACTCGTGCTGCTGCGTCGCCATCGCGGGCACGTGCAGGAGATCTACTCGAACCTGCGCGGCGTGAGTCTGCGCTGGCTCGTCGTGCTCGCGGCGCTGAACGCGCTCGTGTGGACGTCCGCGCTGGCCGGGTTCGTCATTCGCATCGCCGGGCTGGCCGACGCGTCCGCCGGGTTCATCGTGCCGATCGGGACGACCATCACGGTCTTCGTGATCGGGTACTTCCAGCTCGGGCAGGGCGAGATCTTCGTGGGGCAGCCGGCGCTCGGCGCGCCTCCGCCGCCGCTCGACGTCGCGCCGCCACCGATCGACGTCGCACCGTCACCGAGCGACGACGCTCCGTCACCGATCGACGAGCCGAGGCCACCACCCGCCTATCAGCGCGCACGGTTAGCCGACGATGACGCCGCGGCCGTCGAGGCGCGGATCAAGGCCGCGATGACCGACCAACACCTCTATCAGCGTGCCGGCCTCACGCTCGCCGAGCTCGCCGACGAGGTCGCCGCCACGCCGCACGAGGTCTCGCAGGTCCTGAGCACGCGACTGCAGCGTAACTTCTACAATTTCGTCAACGAGCATCGCATCGAGCACGTCAAAGCCGGGCTCACGAGCACGGATCGACCCGTGCTCGACCTGGCGTTCGAGGCCGGCTTTCAATCGAAGTCGACGTTCAACAGCGCCTTCCGCAAGGCGACGGGCACGACGCCACGCGAGTTTCGCCAGCGCTCAAGTAACTGAAACATTTGGGTCGTACGTCCCGCCCCATCGGCTCGCACGTGGAGACGGTCCGGGGTTATGGGCTCGGGCGACGAGATCGCTCGCGGTCTCTAGCTTGGGGTCATGCAAACCAACCCAACTCATGTTCTTGGAGTGCTCGCGCTGAGCATCCTTCCACTGACCGGATGTCTCTGCGCGAGTGATCCGGGCAACCTCGTTCCCAAGACGGTCGCCGAGGACCCCACGCTCCCGGCGATCGAGATCGCGGGGACCCGCCTCCATGCCGAGGCGTTCGGGGATCCGGCTGGTCCCGTCATCATCGTCCTGCATGGCGGACCGGGCTCGGACTACCGCGGGCTGCTGCCGCTGAAGGCGCTCGCGGATGACGGCTATCGCGTGGTGTTCTGGGACCAGCGCGGAGCCGGGCTCTCGCAGCGGCACGACGCCGACGAGATCACCCTGGAGACGTACCTCGAGGACCTGCGGCTGGTCATCGAGCACTACGCGCCCGGCCGGCCGCTGACCTTCATCGGTCATTCGTGGGGCGCGATGTACGCGACCGTGTTCATCAACCAGTACGGCGACTACGACGGACGGATCAAGGGCGCGATCCTCAGCGAGCCAGGCGCGTTCACCGACGAACAGCTGCGCGGCTACATCAAGAGGTTGATCGGCTCGATGTCCCTGGTCGGCGAGCAATTCAACGACGCGCTGTGGATGGGGCAGTTTCTCTCCCCGGCCGATCACGCGCGCGCCGATTACCAGCGCACGATGATGGCGATGCGCGGCACGCCCGCCGAGCACCTCGACCCCGACAATCCATCACCGATCTGGCGGTCCGGCGCCATCGTGAACGCCAAGATGCTGTCGATCGCCGAGGACGGCTTCGACTGGACCACGAACCTCGCTGCCTTCACGCGCAAGGTGCTGTTCCTGCGCGGCGACCTCAACGAGGCGGCCACGCTCGAGCACCAGCAAGAGCTCGCGGCCGGCTATCCCAACGCCGAGATCGAGACGATCGCGAACGTCGGACACGAGATGATCTGGGAGCGACCCGAGGAGTACCTCGAGCATGCACGCGTGTACCTGCGCGAGATCGGAGCGGACCAATGAAGGCGACCATGAAGCTCGTCGCGGTCGCGGTGCTGGTGGCAGCGCCGCTGACCGCGCAGGCACAAGACATCAACTTCGGTGCGCTCGACGATGGTGCGAACCGCGTGAGCCTGACGGCCGGCGCCGAGCATGGCCTCTCCCTCGGTGCGGGTTACGCCCGCGTCGTCTCGGTGGCGAGCCGCGAGCTCGTGATCGGCGGCGATCTGACGCTCGGATGGGCGGAGGTCGACGTCGACGATTTCCGGCTGCGCGCCGGCTTGCTCGCGCCGATCGTCGGTCACGGTCGATGGAAGTTGATCGGCGGTATCACGTCGACCGTCCGAGGCACGAAGAACCACGTCGCTCGGATGATCAATGTCGGCGCCGACGCCACGGTGCTCGCCGGCCACTACGCGCCGAGCTGGTTCGTGGCCGGCGAGGTCGGCTTCGACTGGGCACTCGCGACGCACATCGCTCACACCGACGCCTACCGCATGGAGGTCTATGCCGATGCGCGTGACGGTTGGTACGGCAACACCGGAGGCAACCTCCGGTACGGCCTCCAGGGCGGCGTCTCGTTCGGGCGCAACGACGTGATCTTGAGGGCAGGGCGGATGCAGGACGTCGATGGCAATCCCGCGATGTTCCCGTTCTACGCGACGCTGACGTACGGCGCGCGTTGGTGACGGGCCGCTCGAGACGTCACGGCGGCGTGACGCCACGTGCCTGGTTGATCGCCTGTCGCGCTTCGACGCCCTTGGGGCCCGACTGCGACGACACGACGTCGAACCCGGCCTCGTAGTGCGCCGTTAGCTGCGCCACCGTCGGCGACGCGGCGTCGTCGTAGATGAACGCGCGCACGCCGGCGGGGTGCAGCCGGGCGGTGACCAGATCGCCGATCGCGACGCCGGGGTCGATCTCGATCATGAACGCCTTGGGGCTGGTGACCGCGAGCACGCTGTCGATCGCGGTGAGGTTGCTCGCGACGTTCACCATGAAGTGGATCCCCGCCGTGCCTGGCAACGTCGGCGCCATCGCGAGGAAGTCCGCGGTGTCGATCTCGATGAACGCGAAGTCCTCGGCCTGCAGCGCGTGGAGCGCGGTGATCGTCGCGGCGAAGTCCGCAGCGCGTTTCACGCACAGCTGCGCGACCATCTTGCCTCGCAGGTAGCCCAAGACGTCGTCGAGCCGCTGGAACGTCTCGGTGGTCGACGGCGCGCGGTGACAGCCGGTGACCTGCGCGGCCGTCATGTCTTCGATCTTCTTGTTGTAGCAATCGACCGACTCGAACAGCTCGATCGGG
>JAGSPR010000268.1 GCA_018262455.1 Deltaproteobacteria bacterium | reverse complement strand
CACCGCGGTCGGGGTCATGCCGCCGTCGCTGAACGTCAGCGCCGTCTGGTCCCAGACGAGCGTGCGAGCCTGGCCCGAGAAGTAACCGCCGGTGTGGCTACCGTTGGTGAAGATGACGCCGGGCTGGAGCTTGTCCGTGGTGCCGAACACGCCGGCCACCATACCGAGGTGGGTACCACCGAGGCCGCGCAGCATGACGCTGGTGTCGGCGAGCGGCTGGACGTAGCTGAGGCCCGTCTTGTCAGCCTTGATGACGCCCATCATGGTGCGGACGGAGTAGCCACCCTTCTCGTTGGTGTTGTTGTTGCCGCGGTTGTCGTTCGAGTACCAGATCATCAGGTCGGTCGCCTTGAGGGCGCCGGTGGCGTCGGGGGCGAACACGCGCTGCTGGGATGCGCGCATCGAGTGGGTCTCGCGACCGTCGATGTTCTTGCGACCCTCGATCTGCTCTTTCCAGATGATGGCGCCCTGGGCGTTCGCGCCCTTGAACTTGCCGGGGGTGATGTCGATGGCGGCCATCCACGTGCCGTCGCGGGCTGGCTGGTTGTTGCCTTCGGTCCAGGTGCAGATCGCCGTGTTGGGATCCGTACCGACGGTGCAGTTGCCGCGGGTCCGCTCCTCGCGCTGCGCGAGCGAGACGTCGAACATCTTCTTCACGGTGACGGCGCTCGGGTTCGTCGTGTCGTACTCCATGAAGTTGGCCCAGCCGTCATCGCTGCCGTTGCCGTTGCAGCCGTGCCACGAGACGACGTAGACCTTGCCGCCGACCGCCTGGGTGACCGCGTCACCCTCACCCGACTGGTGGGTGCTGCAGTCGTCGTTGTTCTTCGCCATGGTGAGGCTCTGGTTCAGAACCTGCGTCCCATCGGCGGTGAAGCACTCGGTGTAACGCTTGGTGTCGTTGCCACCGTTCTGCTGGAAGTTGTACGTGATGCAGCCGATGTCCTTCGTCAGCGCGAACGCGGCGATGTGGTGGGCGTTGCGATACTCGTCGCCGTCGTTGTCGGTGACGAACTTCGACTGGGTCAGGTCAGCCGTGACCTGCACCGCTCCGTCGGTCGCCTGGTTGAGCGTGAACGGGATGAGGCTCGCCTGGACGCGGTGGTTGGCGCGGCGGGGCTCGCCACCGGGGGTGAGCGCCGGAAGCTCGGTCGCCATGTCGAACCAGAGACCCTTGGTGCCGTCGCCCAGCAGGACGATGGCGGCCATCTCGTGACCGGCCTGCTCGGAGTCGGTGCGGCGAAGCCGGCCGTTCGCGACCGGCGCGGTGTCAGTCTCAGGCGCGCCGATGATCTTGTTGATGGTGACGCGGCCACCTGCGTGCGCTGCGCCTTCAATAGCAACGGGGGTGAGGAGTCCCGCTACCGCGAACATCAGAAGCTTCTTGGTCATCATGGTTAGCATCCCCGTTGGTTTGTGATGGCGAGTCTCTGAGCAAGCGGTGTGCCGCGAAATATCCGACGTAACTGATTGAAAATACAGTGTGTGATATGAATGAAACATGGGGGTGGAGGCTCCCCACCTGGGGTCCCAACCCGCCGAACCCCCTGTCGATCCCGGGATCTACGCGTTGCAGGCGGGAGTGGGCGAGGGGAGAAGGCAGCGCGGGAGGTGGGGCCCGCTCCCCCTGGCTGGGAGAGAAGTCCCCAGGCAAACCGCACATCGAGTCCCAATTTGGGGTGGGCGAGGCTTGTTCACTCGGACGCATACCCACCCACCGGATGGCTCGTACTCCACGCCTGTCAGGTCCTCCGTGGGAGGGTCCGAGGCGGATCGACCGCCGACAGTCCGCAGCCGAGCAACGATCGGAGTCACCCTGCGGGGGGGCTCCTTGGGGAGCCTTCACTCGTCGTCGGGCGTCGGCTGGTCGATCTCTCCGGGCTTGATCGGGCGGGTATGGAGCGCGAGCGCGTTCGCGCGGATCTTCGAATCGCCGAGCACCACGCCGCCCTTGGCCTGGGCGCCCGCCGAGAACGTCAACGTGGCGAGCTCGGCGGCGGGCAGCTTGTCCTGGCGGCGTTCGTCGCGGATCACATACACCTCGACCACCTTCTTGGTGTCGACGCCATTCGCGGTGAAGACGTCCGACAGCTTGTAGTAGAGCTCGCCGTCAGCGCCCTTCGTCGCCTGCTTGGGATCGAGCTCCTGGCGCTTGATGATCGCGGCGAGCTTGTCGTCAAGATAGATCCGGATACCGCCCCGGATCGGTTCGCCGTAGTAAGGCACGCCCAGCTGCGGCTGGCCGTCGAGCTCGAGCCCTTCGTTGCGGATCAAGATCGGCGGCTTCTTCTTGAGGTAGACCATCACCGCCGAGATCTTGTCGCCGATCTTCCCGTTGCCGAGGTTGTTGGGCGCCGCGGGAATCGGCTTGCCCGAGATGTTCGCGCCGAACCGAAACATCAGCTTGTCGGCGGCCGGCGTCGCGAGATCCTTGCCCGACACGATGAACGTCTGGGACATCTTGGGGCCGTAGATGTGGAGCTCGTTGATCTGCCGGATGTCGACACCGACCGCCTTGAGGTAGTCGGTGAATTTGTAGAACCGCTGGCGCGCCCACTTCCAGCCTGGGTCGTCGGTGCCCGGCCGCTTCCGATCGGAGACCTTGTCCTTGATCCATGTCGGCTTGAGCCCGGTCGGCAACTCGCCATAGGTCAAGAACCCGATCGGTTTTCCGTCGATGTACACGCCGATGTCCTTCCAGCGCGACATCCCTTTCTTGAATTCGGCGGGCACCCACTCGCTGTCCTGCTGATCACCTTTGTGATCGTCCTTCGCCTTCACGGCCGCGGACCCGGAGCCCGCGGAGGAGCCGGCGTCGGAGCCAGGGCCGGGATCTTGCGGCTGCGTCGACGGGACGACCTTGGCGGGTTGCACCGTGATCGGTGCCGCTTCCTGTTTCGCGTCTCCACACGCGAGCAGCCCAACGAGCAACAGCGCGAACGTTCGCCCGAGCCGGGTTCCAGAGAGCGGCAGCGGAGGACCCGACAGCGAGGTCTTCGATCGGTGCATGGAATTCACAACCGCATTCTCGCAGTGACCATTCCGTGCGCAACCGCGCCCGGATCCTTTCGCCTGACGAGGTCTCGACTCACCAGGTGGGGCCCTCGATCCCGGGAGCCGGCGCACCTACATCCGCCAGATCACGGGGCTTCAAGCTGGCACCAGTGTTGCGTTACAGTCGGCGCATGACGAAAGTCGGGTCCTTGGTTCTCCTCAGCGGCATGCTGATCGGCGCGTGCGGTGTTGGTGATGACAGCAGTGGCGGCGGTGGTGGTGATGGCGGTGCTGATCCCAACCCCAACCGCTACAAGTGCACAGCGGCGTTCACGACGCAGGGGACCTGGACCGAGGGGCAGCCGGTACGCCCGGTAGAGGTCCCCACCGGCTGCTGGCCGGTCGGCACCTGGACGTTCACCGCGACGGTCGACGACGCGCAGGAGGTGGTCGACATCACGGGGGATGGCGTCGGTGATCGCTGTGGCACTGTCCCCGGAACCACCGCTCCGAGCGTCGACGCGAGCTACAGCTTCCGCGTCGATCGCGTCGACGATCCGGCCAGCGATGGCTGGGTCGAGAGCTACGCCTACCTCGGGGACATGGCCACCTTCAACAAGGTCTCGGTGAGTGAGGGCGGCGTGGGTGACTGCGAGGGCGATCTCGAGCTGTTGAGCGTCGACAAGAAGGAGCTCTGGGTGCTCCATCCCGCGCAGACCGGCACGACGATCGTCGGCACTGGCGAGTACACGCTCTACCTCGATCCGCAGACGCTCTGATGGCGAAGTGGCTCGCCATCGCGGGCGCGGTCCTGCTGGTCCTGCTCCTGCTCATGTGGCGCCAGCTCGACTCATCGTCGGCGGCGCCCTCACGCGCGCCGCTCGACAGGCCGACCACGCCGGAGGTGGCGAGCCCGAGCGCTCCCATCGTTCGCCAGGCCGCGGCGGTGGCGGGGCAGCCCGCACCCAGCGAGCCCGCGGAACCGGCGGCCTCGGAGGAGCCCAAGAAGCTCGATCCGATGGGCGACGAGTTCTTCTACAAGTTCATCGAGCTCGTGCCGGCGATGGTCTCGCGCCAGGCAGCCATCTGTTACGACGGCAAGCTCGGCTCCAAGCATCGCAACCAGAAGCTGACGCTCGCATACAACGTCCACGTGCGCGATGGCGAGGTCACGCTGCAGAACATCAAGGTCGAAGTCTCGACGCTCAACGATCCGGCGCTCGAGTCTTGCTTCATCCAGCAGGTCGCGCGCACGACCTGGAAGAACCCGCAGCTCCCCGACTACGACTGGCCCGATCAGCTCGTGATCCGGCCCGAGCGCGGGCTCAAGAAGTACCTCAAGGAGAACATCGAGTATCGCGGCGAAGAAGCTCCGAAGAAGGACTTCTCAGTCCATCCAAGCCCGAAGTAGCGCGACCGCCCAGTCGAGATCGTCGAGTGTGACGAACTCGTCTGCCGCGTGGGCCTGGGCGATGTCGCCGGGGCCGATCACGATGGCGTCGATGCCTCGCTCGGACCACAGCGCGGCCTCGGTCCAGAAGTCGAGTGGGCCGACCGAGCGCACGAACGGCCGGATGCGCTCTGCCATGGCCGCGCACGCGAACGGTGCGTGGTCGATCAGGGTCTCGACGGTGATCGCCGGATCCACGGCAGCGGCGAGTGCCGCGACCTCGCGGTCCCATCCGTCGCGATCGAAGCCGGGGTAGGGCCGCAGCGACCATTCGAGCTCGCCGCGCCCTGGGATCACGTTGAAGGCGACCCCACCGCGGAGCGCGGCCAGGTTGAGGCATGTGCCCGTCATGTTCGACGGCCCCTCATGAAGGCGGCGCAGCGCCGCATCGTCGAGAGCGGTGGCGAACCGCGCGAGCCGCGCGATCGGCTTGGGCAGGTGGTCGGCCTTCGACGAGTGACCGCCAGGCCCGAGCATCACGGCCTTCTGCCCGAGCACGCCGCGATGCGCGACCCCTGCGACCCGTGCCGTGGGCTCGCAGACGACGACCTCCCGGATCCCGCGGGCGTGCGGCGATTCGAGGAACGCCTGCATGACTCCGCTGCCGGCCTCCTCGTCGCCCGAGAACAGCACGCCGAAGTCGCGAGGCTGCGCCGACTCGAGCGCGACGAGCGTCGCGGCGATCGCACCCTTGGTGTCGGCCGAGCCAAGTCCGTACAGCTTGCCATCGGCCACGTACGGCGACCACGGATCGCGCGACCATCCCGCGTTGGCAGGCACGGTATCGACGTGCGCGTTGACCACCCGCGTTGGCGTGCCCCAGCGCGCAAACACGTACGCGCCCTCGCTGCCATCGGACCGCGGCGCAGTGGCCATCACGACCTCGTCGGGATGACGTGCCCGCAGCAAGCCGACCAGGTGATCGCAGATCGCGCGCTCGTTGCCAGCGACGCCATCGGCACCGGGCTGCTGGGTCGGGAACGCGATGAGCTCGGCGAGTAGCTTGGCGACCGCGCTCACGTCTCGACCCGCCTCGATCGGGCGCCCGCCCAGGTCCTGGGCGACGGCGCGGGGGACTGCGGCTGCGGGTCGGCTGGATCCAGCAGCGCCTGCCAGGCGGGATGCAGGGCGATCAACGAGAGAGCGCCCGCGAGCAAGGTCTTTCCGGGCTCGGTGCGATGCCACGTCGACGCGCCCGAAGGGTGGGGGAGCGGGATCATGTCGAACTCGATTCCGGCGATCGACGCCTTCCGCTGGACCCCGACGATCTCGATCAGCTTCTCCATGTCGGGAACCAGCTGCGCGATCGCCAGCTTGCCAACCGGGATCACGAGCTGCGGCCGCAGGATCCGGACCTCGGCGGCAAGGTGACGGCTACACCGCTCTACCTCCTCGTCCGATGGCACACGATCCCCGCCACCTTCGGCTTTGCCGGGAAAGCATCGACATACGGCGGCCATGTAGACGCGCTCGCGGAACGCCTGTTCGGACATCCCGAGCTGCTCGAACCAGCCAAACATGGTCTTGCCGGCCGTCCAGGCGAACGGCTTGCCCGCGGGTCCCTCACGCACGCCCGGTGCCTGACCGATCAGCATCACCGTGGACAGCACCGGATCGCCGCTGACGACCGGACGGATCATCTCCGGACAAGCATCGCAGGCGCGCAGCCGGGTGACGTGGCGCTTGAGCTGGACCAGAGCAGACACGGTCGCACTATGCCGTACCGGTCTGACGTGTCCATCCATGGGAAGCGCCCTTCCGGTGGCGCCCTTCTGGTGGCGCCCTCCCGGTGGCTCCCTTCCGGTGACGCCCTTTCGGTGGCGCTCTTCCGGTGACGCACTTCCGGTAGCGCCTTCCCGTCGCGCCCCTTCCGGTGGCGCCTTCCGGTGGCACCTTCTGGTGGCGCGTTTCTGGTGGCGGGAGTACGGAGGGGAGATCCACCCGATCGGAGAGGACCGAGATCACGCGGCAGCTCGGCCGGCGCGCGCTATGTTTGGCGGGTGACAACCCCTCCGCATGAGTCGCTCATTCGCCGCATCCTGGGGACGAACTTTCTGGAGCTCAAGCTGTCGCGCCTCATCATCGAGGAGCTCGACGGTGGGAGCGCCGTCAAGGTTACCGTGCTCGAGGGAGATCAGCCGGTCGAGGTCGAGGGCAAGGGCGTCGGCGTCGTCGATGCGCTCTACGCCGGGCTGCTCGATCGCTACGCGCGCGAGTATCAGTCCCTCAAGACGATCCAGCTCACCGGCTTCAGGATGGAGGCCGACATCGAGACGAAGAAGGCGCAGGCAGGCGTCGATGCCGTCGGGCGCGTCACGCTCGACGTGTCCAATAGCGAGGGTCGACACTTCTCGTTCACCGATGCGTCGCGCTCGGTGACGAAGTCGACCGCGTGCGCCGTGCTCGCGATGGTCCAGTACTTCGTCAACGCCGAACGGGCGTTCCTCACGCTGCACAACGCGCGGCGCGACGCGCTCGCCCGCGGGCGCGAGGATCTCGTCTCGCGCTACACCGCGGAGATGGCCGAGGTCGTCGAGAGCACGAGCTACGCCGAGGTGATCGCGAACATCCGCAAAGAGCTCGGCTAGCTACGGGGCAGGCGCGAGCTCGGACATGAGGGCCGCCATCGAGCGTGCGGCCGCCAGCGCTGCCTGCGGGGTGACCATCCCGGGACTGTTCGTCCGGCCGTCGACCGTGGCCGCGAGCCCGCGCAGGGCGTGCAAGCGCGACCTCGACGGTTCGTCGGCGAGCGCGGCGAGAGCGGCCGTGTACAGCAGGGCCGCCGATCCGGGATCGCCGGCGCTGCGCAGGGCGTCGGCCACCGCGAGCGACAGCCCGGCATCGACCGGCCCCGCCGACCGCCAGCGCGCGAGCAGGGCCGCCGCGAGCGGCCTCGCGCGATCACGGGGCAGCAGCGCGAGCCGCGCGGCGATCGCGGCGACGTGATCGACGGCGAATGGCTCGAGCACCGCGGCCTCGCGGGCGAGCTGGTCCAGATCCGGCGCGAGCTTTGCCGGCAGCCGCAGCTGGCGCGCCTCCAGATCGAGCCGAGGGTCGAGCAAGGCGGCGCGCTCGAACAATGTCCGGGCTTCGTCGAACCGGGCGCCGGCCACCGCGAGGTCACCGAGCATCGCATCGAGCTCGGCCATCCGCGGGCTGCGCTCGCCGTACACCTTCGCGCGGATCGTGCGCGCAGCCTCGACGTCTCGCCTGGCGAGCTCGAGCTTGCCGGCCTCGAGCTCGGTCTCGGCGCGATGAAACCTCGCCGTCGCGATCGCGCGATCATCGTCGCCGAGCGCGCGGCGGCGGAGCTCGAGGCTGCGGTCGTGGTTGGCGAGCGCTTCGGTGATCCGGCCGCGCGCACGAGCGACCTCGGCGAGCTTGTCGAGATAGAGGCCGAGGGTGGGATGGTCATCGCCGAGCGCCCGCGCGGCGCCGAGCGCGCGCTGGAACGCGGCCCCCGCGACGTCGGACCTGCCGGCCGCGAGCTCGACCGAGCCAAGGTTCAGCTCGAGCAGAGCGCGCTGGTCATCGCGCAGCGGATCATGCGAGGCGAGGGCACGGCGGAGGCGCTCGCGTGCGGCGGCGAGCTGGCCGAGATCGCGCAGGGCCTCGGCGACGATGCCGTCGAGCTCCGCCCCGTCGTGGCCGGCGCGCGCCGCCGCGGCCTTCGCGAACGGGCTCCACTCGATCGCGCGGGCAGGCGCGCCGGTGAACAGCTCGAGGCGCAATAGCTTCGACCACACGGCGAGCTCGAGCTCTGCGGCATGCGCGGTCGCGGCAGCGGCGAGTGCGCGATCGAGCAGCGCACGGGCCGTCGCGGGCTGGCCGATCCGGGCCTCGACCGAGCCAGCGAGCAGCAGGATCGCGGCACGCAGCGGAGGAGCCGCGAGTGTGCCGGTGCGCGCTTCGAGCGCGGTGATCTGGGTGCGGGCCGGTCCGTAGCGACCGATCGCATACGCAGCCCAGGCACGATCGAGCTCGTGTTCGGCCGCGGCGACCTCCGCGCGGATCGTGACGTCGGCGGGTAGCGCGAGCTCGGCGTCGTCGATCAGCACCTCGCAGCGCTGCGGCCGCGGCAGCTGTGCGGCGGCGCTGGCCGCCTCGGCACGAGCGGAGGCATCGAGCGGCATCGCGAGGGCGTCCGCGAGGGCCACGAATCGCTCGAGCGTGCGATCGAGGCAGCGCATCCGCAGCTCGAGCAGCCGGTCCGATTGCTCGCCGCGCACCCGGGTGGCCTCGCACACCACCCGGTAGCTGCCCTCCCAGTCGTGGGCCACCTGATCGAGCGAGCCGAGCGCCTGTGCGCTCCACGCGGTCTCGCCGAGCCCGGCACGGACCCTCGCGGACACCTCGTCGCTCCACACGGCTTGCCGTCGTGCCAGCCCGCCATCACACGACGTGACCAGGGCGGCCGGCGCCCGTGCGCGATAGGCGATCACGCCCGCGGCCGCGCCGACGACGAGGGCCACCGCACCGATCGCGACCGTACGCCGGTGGCGCCTGCGATCGCGGCCGAGCTCAGCGGCGAGCGCGTCGAGCGTGGGGAACCGGTGCGCGGGGTGGGAGGCGAGTGCCCGGCGGACGGTCGCGGTGACCCAGCCCGGGATCGCCGCCGCCCGATCCGAGGTGGCGCGTGCGGCGTCGCGCGCGGTGACCCGGAGCTCGTCGCGGGTGGTGCCGGTGTGCGGGCGTTCGCCGTGCAGGGCCTCGTACAGCGTCACCCCGAAGCTGAACTGATCCGAGGCCGGGCTCGCGGGCGCCCCGGCGAGCACCTCGGGCGCCATGTAGCTGGGCGTGCCACCGGCGGAGCCGTCGGGGTGGGCGACCTCCTCGGCGAGCCCGAAGTCGACGACGCGAGCGCGGTCTTCACCGATCAGGATGTTGTCGGGCTTGATGTCGCGGTGCACGAGCTGGACGCGATGAGCCGCGGCGAGCCCGGCCGCGACCCCCGCCATCACGCGGACCACCGCGCGCCAGTCGTGCTCGGGATTCCCGATCCAGGCGCGGAGCGGCACGCCGGTCGCGAGCTCCATCACCAGGTGCACCGCACCGGATTC
>JAGSPR010000581.1 GCA_018262455.1 Deltaproteobacteria bacterium | reverse complement strand
CGATCGTCGAGCTCGCGGTCCGCGACGCATTCGGCAACCTCGCCCAGGACGGCACCTTCGAGGTGCTGATCACCGGAGGCCGCGTCGAACCGCTGACGCGCGATCGGCGCACGTTCCACGCCTCGGTCGTCGCGGATCCCGGCGTGTCGACCGCACGGCTGGTCGTGCGCGCCGACGGGCGCATCCTCGCGGACGCGCGCGTGAGCTTCGAGCCACCCGCGCACGCCTTCGTCGTCGGGGTCTGGGCGAACGGGGGCTGGGTCGACAACCTGGGCGCGCTGGCGAGTCCGCGGTTCGGGGGCGGGCTCGGCCTTCGCCGCGGGCTTGGTGGCATCGAGCTCGCAGCTCTCGTCGGCGCGGAGGGCCTGGTGTTTCGCGACACGACCCACGTGACGATCGACGGCAGCCTGCAATCCGCCACGCGCTCGGTCGAGGGTGTGGGGTTCCCCATCGTGGTGCGTGGGCGGATCCGCCTGTCACGCCGGTTCGGTGCCGCGCTGGGCGCGGGTCTCGTCCCGATGCGCGTGAAGGTGGCGCTCGCGCTGGGTGCGCAGGCGGCGGACGAGCGCGTCGAGACAGTGATCGGCGTGCGGGCTCAACTGCTTGGCGACGTCAGGCTGGGTCCAGGGCGCCTGGTCCTGGGGGCGGCCTACGGTCGTGGGGCACTGTCGGGGAGTGTGGTCGTCGGCCAGATCGACGGGGTTGCGGTGGTCGGCGGATACGAATGGTGGTTCGCCGACTTCGGCTGGTGAGAGGTATCATCGAGCGCGTGGGACGGTTCGTGCTCTGGCTCGCGGTCGCCGGGTGCTCTGCGGCGCCGGGGTCGGACCTCGTGATCGATCGCGTCGATCCCGCGTCCGCGACGAATACGGCCGCCGTTCCCCTGCGGGTCGAGGGCACCGGCTTTCACTTGCCGCTTACCAGCGATCTCGACCACGGGGACACCGTCGTCGGCGCCATGGCGGTCACCGTCGGAGACGTTCCGCTCGAGGCCGCCGTGTGGCGCGGCGAGCAGCTGATCGAGGGTTCGGTGCCTGCCGGGCTCGCGGCGGGGACCTACGACGTGACGGTGACGCTCGGGGATCGCAGCGGCGTGCTCCCCGACGGCTACGTGGTCCTCGGGGATGTGAACCAGACGTACGTTCTACCGCTCGTGCCCGATGACCTCGTGACCCCGCCAGGCTCGAGGTTGGTGCTACTCGATGGCGCCGTGATCGACACGACCGCCGGAACGATCTCCGGCGCCGCACCGGGCTCGACGTTCGAGCTGCGCACCGACGATGCGGCTCCGTGCGCGATCCTGTTCGTTGCGGCCGATGAGGTCGTCGTCACCGGCACGGTCCGCGTCATCGGGGCGCGGTCGATCGCGATGATCGGCGCTCGATCGGTGATCGTGGAAACATCCGGTTTGCTCGACGCGCGTGGTGCGCAGACGCAGGGTGGTCCGGGCGGCAGCAACGCCGGGGTCGGATCGATGGTGGGAGCCGGTGATGGTGGTGGTGGTCTGGGAACGATCTCCGGTACGTGCTGCGATTCGGGTGCGGGCGGCGGCGGATTCTCGGCGATCGGTGGTGGCGGCGGTACCTCCGGCGCCGCCCCCGGTGGCACGGGTGGCGCGGTCTGGCAGACCACACTCGATCGGCTGTGCGGAGGCAGCGGGGGTGGCGGCAGCTCCGGGCCGACGTTCGTGGGTTGCCCGGTGCGTGGCGCCAACGGCGGTGGCGGTGGTGGTGGCGCGATGCTCGGTTCCTACGGAACGATCCAGCTCGATGGTGCGCTCAACGCCGGTGGCGCAGGTGGACGTGGGTCGCCCGGTTGTGGGGCGGGCGGTGGTGGCGGCTCCGGCGGCACGATCGTGCTCGCCGCCCCGACGCTTCAAGTCGGCGGCGTCGTCGCCGCCAATGGCGGTGGTGGTGGTGGTGGTGGCGATCCGATGGTGAGCGACCCCGGTGCGGATGGGTGCACGTGCGCGATGCCGGCGAGTGGGGGAGTCTCGCGCAGCAACGGCAGCGCCGGCGGTGGCGGTGGCGCAGGGACGATGCTCGGGGGCGTATCGTCCCTGGCGAACCCGAACAACGGTGGTGGTGGCGGTGGCGCGGCGGGGCGAGTCTTCCTCGTGACGGCGCCCGGCTCGCCGCCTGCGATCGGCGGAACGATCAGCCCCGCGCGCGCCACGACAGCGGTCGAAGAGTCCACGCTCGTCGCACGGTGATCCGCATCGTCACCCTCGGCGTCATCAGGTTGCCTGGCAGCGGTGTGGTAGATCCGCCGCCGAGCTGATCATCGAGCTGGTTCGAGACTGACGGCGACGGTCTCCGTTTTGTCGGACACCGCGAGCTCGACCCGGTAGGGCTTGTAGCCGTCGTGCCGGATGACGAGCTGGTGCAGCCCGGGCTCGAGCGAGATCACCGCATCGAGCATGGATGCCTCGCCGTACAGCACGTCGTCGATGAACACCTGGGCTTCCGGCGGGGACACGATGAGCTCGACCCCGACGATCATGGGCTTGAAGACCACCGGCTCCGCCTTCGCGGTCGGCGCGGCCGATAGCGGGGCGGTGGCGGGCTCGGAGACCTGGGTCGCGCGATGGCCGCCGCACGACACCAGCAACGCGAGACAGGCTGCGACTCGGGCGGGAGCAGTCATCGACATCGCACTATAGCCTCGGCGGGCCGCAGGTGCGCGTGCAACCCGCGCGCGGTGCGGGGCTGGCACTTCGTCGAACACTCCGCACGTCCGCGGCGAACCTTCGACGGATCGCACCAGGAGTGCCAGCGCGTGCCGCTTCGTGCACGGCCTCACCGCGGCATGCGCCTTGCGTCACTCCGCTGTGATGGCCAAGGTCGCGCAGCGCTACATCGCCTGGATCGAGCGACACGTGACCGCGATCTTGGTCGTCGCCACACTCGCGGTACTCGGCGCGACCTACCTCGTGATGTTCGAGCTGCCGCTCCGCGCGGACTTCTCGTACCTGCTTCCGAAGGATGCGCCGTCGGTGCGCGCGGCCGAGCAGCTCGCGGGCCGGATGCCGGAGCAGGACACCATGCTCATGCTGATCGTCGCGCCGGTCCCGGCGATGCGCGAGACCGCGGCCACGCAGGCGCTCGCCGGGCTCGCCACGCTCGACAAGGATCTGATGGAGCGGGTCGACAGCGACGACGCGGACGTCCGCGACTTCATCGCCGCGCATCGCCACCTGTTCGCGCCGCTCGCCGAGCTCGAGGCGGCGCGCGATGCGCTCGCGACCCACATCGCCGCGGCCAAGCAGCGCGCGAACCCACTGTTCGTTGACCTCGACGATCCGGATCCCGCCCCGCCCGCGGCGCTCGACGAGATGCGCGCGAAGCAGCGCGAGGCCGCGGCGAAGCTCGCGAAGCCCGCCTACATCAGCGCCGATGGCCGGACCCAGGTGATCATCCTGCGGACCGCGTTCCGCGCGACCGATGTCGCGCGCGATCTGCGGCTGATGGGCTCGCTCGACCAGCTCGCGACGAGGATCCAGCTCGCCCACCCGGGGACGACGATCGGGTTCGCGGGTGGCCCGGTGGTCACGGTCGCGGAGCACGGTGCGCTGACCCGCGGGATCCTGCTGTCGAGCGTGATCACGTTCGTGCTCGTGG
>JAGSPR010000267.1 GCA_018262455.1 Deltaproteobacteria bacterium | reverse complement strand
CGGCTCAACCTCGAGCGCTTGCGGTCGATGGTCCCGGTCGAGCTATTCGGCCGCATGCGGTTCCCCGAGATCACCGAGGCGCCGTACTTCATCTCGCTTGGCCCCCACAACTTCTACTGGCTGGCGCTCGAACGACCACAGGTCGCGGACAGCATCATGGAACGTCCGAACCTGTCGCTCGGCACCAGCTGGACTTCGCTGCTCGAGCCGAGCCGTGGCAACCTGCTCGCGCGGACGCTGATCGGGTTCGTCATCCAGCGCAGGTGGTTTCGAGGCAAGGCGCGCACGCGCAAGGCGATCTCGATCAGCGACGTCCTGACATTCACCAACGAGGCGCGGTTCGCGATCGCGATGTTGCGCGTCGAGTATGACCGGGGGCCCGCCGACACCTACCTGGTCCCGATCGCGTTTTCCGAGGAAGCCGAGCCGCACGATTCGATGCGAATCCCCGGCCCCCCGATCGCCAACGCCGTGATCCACGATGTACCGGGGCGCGGCGAGCACCCGGTCACGGGCGTGCTCTACGACGCGCTGTTCGCCGACGCGTTCAACACGGCGCTGCTGCGGGCGATGACCGACGGCATCGGCGCGGTCGGGCGACATGGCAGGCTGACCGGGGATTCGTTCGCGGCGCTGCGCGAGGTGCCACCGGACGTCAGCCTGACACCGCGCGCGACCGCGGCCGATCAGAGCAACAGCGACGTCCTGTATGGCGAGCGCTTCCTGCTCAAGCTGTTTCGAGTGATCGAGGAGGGCCCGAACGCCGAGCTCGAGGTCGGCCGGTTCCTCGCGACACGAGCCCCCGAGTATCACGGGGTGCCGCGGATCGCGGGTGTCCTCGAATACCGCCAGCAGGACCGCGAGCCGACCACGATCGGCACGCTGTTCGCGTTCGTCCCGAACCAGGGCGATGCGTGGCAGCTCTCGCTGAGCTCGCTCGATCGCTACTTCGAGGGTGTGCTCGCCGACGAGACGCGCCCAGAGACGCCTCCGGTGCAGGCGGGGACGCTGCTCGAGCGTGCCCGGCTGGCTCCGAGCGATCAGGTGATCGACTGGGTCGGCACCTATCTCGATCGCGTGCGGCTGCTCGGGCTGCGCACCGCCGAGCTGCATGTCGTGCTCGCGAGCGAGCCGAACGATCCGCTGTTCGCGCCCGAGCCCTACGACATCATGCACCAGCAGTCGCTCTACGGCTCGGTGAGCGCGCACCTGGCGCGGACCTTCGATCTGCTGCGTGGCCGGGCGAAGCTGCTGCCCGTCGAGCAACGCGTGCTCGTCGACGCGATCCTCGCGCGTGAAGCCGAGCTCGATCACCGACTCGCCCGGATCACGCGTCACCGGATCGACGTGATCCGGACCCGCATCCATGGCGACTACCACCTGGGCCAGGTGCTGTGGACCGGCGAGGATTTCGTGATCATCGACTTCGAAGGTGAGCCCGGCCGCCCGCTGTCGCAGCGCCGGTTCAAGCGCAACCCGCTGCGGGATGTCGCGGGCATGCTTCGCTCGCTGCAGTACGCGAGTGTCGCGGCGCTGCGTGACGGCCGGCATCGCCCGGAGGACGTCGGCCGGCTCGAGGTCTGGGCGCGCGCGTGGTCCGAGTGGGCCGCCGCCTCGTTCCTGGGCGGCTACCTCGATCGCGCTCGCACCACGCGACTCGTGCCGGCCAGCGACGGCGACCTCACGCTGCTACTGGAGTTCTTCATGCTCGAGAAGTGCATCTACGAGATCGGCTACGAGCTCAATAATCGACCGGACTGGCTCGAGATCCCGTTACGCGGCCTGCTCGGCCTGCTTCCTGTGGTGTGATGAGCTCACGTGAAGCGCATCCGCGAGCCAACGCCGCAACCCCCGAGCTCCGAGCCGCCGCCGCCGCGGAGTGACCAGTTCGGGGATCTCGACGCGCACCTCATGCGCGAGGGCAAGCATCCCCGCCTGTTCGAGAAGCTCGGCTCGCATCCCACGACGCACGGCACTCGGTTCGCGACGTGGGCCCCCAATGCCGAGGCGATCAGCGTCATCGGTGACTTCAACGCCTGGACGCCCGGCGATGCGCCGCTCACGCGGCTCGGTGACACCGGCGTGTGGGTCGGCTTCGTCCCGAACGTCGCGCGTGGAGCGCTCTACAAGTATCACGTGAGCTCGAAGCTCCGCGGCTACCAGGTCGCCAAGGCCGATCCGTTCGCGCTGCGCCACGAGGTGCCACCGAACACCGCCTCGGTGGTGTGGGAGCTCGACCACGAGTGGAGGGATGCGCAGTGGATGGCGACCCGCGCCGCCGTGAGCAGTCCATCCGCGCCGATCGCGATCTACGAGGTCCACCTCGGTTCGTGGATGCGCGTCCCCGAGGACAACAACCGTTCGCTGAGCTATCTGGAGATCGCGCCGAAGCTCGTCGAGTACGTCCAGCGTCTCGGGTTCACCCACGTCGAGCTCATGCCGCTCACCGAGCATCCGTTTTTCGGCTCGTGGGGCTACGAGACCACTGGTTACTTCGCCGCGACCTCGCGCTACGGCACGCCCGAGGACCTGATGACCCTCATCGACCTGCTCCATCAGGCCGGCATCGCGGTCCTGCTCGACTGGGTGCCCGCGCACTTCCCCACCGACGAGCACGGCCTCCAGTACTTCGACGGCACCCCCTTGTTCGAACACCCCGACCGCCGCCTCGGCTTTCACCCCGAGTGGGACACGTCGATCTTCGATTTCGGTCGCCCCGAGGTCCGCAGCTTCCTGCTGTCGAGTGCGTTGTTCTGGCTCGACCGGTTCCACGTCGACGGACTCCGCGTCGACGGCGTTGCCTCGATGCTCTACCGCGACTACGGCCGCAAGCCGGGGGATTGGGTCCCGAACGTCCACGGTGGGAACGAGTACCTCGAAGCGGTCGAGTTGCTCCGCCGGCTCAACGTGGCGATCCATCGCGAGTCGCCCGGGACGATCACGGTCGCCGAGGAGTCCACGGCCTGGCCGCACGTCACCGGCGCGGTCGCCAGTGGCGGTCTGGGCTTCTCGTACAAGTGGGACATGGGCTGGATGCACGACACCCTGCAGTTCATGGCGCGTGATCCGATCCATCGCCGGCATCACCACCGCGAGCTCACGATGCGTGGCCTCTACGCTTTCTCCGAGAAGTTCGTGCTCCCGCTGTCGCACGATGAAGTCGTCCACGGCAAACGCTCGCTCCTCGCGAAGATGCCCGGCGATCGCTGGCAGCAGTTCGCCAACCTCCGCCTGTTGCTCGCGTACATGTATTCCCAACCTGGCAAGAAGCTCCTGTTCATGGGCAGCGAGCTCGCCCCGTGGAACGAGTGGAACCACGACGCCAGCCTCGACTGGCACCTCCTCGAGGACCCGTCCCACCGCCAGGTCCAGCTCCTCGTCGGCGAGCTCAACCACCTCTACCGCCACGAGCGCGCCCTCCACGAGCTCGACACCGAGCCGGCCGGCTTCCAGTGGCTCGAGGCCGATGATGCCGAGCACAGCGTGGTCGTCTACGAACGCCTCGCGCGCGATCACGAGCGCGTCATCGTGGTGCTCAACTTCACGCCCATCCCGCGCCTCAACTACCGCGTCGGCGTCACCCTCCCCGGCCGTTACCGCGAGATCCTCAACACCGATGCCGTCGAGCTCGGCGGCAGCGGCCAGGGCAACCTCGGCGCCGTCGAGACCACCCGCGTGCGAGCCCACCGCCGCGAGCACTCTCTCAACCTCACCCTGCCCCCGCTCGGCGCCCTGTTCCTGCGGCGCTGATTCGCCACGGAGCGATGCCCGTGCGCGATCATGGGCGCGCGGCCAGCGCCAGCTCGCATGCGAGGGCGAGATCAATGGCGGCGTTGGCGGCGAGGCGGGTGCGGTGGAGCTCGTCAAAGTCATGGGGCAGCCGGAGCGTCCAGTTGAGGTCGTTGTAGGTGCCTGGCGCGTTGAACCGGTCCTCGTAGCCGAACAGGTCGGCGAAGAAGATCGACACGTTCTCCGCACGCGAGGCGAACAGCTCGGCAACCATCGCGGTCGCGAGGAATCCAGGCTGCGCGAGGCGTTCGGGCCGCCGCAACGAGAGCCGCTGCGTCAGGTGGCGTGCCCACTTGTCGCGCACGGCGGCGGACCAGCCGCGAATCAGCGAGAAGATCGGGGCGGTGTCGTGGTTGCCGATCATGACCCAGTCGTCGGGCTCGGCGTTCTCGGTGCGGTAGACGTCGGTCGGATCGTCGAGGTTGGCCTTCTGCGTCACACGCCAGCGGCCGAGATGGTGGCGTGCGATCACGCAGGCGAGCGGCCGCGGCATCGTGCTGAGGACCTCGCAGCTGAGGTCGGAGAACGCACGACCGTGGCGCCGCGCCGATCCGGCCATCGCGTCGAACAGGACCGCGTAGCGATCGATCTGTGCCGGCGTGAGCTCGATGACCCAGTGGTCATGGTGACGAGGCAGCGTGCGGTCGAGCTGATCGGGCCTGGCGATCGCGAACCGCGCGAGCGCGGGATGATCCGGCAAGTCGGGAGATTCGAACAGGCGCGCCCCCTCGCGGACGGCGGTCGCCGGATCGGCTGTGTCGGCGCGGTAGACCCAGGGGCAGACGAGTCCGTGGGGGTGGTCGATCCTCATGCTGTCGTACTCGGCGAACGCCTTGTCGAGCCGCGCCAGGACGAACGCGCGCGCCGCGCCACCGAGCTTTTCGGGATCGAGGACCGGGTAGTTCCACGGCTGGCCATCGGGGTTCGTGCGACTCGGCGGCGCGCCCATCACGTAACCAACGAGCAAGCTGGCCGCGTTCGCCCAGGCATCGGCGTCGGCATAGCCGACCTGGAGGTCACCATAGAGCGCGAGCTGAAGGTCAGCGCAGGTGGCGCGGACGCGGCGGTGCTCGTCATGCGCGAGCAGCTGACCGAACGCGTAGCGCTCGATGGCGCGGGCATGGGTGGTCGCGAGCTCGGCCCGGCGCGCCGCCGCGGCGGCGTGTTCGTCCGGTCGCGGGTTCCAGAGCCTTGCATCGAGCCCGGCCCAGTGGCGAGAGCTCGTGCCGCGCTCGATGCAGAGGGCCGCATGGAGTCCGTCGCGGTCGAGCCATGAGGCATGCTCGCGACGGAAGCCAGCGAGTCGCTCGGCGAGGTCGGGCCGCCTGCGCAGCGCGAAGTACGCCTCGTCGACGAGCGCATGCATCGCATCATAGGCGTGGCGGTGTCGCGCGGGCCCGCCTCCAGGATCGAGCAACGCCCGTGCGAGCACGCGCTCGCCGACCAGCCCGGCGAACGGGCCGCCCTCGCGAAGCGAGTGGAGCGCGATCGTGCCGAGGTGGCGCGAGAAGATGGTGCCGTCGTACGGCGAGGCATTGTCGCGCGAGGTCTGGCCCTGGGGCCCGAGCTGGATGCCGGTGAACCCGAGCGATCGCGCGTAGCGCAACAGGCGGCCCGCGGCGCGGGTCGCCGGTGACCCGCGCCCGACATCTTCGTCGAGATCGGAGGGGAAGCTCGTGTCGTGGATCGCCAGCAGCAAGCGACGAACGCCGAGCCTGGCGAGTGCCGCGTCGACCGGCTCGGGCATCCCCACTTCGTACTCCAACTCCGCGCGACCGTCGCGAGGTCATCACGCTGTGAATGCGCGGCACGATGGTGCGCGCAGGGGCACGCACCCGGGCACGTGATTTCACGAGGTTCGGCGATGCATCCGACCCGACCGGGGACGTGTCGATCCCACGCGCTCCCGCGCCGTCCGGCCCAGGGCTTGCTCTCGCACAGGGCGTGCTTCGATGGTTCGCGCTGGCGCTGCTGGGTGGCTGCATCGTTCCGTACGCGATCCCGCCGGTCAAAGCGGAGATCGGAGGCATGACGTCCGTCGGTCGCCACGATCCGGCGCTCCACGCCGCAGGCGGGGTTCACCTCGCGAGTGCCACCCAGTCGCACCATCAGAAGTTCGATCTCGGGATCGGCGGGTTTGGCGACTGGCCCGAGCACGGGCCGACGCAGCAAGGGGGCTACGTCGACGGTGCGCTGTTCGTGGATGACAGCCCGAGGACCCGCACCTCGCTCGGGTTCCGCGGCGAGCTGCGGTGGGCAGGTGCCGGCGTCGGCACGGGCGCGAAGCTTCGGATCGACCACGAGCTGTACGGGACCAGCACGAAGAACTACACGTCCTCCGATCACTGCGGCGCGGTCTCGGGCGCGTGGTTCGGGACCGCCGCGGTCGGGCTGTTTGCGGAGGCCGGCCGCGTGTGGATGCCGGACAACGCGTCGGCCTGGACCGCCACCGCCGGACTCTCGTTGCGGCTCCCGGTCGGCGCCGGGGTCTACCTCGGCATCCCGGGCTGCGACTAGCTCAACGCTTCGCGGTGGCCGCAGGAGCGTCGGCCATCACCACGAGGTACTGCTCGATGACGTGGCGCTGGCGTGCATCGAGGTTTGCGCGTGCGGCCATCTCGTCGAGCTTGCTCGGCCACTCGGCAGACGTGTGATCGCGCGGTAGCGGCGGCTGGTGGCAGCTCCCGCACTTGCGGATCGTGAGCGCCCTGCCCTGCTCGAGCTCGGCCAGCTCGACGTTCGCGCGCTGCGCATCGATCGTCGTCGCGTAGGGGGGAGTTCGGCGCGCGCAGGCCGCGAGGGCTCCCGCCGCGAACACGCACGCGACGACAGCACGTCTCATAGCTCGATCCCGATGATCGCGCGGACACGGAGCGCATCGGCCTCGTCGGTGAGCCCGAAGCCCGCGGTGATCGTGATCCAGAAGCTCGACGAGCCCGCGAGGCTGACTGCCGGACCGGCGGCGAGCGCGAGCTCGGCTTCCTCGTACGTGCCGTAGGCCTCGGCCCCGAGCCGGACCTTCGGGTGAACCTGGTAGGTCAGCCCCGCTGCCGCGCCGAGCTCGAGCTCGGTCTCCGGCCGATCCTTGCCGAACTTGAGCTCGGCGATCGCGTTGACGGCCGCGGTGAGCCGGTCAAAGTCGCGGGCGCCGATCACCTTGCCCTCGACGGCGTACGCGCTCTCGCCGAAGTGCTTGGCGGCCTCGAAGTACAGCAGCGTGTCGACCGGCCACTCGCCGCGGTCGGCGAGCCGGTACCGGGTCTCGAGCTTGAGCTCGGCGAAGTGAAACGGCTCGGCCGTCATCGCGTCTCCGGCGATCTGCTCGAACACCGAGTACAGGGCGATGTCCCACTTGTCCGTGAGGCCGTGCTCGATCTCGACGATCTGCTCGAACGTTTGCGGGGTGTCTGCATCCCAGGTGTTCCGACCTTGCGTGTGCCAGAGCTCGACGGCGGTCTTGCCTTCGGGAACCGTCGAGTACTCGTAGGTCGCGGTGAACGATCGCAGATCGGCGTGCGCCGTACTACTGAAAACGAGAATCAAACTCGAAGACACGAGGAGGCGCTTCATTGAGTTTGAAAGTAACTTTCATTTTCGACCCGAGTCAACACCTCACGCGAGGCCTGCCCTAACCCGCCGGGATCACATCGAGATCGAGCCCTTGCGGAAGTCAGTCTTGCGGAGATGGACGTTGATACAGACCGGACGACCCGCCTTGGCGATGGCCTTGGCCTCGGCCAGCGTGGCATCGACCCGAGCCGGATCGGTCAGCACCAGCCCGACGCCGCCATAGCCTTCCGCCACCTTGTGGTAGTCGGTCCGCCGGAGATCGCAGCCGAGCGACGTGCCGAGGACCTCGACCTGCTCACGCGCGATCTGCGACCACGACGCGTCGTTGCCGATCACGGCGATCGGCGCGACCCCGTGGCGAACATAGCTGTCGAACTCGGCCAACGAGTACGCACTCGAGCCGTCGCCCCACACGAGCCAGACCTCGCGGCCTGGGCGAACGAGCGCCGCACCCAGCGCCATCCCGCCACCAACCCCGAGCGTTCCGAACACCCCCGGATCGAGCCACGACAGCGGCGCGCGCGGCCGCACGATGTAGCTCGCGGTTGCGACGAAGTCACCTCCATCGACCACGAGCACCGCGTCGTCCGCCATCGCTTCCTCCATCCGGAGAAAGAAGTGCAACGGATCGATCAGGTCGCCTTTGGGCGTCGCCTTCGCCACGATCTCGGCGTCGCGCGCCTGCTCCTTGGCTCGCAGCCCCGCCAGCCACGGCCGCCAGCGGTCGCCCGCCGAGCTGATCTTGTCCGCGAGCGCCACGAGAAACTCGCCCGCATGCATCTCGACCGGGATGTCCGGCCGACGGTTCTTCTTCAGCTCGTGGGTCGACAGGTTCGCGGCGATCAACGTGGCGCGCTTCGGGATCCCGCGCCCATAACCGAGCCGGAAGTCGAACGGGAACCCGCACACGACCACCACGTCGGCCTCCTTGAGCGCGGCGCCGCGATTGTGGCGAAGCTGCAGCTCATGGGTCCGGCCGAGCAGCCCGCGTGCCGAGCCAGCGAGGAACACCGGGGCGCCGAGCATCCCGAGCGCGCGGGCGAGCCGTGCGGGATCCTTGACGCCGGCGAGCGTCTGGCTGCCGACCACGATCACCGGACGCTCGGCATTCTTGAGCGCCTCGGCGGCACGCATCACCGCACCGTCCTCGGTACGCAACTGCGGCAGCTGTGGCAGATGGAGCTCGGGAAGCGAGGGCGCGCGGAACTGACGATACAGGTGGCCACGGATGTAGAGCTCGAGCGCCTTGGCGCCGATGCCCTTGGCCTTGCCGAAGCCTGCCTCCCGCTCGTACCACATGCGCACGATCTCTTCGGGATACAGCAGGTCGACGGGCACTTCGACGAACACCGGTCCGGGCACACCCTCGAACGCGATCTGACACGCGCGCTCCACCGTCGGTACCAGTGCCGGCACGGTCTTCACGGTGGTCGCCCACTTCGTGATCGGCTTCATGATCGACAGCTGATCGATGTCCTGCAGCGACCCGCGTCCCTTGAGCAGGGTCGCCGTCGCACCGCCGAAGATGATGAGCGGAGACTGCGCCATCTGCGCGTTCTTCACCGCCGTGATGGTGTTGGTGACACCCGGGCCAGCGGTGACTGCCGCCACGCCGATCGTGCCGGTCATCCGTGCGACCGCATCGGCGGCGAACACCGCATTGACCTCGTCGCGCACATCGATGACGCGGATCCCGCGCGCCTGCGCACCCGTGAGGATCGGCGAGATGTGGCCGCCGCACAGCGCGAACAGATGCGTTGCACCATGCCGCCCGAGGACTTCTGCGATCAGGTCACCACCGTGGGTCATGGGTGCCAGTCTCGCTCGACGTGCTAGCGTGCGAAAGGGTGTCGAACGCGGTTCTATTCTCGATCCCGGGATTCATCGCGCTGATCCTGCTCGAGGTCGCGTGGGCGAAGCGGCACCCGGAAGTGAAGGGATACGCGCCGCGCGACACGTTCGCCTCGCTCTCGATGGGGCTCATCAACGTGGGCGTCTCCGCAGCTGCCAGGCTGCTGTCGATCCCGTTCTTCCTCTGGCTCTACGACCACCGCGTCATCGACTTGATCGACGGGCTAGCGCCGCCGTGGTGGTCGTGGCTGATCCTGCTGTTCGCCGAGGACTGCTGCTACTACTGGTTCCACCGGATCCATCAC
>JAGSPR010000580.1 GCA_018262455.1 Deltaproteobacteria bacterium | reverse complement strand
GCGTAGGCGAGCAGCCCCGCCCCGGCGGCAACGAGCAGGCCCGTGATCCAGGCCCACTGCCGTGACCTGTGGCGCTGGAGGAGCGCCGCGCCGACCGGCATCGACGCGACGCTGGCGCGCCGCCGCTCCATCATCGCCTCCGAGATCGCCGGCAGCTCCCCGACGACCTCGACTTCGTGGCTCATGAGCTCGTGCAATGCCGAGATGCCGCTGTCCTCGCGCCGCAACGGCTGCTTCTGCGCGAACACCCACTCGACCCACGACACGAACTGCTGCTGCGTGAGTCGACCGGCGGCCACGCGGCCGATCGCGTCACGCATGTCGCCGGCGCGCAGCCAGCGCTTGTTCGGATCGCGCGTGAGCGCCTTCAGCACGATCTCGTCGACCTCGGCCGGCACCTCGGGGTTCGACCGCGAAGGCGCGGGAATCGGCATCGAGCGCACGCGATCGAGGATCTCCCCCTGCTCGGGCGCATCGAACAGGCGCGTGTCCGTGAGCAGCTCGTACATCACCACGCCGAGCGCCCACAGATCGCACCGCGCATCGAGCTTGCCAGACAGATACTCGGGCGCGACGTAGTTGAGCTTGCCCTTGATCACGCCGGCCTGACTGTGGACGGTCGACTGCTTGGTCTTCGCGAGCCCGAAGTCGATCAGCTTCACCTGGCCCGTCGTCGAGACGATCACGTTCGACGGCGAGACATCGCGGTGGACGATGCCGAGCGGGAGCCCGAGCGCGTCGCGCAAGTTGTGTGCGTGATCGAGCGCATCGCACAGCTGGTATGCGATCTCCAGCACGACCATCACCGGCATCCGGCCGACGTACTCGGCGCAGTGCTGCTGGAGCTGGAGCACCGTCGGGCCCGGCACGAACTCGAACGCGATGAAGAAGATGCCGCGGAGCTTGCCGTACTCGTACACCCGCGCGATCCCCGGGTGCCGGAGGTGGCGTGCGAGGCGTGCCTCGTCGATGAACGAGCTGACCAGCTCGCGGACCTCCGCGATGTGCGGATAGAGCCGCTTGAGCGCGACTGGATTCGACACCGCGCGCGTCCTCGCGAGGTGCACGGCGGCGAGCCCGCCCGATCCGAGCTTCTCGTAGATCTCGTACGATCCGAAGCGCTCGCGCAGCTCGGCCACGACACGAGCATCGCATCCTTTCACGACGCGCTGTGGCGATTGCGGCCTCATCGGCTGGAACCTCTCGAGCTACGAGCGTTGCCAGGAACGCTCCAGGGCGTTCCCGGATCCGCGCTCGGCGATGGACGGGCAATGCCACGTCGCAGCAGCGTCGATTCGAGGCATGCTCAAGGGCAAGCTGCCGTACATGGGCGCCCGAGCAGATCCGCGGCGAGCGAGTGGATCCGCGCGCCGACGTGTTCTCGAGAACCCGAGCCCGTGCGGCCGGCTCGCGATGTCGACCCGATGCGAGCCCGGTCGCATCGTCTGCGACCGACACGACCGGCGGCTCAGGGATCGCCGTTCGCCTAGGAGCGCGGCGTGCCCTTCACTACTTGAGCTTCGCGCCGAGAACAGTCGCCGGCGTGGTCGCCGCCGCGTTGGCCCAGGTCGCAATGACTTCCCCGATCTTCCTGTGGCTGATGAGCGAGAACCCGACGCCCGGCTTCAACAGCGGCGCGTACCTGGCTGCGACGTCGAACGGATCCCACGTGGTGTCGATGGTCACCGTGCCCGACTTGTCACAGATCGTCTCGTAGTCGAGGCTTCCGTCGTCGCGGATCCTCGTGACGCGGTTGGTCCGGTGCGTCTTCACACATTGCGTGCGCTTGATCGAGGTCTTCTTGAGCGTGACTGTCGCCACGTCCTTGTTCACCTTGACCGAGGTCACGATGCCGCCGGCGCTGTTCACCGTGCCACCGGTCCGATCGTACGGGCGCCCACGCACGCGTGGGGGCTGGAGCTCGCTCGCGTTGACGTCATCGAACACCCACTTCTCGTTGAGGATCTCGCCTGTCGCCGCGTTGCGCGGACCGCGTACGCCCGGGAGATCGTCGAGGCCGTCAGCGAGCCAGTCACCGGTCGAGGTGGACTGCTGGCAGAGGACGAACGCGATCGCTGCCAGATGCACTTGTGGATTTGCCATCAGCACCGGCATCGCCTTGTAGGCGAACCCACCGCTCGGATCCATGCGCTCGTCGAACATGCCGGTGAATGCCTTCGCGGGGATCGTGGCAACGGCAGTCGAGAGTGCCTCGGCCGTCTTGGTTTCACAGTCCGCGAACATCTTCCGCGAGCCCGACATCTTCGCCGACTCCATCGACTGCACGAGCTCGATGAGCTTCGTGTTCGCACCAATGCCCTTGGTCCATGCGGTGCGGCCGCGCGCCGCAACCTCGAACATCTTCTTGTAGGCGTCGTCTGCCTTGAAGAGCCTGTCGCGCTGGATCGCATAGCCCTTGAGAGCATCGTCCACCTCGAGTGCGCGCACTCGCAGGTGCATCTTGGTTGCGCCGTCGTGCACGACGTCGCCGCGGATCTGCGTCGCAAACTTCGCGAAATCCCACTCGTCGACATCGCCCTGGCACACAGCCCACTCTCGGACCGAGTCGTGGCGGATCGGCGCCTTGACGCAGTGCTCGAGGAAGGCGAGCCGCCCCACCTCGGTCAGCTGGGGCCCGATCGCATCCGCTGCGTAGAGCGGGTCGTTGATGCCCCCGATGCCGTTGCCGAGGCCGCCTGCGCTCTCCTTGATCAACTTGTACTGATCCATCGGCGAGAGCTGCGTGATCACAGTTACCGAGTAATTGATCTTCGGGTAGTTGCCGTCCTTGTTGTCGATGTACTCGACCGCGTCCGCCCAGTCGGCCTCGATCATGCCCAGCTTCTTGCCCCAGGCCTGCCGGTCCACCTCGATCGCTGCGTGGTGCGGCCGCATGTCCGCGGTGTCCGTGCACAGCATCTTCGCGATCGCACGCACCGCGCTCTCGGGCTCGCTGCGCTTTGACTCCTTCACGTCGTAGCTCCCGGCGTCGAACGACTTTCCGCCACACCAGGCGGGTGGCCCTGCCGACGCGGCCTGTTCTCCTGCAAACGACGCGATCAGGCTCGCGCACGCCATGACGAATGACTTCACAAGGTCTCCCTGGAGTTGATGGGTCGACGGAGAGGGATTCATGCACACGAGCAGAATCACGGAGCGAATGCTCCGTCCCCGATGTTCAAGCGGACGAAGCTAACGAGCACGGTCGAGCAAGTCAACATGGCGACAGCTTCATGAAGAGCGCGCCCGCATGGCAATCCCGACCGGCAATCGGCAATCGTGCAATCCCTGCAATCCCTGCAATCCCGACCGGGGATAATCCGGTGGCAATCCCGGCAATCGTGCAATCCCGACCGGGATAATCCGATGGCAGCGGCAATCCCGACCGGGGATAGTCCCTGGCGGGGATAGTCCGGCCGACGCCCGCACCGCCGACGCCTGCACCGGAGTTGCCGACGCCCGCACCGGAGTTGATTTCGGCAGACCGCTGCCACGGCTCACGCAGGCAGTCCGGTCACTGGCCCGGCATCGCCTACAAAGTGATCCGCCGACGCCACGCCATCGGTCACAACGATTCGAATGACGACGTCGTTGGCTTGGCGGATCTGCATCGTCTCGACGGAGGAGAGTCCCAGCAGCACTTCGGCGAGCGCACAGTTGAAGAAGCCATGTGCAACGATTGCGACGCGCTCACCCGGTGCACGATTCGCCGCTTCGACGAACGAGCGCCCACGAACAGCCAGATCCACAAAGTTTTCGCCGCGTGGTGAGCGTTGGTTGTAGCGATCGGCGGTCCACGCAGCCCATTCGTCAGGCCAGCGGCACGGCAGGTCCGAGTAGAGCTCGCCAGACCACGCACCGGCTGACCATTCCATCAGCCGATCATCGAAGACCGGAGTCACGGTCACGTGCTCCGAGAGGATCGCGAGTGTCTCGCGCACGCGTCCCAGCGGTGACGCGAACACTGTGTCCACGCCCAGACGCGCAAGCAACCGGCCCGACGTTCTCGCGTGCTCGCGGCCGAGCGCCGTGAGAGGCGAATCCAACTGCCCCTGCATACGCGCGATGGCGTTCCACTCGGTTTCCCCGTGACGGACGAGGAACCACGTGCGCGATGAAGGCGAAGGCATAGGCATGTCGCGCGATTGCTGAGCGCCGCGACGCCCGAACATACGCTCGCCGGACGTGCGCAGCGCACCGGTCAACGAGCAGACGACAACCACGACGTCACCCACCGCCACCAAACCACCCACGACCTCTTGATCGGATGGGCCTTCGCCACGGCGCGAGTCACTGCCGGGTTGCTACGGCCACCATGCCTCCGATCGTCACCAGCGACGCCACCCCGGCGGTCTTCAGCGAGCCGGTCGCGGTGGTGCAGCCGAGGGTACAGGTGACGACGAGCAAGGCATGGATGAGCCGCATGCTCAGGACCCTAGCGACATCGCTCGTCCCTCGCGCGGTGGATCACGCGACGATCACGCGCGCACTCCGGTCGCGATACCGCCCGGCAAGCTGCGCGTACTGCGCGGGTCGAAGCGAATCGCCATAGCGAAACAGGTGCAGCGCCTGGTGGCGCCCATGACCCGCCCACCGCTGGCCGAACTACGGCGCCTTCGGCGTTGGTTCTTGCTGCACCTCGCTGTTGCGTACCCAAGTTGGGCCGCCGCCCGAGTCCGTTCTCACGTAGGTGGCTTTCTTTGCACAGCCAGTCACTCCGACCGTCTGTGCACAGTGGTACTCGTCGCCCCCGCACGCGCTCATCTTGCTGAGAATCGTCAACTGAAGCTCCTGCTCGGAGCACGAAAGGTCAAACGAGGCTCGCTTCACCAGATCCGACTTTATCTGTGCTGCGCTACACCCCACCAAGGTGAGTGCAGCGAGGCTGAGAATCGTGGAGATCCACTTGTTCATGCAGCGATGAGTACCCGCTGCAACTGGAGACGGTCAAGGTCAAGGCCAATCTGGAGGCGCTGGCCTACGCGAGTCGCGACAACGACGTGCCGCGCGCAGCCGAGGCGCTCGGCGCGATCCTGCGCGGCTGCGAGGGCTGCCACGCGACGTTCCGGCCCTGAGCGTCGTCGCCGCCGGGCCGGACACGCGGTCCATCGGGTACGCGGGGGATCAGCGACGGCTGCGCGCGCGGTTGCTCGGTGACGAGACCTTCCTGATCGCGCGGAGCTGCTGGTTGGTCGTGCGCTTGGTGCCATCGCTGCTGCCGCGCGTCGACTTGCGCGAGGGCCTGCCGGTCGCGTTCTCCTCGAGCACCGCGCCGCCGCGGCGCTCGGCGTGCTTGCTCCGGTTTCGGTCGAGCGTGCTCTGTGCCGCTGCCTTGGACCGCGTGCGCGCGCTCGTCGCCTTCACCGGCTTCCCTGCGAGCAGGGAGGTCCGGCCCTTCGGCTTCCGGCTCTTGCGCTTCTTGTTCGCGGCCTGGTTGGCGCGCTGGGTTGTCATCCGCTGTTCCTGGGCTTTGGTCGGCATCGACCTCGATCGAGCAACGAATCGCCCGTCACTGCAACCGATCGAGCCCCAGATCGTCCGGCCTCCGGGCCGAGCTTGCCGACGACGGAACTCGATCGCGCTCCGTGGGAGGAGCTCGAGCACGCGTACGCGGGCGACCGCCATGTGGAAAGACTGCGCGCGGATGTGGCATCCGCGCTCGCGGCGCTCGGCGATGCCGGTCCCAGCCCGGCGCTCAAGGCGCTCTGGACCAACATCCATCACCAGCGCACGGTGTACGAAGTGCCCTCGTGCGCGGTCCCGTTCCTGGCAGTGGTGGCAGCCGATCCAGCCTTCGACACGAACCATCTCGAGCTCGTGAGCTTGATCGCCGCGACGCTGCAAGGGAGCGAAGTATTCGAGCATCCCGCTCGGCTCCATCGCGCGCTGCTCGGTTAGCTCGAACAACGCGGCCTGCCGTGGCTTGCTCGC
>JAGSPR010000579.1 GCA_018262455.1 Deltaproteobacteria bacterium | reverse complement strand
GGATCTGGCCGGCCGTGAAGCCGCGCCGGGCCATGCCGATCGCGCCGGTCTGGCACATGCCGACGCCGTGGCCGAAGCCGGCGCCGTGGAACACGAACGTGTCGCCCTCGCGCTCGACCTTGAACAGCGTCGACTTGAGGCCGCCGAGCAGGCGCCGGATCTTGAGATCGCCGGCCACCTCGATGCTGCCCTTGTCGCCCTTGATCACGAGCACGCCGATCCGACCGGACACGCCGCGCTGCTTCGCGGTCAGCGACTTGACGCGCCCGACCTCGGGGAACTCGCTGGCGATCCGGGCCGTGAGATCGTCGGTGCGGAACTTCTCGGTCCACCGGAACCGGCCCTGACCGAGCTTGCCCTTGGCGCACCACGCGTCACCGCCGCCGTCGAGGAAGGCGTCGATGTTCGCGTCGGTGACCCGCGTCATCCCGCCCTTGGGATCGTCGACGCGGCCGCGCAGCGACGGATCCGGTTCGCCGCCCCAGATCGCGTCGTTGTCCTCGCTGTGCCCACCACATGACGCGCTGTAGCGAATGTCGACCAGCCCGCCGCCATCGCGCAGCAGCACGATCCCGCGGGTCTTCTCGATGGCGCGGGTGGTGCGCGGGTCTTCCTTGCCGGCGCCGGCGTAGACCTGGCACTGCTGCGTCGAGCACAGCAGGAACGGATCGGTGAGGTTGCGGCGCCCGATCTTCTGCAGCAGCTCGGTGCGCGCGGCGATCGCCTGGGCTTCGAGCGCGGCGGCCGGCGCATCCGGATACATCTCGGAGGGCACGAGCCCGGCGAGCAGCTTGTCCTCGGACACCGCGTTCGCGGCGACCAGCGAGCCGTCCTGATCGAGCGTCACGTACACGGCTCCCCAGTAGCGACGGTCCTCGCTGCCGGTCGCGAGCTGCGAGCCGCCGGTCCCGGTGGGCACGTCGGCGACGGTCAGGGTCTCGGCGGACTTCTTGGGCGTGAACCACAGCACCGACGGATTGCGGATCACCGTCGAGCCGCTGCGGGCCACGATCATCCCGGCGGGCCGGCGGACCAGCTCCTGGTGGACCTGGGTGCGGATCCCGTAGCGCTTGCCGTGGTCGGCGGCGCGCGCGGCGCCCTTGCCGGCCGCGACCGGATCGATCGCGATCCGGATCTCGCGCGTGTCGATCACCTCGCCATCGACCCCGAACAGCGTGCCGATCTCGAACGATCGCGGATCGAAGCCGCGCTCCTTCCAGCGCGCGACCGCGGTCGTCACGCCGGTCGCGTCGTCGGGCTGCAGGGTCTCGACCACGGTCCAGTCCTGGATCACCGCGGGCCTGGCGGCCTCGGCGGTGATCGTCCACGCGTCGCCGCCGTCGGCCTCGATCGCCGAGCCGCCGTTGCCATCGGGCCGCACCACGATGCCGCCCCGGGCACGCAGCTTGACCTCGCGTCGCTTGTCCATGATCTCCACGGTGACGAGCGGCACGCCGTCATCGGTGAACGTGAACCGCGTCGAGTACAGGATCCGGAGCTTGTCGGTCGCCGAGGTCTCGTCCGCGTGGGCGTGGCCGGGCAGCAAGGCGAGCGGGAGCAGGACGAGCAGCGCGGCGCGGGACATGACCGAGGCTAGGCATCGCCGTCGAGGCGTGCAACAAATCGGCATGAATCAGGTTCCCGCCGACCTGCCGGGCGACGTGCTGGCCCGCTGCAAGGCCCTGCCGAGGAAGCCCGCGCCGGTCGTCCTGACCGGCGCGCGGGTCGTGCTCCGTCCGCTCGACCTCGAGCGCGACATCGAGCCGCTCCACGCGGTGTCGTCGGGCGCGCCGTTCACGCTCGGCGACCGCCACGCCGCGGCCTACGATCCCGAGCCGGTGATCTGGCGGTGGATGCGGGGCACCACGAACCGCACCGCCTCCGAGCTGCATGCTTACCTCGCCCCGCAACACGCCAACCCCGACATGCGGATGCTGGTGGTCTGCGATCGTCCGACCGCCACCCCCGTCGGCGTGGCCTGCTACATGGCGAATCGCCCCGAGGATCTCAAGGTCGAGCTGGGCCACATCTGGTACGGCCCGATCGCCCAGCGCACCGGCGCCGCCCGGGAGGCCACGCACCTCATGCTCGGCCACGCGTTCGGGCTCGGCTATCGCCGCATCGAGTGGAAGTGCGATGCGCTGAACGAGCGCTCGCGGCGTGCGGCGCTGTCGTACGGCTTCACCTTCGAGGGCGTGCAGCAGGCGCACATGATCATCAAGGGGCGCAACCGCGACACCGCGTGGTTCCGCATGCTTGACACCGAGTGGCCCGCGATCCAGGCGCGGCTCGAGAGTCCCGGGAATCCCGGGGGGGCCGGGGGTTCATGATGCCGCCGCCGCTCGTCAAGCAAGCAGCCGCCATCGAGCTTCTGCCGGGCAAGACCCTGCGGCTCGCCGTCGTGGCGGACACCCACAGCGCCCCGCACCCGGCCGCCGCCGGCCAGCTCAAGGCGCTCGCGCCCGACGCGATCCTGCACGCCGGCGATATCGGCGATCTCGACGTGCTCGACGGCCTCGCCGAGATCGCACCGCTGTTCGCGATCCGCGGCAACATCGATACCCGCGCCGACCAGCTCCCCGACGTGCTGACCCTCGCGCTCACCGATGGCGGTCACCCGGTGCTGCGGATCTTGGTCGTCCACATCGGCGTCTACGGCCCGAAGCTGCGGTCGGAGATCGTCCGGCTCGCGCAGCAGCAGCAGGCGTCGCTCGTCATCTGCGGCCACTCGCACGTGCCGTTCGTCGGCGTCGATCGCGGCCTCACCATCTTCAACCCTGGCTCGGTCGGGCCGCGCCGCTTCACGCTGCCGATCGTGTTCGGCACGATCGACATCGGTGGCGGCAAGCTCCGGTTCGGCCACATCAATGCCGAGACCGGCGCGGCATGGTCGCCCTAGATCCGGGTGCGGACGATGTAGCGCAGGTTGAAGAAGTTGATCGCGAAGTGGGCGGCGATCGGCGCGCCGAGGTTGTTCGTCCACACGGCGAGCCAGCCGAACGCGATGCCGAGCACCAGCGCCGAGAGGGTCCACGGCACGAACCGGCGCCCCGGGCCGACGTGGAGCATCGCGAACACGATCCCCTGGATCCAGACTCCCAGCCACGGCAGCAGGGCGCCGCGGAACAGCAGCTCCTCCCCGATCGAGGACGCGAGGGCCACGATGAGGATCTCTCGCCCCGTCAGCGGACCGAGCAGGTCGCGAAAGCTCGCGTGGAGATCGCGTGCCCACTGGAACCGCCGGGTCGCGAGCCGGGTCAGCCCGACCACGCCAGCGCCAACCCCAAGACCGATGGCCGGACCCGCCACGAGCAGCCACGGCTCGCCGATCTCGAGCCGGTAGAGGTCCGGGTTGCCACGGGCCGCCGCGATCACCAGCGCCACGAGGGCCATGGCGCCGTACAGGCCGATCACCAGGCTCGCGCGCGAGAGCGGCGGCGCGGGGCTGGGATGGCTCGACGAGTACGGCACCGAGCGCAGTATGGCGGATCGCGTCCTTCCCTCGCCGGGCAAATCTCCCGGGCAAATGTCCCGTGGTCAGCGCGAGACCCGGCTACAGGCTTGACAGCCGAGCCTCCGGGCGCTACCTAACTCGTCCGTTATTTCACAACTGTATTCGCGCGGATGGCGGA
>JAGSPR010000578.1 GCA_018262455.1 Deltaproteobacteria bacterium | reverse complement strand
TCGATCAGCCCGGTGAACATCGGGCTCGGTGTACCACACCGTCGGCGCGGGCAAAGACGAGCCGTGAGGGTCTGCCGGGGTGGCGGCGGATCGTCAGCGGTGGTGGCCCGGGGAGTCTGCTGGCGCTGGCTCGGGCCCGCGCTTCGCGGTGATGCGCAGGTCGCCGCCAAGGGACACCGGGTCGGGGTCGATGACGAACTGGTGCGCGCTCCGCAGCGTGCCGATGCCCTTGCCGCCCACCCAGCTCTTGGCCGGACCGCCGACGATCTTCGGCGCCACGTAGAGGACGAGCTCGTCGGCCAGGCGCCGCTCGAGGAAGGAGCTGTGGATCTCGGCGCCGCCCTCCACGAGCACGGACTGGATCCCCGCATCGCCGAGCAGCGTGGCGAGCTTCCACAGGTCGATCCGACCATTCGCGTGGGTCGGCACCCGCCAGATCTCGGCGCGCTTGCCGACGAGGGCCCTCGCCCTCCTGGTGGGCGCAGCCTCGCCACAGACGATGATCGTGCGCGGACCGGTCCGCTTGGGCAGCAGGTGCGCGCCAGGTGGCGTGCGCAGCTTGCTGTCGATGACGATCCGGATCGGATCTCGCCCGCGCCGCAGCCGCGCCGTCAGCCACGGGTCATCGGCCACCACGGTGCCGATGCCGGTGAGGACCGCATCGTGCGTGTCGCGAAGCCGCATCACGTCGGCCCGCGCGAGGTCGCCGGTGATCCACTTGGAGTGGCCGGTGACCGTGCAGATCTTGCCGTCGAGCGTGATCGCGGCCTTGAGCGTGAACGCCGGGCGACCGTACAGCGCGTGCGTCAGGAACCCCACGTTCGTGCGCTCGCACTGCTCGCGGAGCACGCCGACGCTCACGGAGATGCCGGCGCGCCGCAGGTGCTCGATCCCACCGCCGTGACCGGGAATCGGATCGGGCATGCCCACGACCACGCGGGCGATCCCGGCTTCGCGGACCGCGGGCGCGCATGGCGGGGTCCGGCCGTGGTGGTTACAGGGCTCGAGGTTGACGTAGAGCGTCGCGCCCGGTGCCTTGCGCCCGAGCTGCTTGAGCGCGTCGATCTCGGCATGGTCCCGGCCGGCGGCCTTGTGACTACCCTCCGCGATGACCTCGCCGTGGCGATCGACGATGACGCAGCCCACGACGGGGTTGGGGGAGGTGCGCCCGAGATGCGCGCGCGCGAGCTCGAGACAGCGGGCCATGTGAACGCGATCGAGCTCGCGTTGCTCGGCCGGCCCGGTCAACTCGCCCGCTCCGCGCCTCCTGCGACGGGTGCGTGCTCGTCGGTGTCTTCGTGTGGGACGTCGACCCCGAGCTCGGTGAGGTCGTGGCGTCCGGTATCGTCGCCCCGCAAGGCGTCGAGCTCCTTCTCGAAGCCCTCGAGGTCCCGGAAGTCGCGGTAGATCGACGCGAACCGGACGTAGGCGACCTGATCGAGCGCGCGCAGCTTGGGAAGCACGCGCTCACCGATCGCGCGTGCCGCGATCTCGCTGACGCCCAGCTCGCCGACCTCACGCTCGACCTCGAGTGCCAGCAGCGAGATCTGGTCGCGCGAGACCGGCCGCTTCGCCACGGCCGCCTGGACGCCGTGCTCGATCTTCGTTCGATCGAACGGCTCGCGCCGGCCGTCGCCCTTGATCACCGCCGGCATCGACTCCTCGATCCGCTCGTAGGTGGTGTACCGGCGGACGCACCCCTCGCACTCGCGACGGCGGCGAATCTCGCCCCCGTCCTTCGAGACGCGGGTCTCGATGACCTTGTCCTCGGATGCGCCGCAGAACGGACAGCGCACGGCTACCGCCTGTCCAGCGCGCCGAGCTGGTCGACCTGACGCTGGCGCCAGCCGACATGAAACCGGGTCGAGCGGAACACCTGCAGGGCGAGCGCGGCGATGCTCGGGTCGATCTCGCGCGCGCCAAACGCGACGACGTTGGCATCGTTGTTCAGGCGCGCGAGCTCGGCGGTGACGGTGTCATGCACCAGCGCGCAGCGCACGCCGAGGACGTCGTTCGCCGCGATGTTGATGCCGACTCCGCTGCCGCTGACCAGCAGGCCGAGCGCGCCCGGATCGTCCACCACACGCTTGCCGACCGCGGCGCCAAACCCGGGATAGTCGCAGCGCGCCTCGTCGGAGTTGCCGACATCGACTACCTCGTCACCGAGCGCGCGCAGCGCCGCGACGAGCTGCTTGTTCAGCGCGAGCCCGGCGTGATCGCAACCCGCGTACCACTTCATGACGCTCAGTCGCCCTTGTAGCGGGTCAGGATCAGCGCGGCGTTGGTGCCGCCGAACCCGAAGCTGTTCGACATGGCGGCGTCGACGCGCTGCTCGCGGGCATGGTTCGGGATGTAGTCGAGATCGCAGTCCGGATCCGGCGTCTCGTAGTTCGTGGTGGGCGGCAACACACCGCGCGCGATCGCGAGCGCCGTGATGCCCGCCTCGATGCCACCAGCGGCGCCCAGCGTGTGCCCCATCATCGACTTCGTCGACGAGATCGCGAGCTTCTTCGCGTGGTCGGCGAACACCGCCTTCATGGCGATCGTCTCGTTCTTGTCGTTGAGATCGGTCGAGGTGCCGTGGGCGTTGATGTAGCCGATCGCGCTCGGCTCGAGCCTGGCGTCCTTGAGCGCGTGCCGGAAGCATGCCTGCGCCCCGCGATGGTCGGGTGCCGGCGCCGCGACGTGGTGAGCGTCAGAGTTGGCGTTGTAGCCCGCGATCTCGGCGTAGATCCGTGCGCCACGCTTCTTGGCGATCTCGAGCTCTTCGAGCACCAGGATGCCCGCGCCCTCGCCGATGACGAACCCGTCGCGATCCTTGTCGAACGGCCGGCTCGCCCTCGTCGGGTCATCGTTGCGGGTCGACATCGCGCGCATCGCGTTGAAGCCGCCGACCCCGAGGATGGTGATGGTGGCCTCGGTCCCGCCGGCGATCATGCCGTCCGCATAGCCGTGACGAATCGCCCGCGACGCCTCGCCGATCGAGTGCGAGCCGGTCGCGCACGCCGAGACGTGGGAGAAGTTCGGGCCCGTCGCGCCGGTCCGGATCGAGACCATGCCGGGAGCTTCGTTGATGATGATGTCGGTGACGAAGTACGGCGAGAAGCCATGCCGCGGACCCTTCAGGCCCTGCGACGTGAACGTGTCCTCGATGGTCCTCACACCACCGAGGCCCGCTCCGATGTAGCTGCCCCAGCGTTCCTCCGCGCCGGCAGGCACCCTCGTGCCAAGGCCCGCGTCCTCCATCGCCATCATCGAGGCGGCGACGCCGAACTGCAGGAACCGGTCGAGGTGCTTGAGCTCGCGCTTGTCGAACCACTTCGAGGGCTCCCAGTTCTTCACTTCACAGGCGAACTTCGTGGCGAAGTTCGTGGTGTCGAACTGGGTGGTGGGGCCAGCGCCGTTCTTGCCCGACAGCAATCCCGACCACGTGGTCTCGAGATCGTTGCCGATGGGCGTGACCAGGCCGATGCCGGTGATGACAACGCGACGCATGACTGCTCCTTACCTCGGGAATCGAGCGAGGCGACCGACGCTTACTTCGCGTGAGTCTTGATGTAGTTGGTCGCGTCCTTGACCGTCTTGATCTGCTCGGTGTCTTCCTCGGGGATCGTGATCTTGAACTCCTGCTCGA
>JAGSPR010000266.1 GCA_018262455.1 Deltaproteobacteria bacterium | reverse complement strand
CGGATGACCTGGGCCGAGCTCGACGAGGCGATCAACCGGCTCGCCGGCGCGCTCGTCGCGCGCGGCGCGCGCGGCGGGAGCCGGGTGGCGCTGATGCTGCCGAACGGGTGCGAGTACCTGATCGCGCAGCAGGCGCTCGCCCGCATCGGCGCGACCGCCGTCCAGATCGGCTACCGCCTCAAGCCCGCCGAGATCTCGTACATCCTGTCGAACGCCGAGCCGACCGCCACGCTCGTCCACGCCGACTACCTCGGCGCGATGACCGACGCGCGCGCGGAGGCCAAGCAGGGCGGCCCGATGATCGTCGTCGGCCGCGGCGACCTGCGCCCCGGCGACGCCGTCACCAGCTGGGACCAGGCGCTGGCGGCCGCCTCGCCCGTGCTGCCCCGCACGCGGCGAGGCGGCGATGGCGGCGGCGTCATCGTGTACACGTCGGGCACGACCGGCAAGCCGAAGGGCGCGAACCGGGCCTGGAACCGCACCGGGTTCGAGTCCGTCGCCGACATGATCCTGCAGGTCGGGATGCGCGCCGACGACCGCCACCTCGTCGTGTGCCCGCTGTACCACAGCGCCGCGCCCGCGTTCGTGGCGATCATGATGGCGCTCGGCGCGACGGTCGTGCTGATGAACCACTTCGATCCGGAGGGCGCGCTCGACATCATCCAGCGCGAGCGGATCACCTGCTCGCTGATGGTCCCGACGATGATCGTGCGGATCGCGAACCTGCCCGCCGAAGCGATCGGCAAGCGCGACACCTCGTCGCTGCGCTGGATCATGTCGGCCGCCGCGCCGCTCACCACCGAGGCCGCGCGCCGGTTCATGGAGCGGTTCGGGCCGGTGCTGTGGAACTTCTACGGCGCCACCGAGACCGGGCTCGTCACGCTCGCCGGCCCCGGCGATCACGTGAGCCGGCCCGGCACGATCGGCCGCGCGCTCCGCGGCAACGAGATCCGCCTGCTCGACGACGCGGGCCGGGAGGTCCCGCACGGCCAGGTCGGCGAGCTCTACGCGCGCAACTCGACGCTGATCTCGGGCTACCATGGCAACGCGGAGGCCACCAGCTCGGCCCAGCGCGAGGGGTTCTTCTCCGTCGGAGACATGGGCCGCATCGATGCCGACGGCTACTACTACCTCGAGTCCCGCAAGCACGACATGGTGATCTCGGGCGGCGTGAACATCTATCCGCGCGAGATCGAGGATCACCTCAACACGCACCCCGCGATCCTCGAGGCGGCCGTGATCGGCGTGCCGGATCCCGAGTGGGGCGAGACGCTGCGCGCGTTCATCGTCATCCGCGGCACCGTGCCGATCAGCGAGACCGAAGTGATCGACTACTGTCGCCAGGCGCTGGCCGACTACAAGCGACCACGCAAGGTGACGTTCCTGGCCGAGCTGCCACGCAACCCGACGGGCAAGGTCCTCAAGCGCGAGCTGAAGGACCTGTGATGCGCGGAGGGCTGCTGCTCGCGTTCACCCCGCCTCGCGCTACGCTGTCGCGGTGATCCATCCGATCGTCCTCGGGACCGCCGGGCACATCGATCACGGCAAGACCTCGCTCGTGCGGGCGCTGACCGGGATCGATACCGATCGGCTGGCCGTGGAGAAGGCGCGCGGGATCACGACCGAGCTCGGGTTCGCCCGCCTCGATCTGGCCTCGCCGAAAGGGGACCGCCGGATCGCCGTCATCGACGTGCCCGGCCACGAGCGGTTCGTGAAGTCGATGGTCGCCGGGGCGACCGGGTTGGATCTGGTCTGCCTCGTGATCGCCGCCGACGAGGGCGTCATGCCGCAGACCCGCGAGCACCTCGATATCTGCGAGCTGCTCGGAGTCCGCCAGGGCCTCACGGTGCTGACGAAGCGCGATCTCGTCGATGACGAGTGGCTGGCGATGGTCACCGCCGATGTCCGTCAGGCGCTGAGCGGGACGTTCCTCGCGCAGGCGCCGATCGTCCCGGTCTCGACGAAGACCGGCCTCGGACTCGACGAGCTCCGGACGGCGATCGGCGCCGCGATCGACGAGCTTCCCCCGCGCACCAAGGCCGGCGTGTTTCGGTTGCCCCTCGATCGGGTGTTCACGGTGAAGGGGTTCGGGACGATCGTCACCGGGACGATCCTGGGCGGCGAGGTGGCGCTCGGCGACGAGCTCTCCGTCATCCCGAGCGAGCGGACCGCGCGCGTGCGCGGCATCGAGGTCCACGGCGTCGCGGTCGATCGCGCGGTGGCCGGGCACCGCGCCGCGATCAACCTCGGTGGCATCGCGGTCGACGAGCTCGCCCGGGGAGATCTGCTCGTGCACCCCGGGCGGGTGGCCGCATCCCACATCATCGACGTCGAGCTGCGCTATCTCGCGTCCGCGCCGGGTCCACTCGGGCCACGCACCAAGGTCCTCGTGCACCACGGCACGACCCAGGTGCTCGCGACCCTCGCGCTCGTCGGGCAGACCGCGCTCGCGCCTGGCGCCACCGGCCTCGCGCAGCTGCGGATCGATGCGACGACCCCGCTCGGTGCGCTGCCCGGCGATCGGTTCATCGTGCGCGGCTTCACGACGACCCCGAAGCAGGGCTCGACGATCGGCGGAGGCCGGGTCGTGCGCGTGCTCGCGCCGAAGGCACGCAAGGGCGCGCTCCATGCGCAGACCGTCGCCACGCTCGCGGCCGCCCGCCACGATCAGCGGCTCGCCCTCGACGTTCGCGCCGCGGCCTACGCGGGACTCTCGCTCGGCGACCTCGTGCGTCGGCTCGGCGTGCCGAGCGGCGCGCTGGTCACGCCGCTCGCCGCGCTCGTCGCGGGTGGCGAGCTGCTCGTCATCGGCGAGGGCGACCACGCTCACTATCTCCACGCGCAGGCGATCGCCGAGCTCGAAGCCAAGCTCGCTACCTTGCTCGCGGCCGCACCCGAGGGCCTTCCCCGCGAGGCGCTTCGCACGCAGCTACCGGTCGCGCTCCCGCCGCGGGCCTACGACGCGATCCTCGCCGGACTCGAAGCACGAGGCGCGATCACCACGTCCGGGGACCGCGTCGCGCGCGCGACCTCGACGCCGCGGCCGGCGATGTCCGCCGTCGAGCTCGGGCTCGCCGAACAACTCGAGAAGTGGGCGGTCGAGCCGCTCCGGCCGAAGGAGATCCCCGCCGCGCTGGGCCTCACCGAGGCGCAGGTCAAGACGGCGCTCGATCGACTCGTCGCCGCCAAGCTCGCGATCCGGATCAAGCCCGACCTCTTCATGCATGCCTCGGTGATCGCCGACCTCCGGGCCCGGCTCGTCGGATTCCTCGACACGCATCCGACGATCGATGCCCAGCAGTGGAAGGAGCTCACCGGCGCGAGCCGGAAGTTCACGATCCCGCTGGCCGAGTACTTCGACGCCGAGAAGGTCACGTTGCGCGTCGGCGACCTGCGCCGCAAGCGCTAGCGCGTTGCGCGGACGTTTGGCGAGAACGCGGACCCCGCGGCTGCCTCGCCTGCGGACTCCCCTCGCCGTGCTCACGCAGTCCTCGCGGGTGTGGACCGGTGCTCGCTCGATGGACCGACGTGCCCGCTCGCGGGTGTGGACCGGTGCTCGCTCGAGGGACCGACGTGCCCGCTGCGGAACTGCGCGCGGCGAGGGGGTCCTCCGGCGGGCGCGCCGCGGGTGTCGATGCTTGGGGGTGGCCGATGAGCAGCCTCCCAGGGGGAGGACGCAACGCTCGGTGCGCGACGCCTAGAAGAAGTACGACGCGCTGGTACCGAAGAACAGGAACGTGCGGATGCCAGTCTCGAGGTTGACGGTCATCTTGTCCATCGGCCTCCACTGCAGGCCGATGATCGCGTTCACCACCGGGAACACCGGCGGGAGTCCATACTTGACCAGCTGCCCGCCACCGTCGGTGCTCTTCAGGCCCGTGCCGCCGAACTCGCTCGGCTTGCAACCGGGCTCGGGGGTCGTGTTCGTCGCCCCGACGCAGACGATGTTGTAGTGCTGCAGGCTGCCCGTGATGATGCCCAGGCCGGCACCGCCGCCGTAGCGAAACGACAGGTTCTTCGCGATCCGCGCGTGGTTCAGGAACGTGAACTCGAACGTGAACCAGCCCAGATGGTCGCCATTGAGCGCGTGTTCGGGGTCGACGACGAAGTCGGCCTCGTCACCATTGGCGACGTTCTTGCCCTTCTCGATCCAGACGCCCTTACCGGGCTGGAGGTGCTCGAACTCGAACCCGAGCTGGAGCTCGACATTGCCTCGGCGGCGCGTCAGGTCGACGCCAATACCGAGGTCGCTCGCGCCTTTGTCCCCGGCGCGCTCGAGGAACAGCTCGAGCTCTCCCTTCGGGATCCGCACGTTGCGCAGCCGGATCCCGACGCCGTACTCGACGGGGGTGTCGGTCTTGACCGGTTCGGGGGTGGTATCGACGGCAGGCGCGGCGGCCTTGTCATCACCGTCGAGTGCAGGCCCGGCAATCGCAGATCCTCCTGCAACCGCAGCACAAACCAGTGTTCCAAGGCACAGCTCAGGCAAACGTATCCGCATGTTTGGTCCCCCGAAGTAGCCGGCATCATATACTCGGCGTAGGGCGCGCGTCCGATGAGCCACCGCACACTCTCACCAGGTCCGACCTCGCGGCCATTGCTGATCGCCTTGATCATCAGTGGGGTCGCGCTCGGCGGGTGTCCAGGCGGCAACGGCAACATCGGGGACGAGTGCCGCAGCAACGGCGAATGCGACGCGACCCTGCAGTGCGGTCAGGGTGTGTGCGTGCCGCGCTGCGCGCGTGCCCCGGAGTGCGGCGACGGGTACTCGTGCGATAGCAAAGGACTCTGTCACCTCGCCACCGGACAGCCCGGGGATGTCTGCACCAGCGAGGTCGATTGCGCGCCCGGGTTGTCGTGTCAGCTCGACGGCACGGCGACCGATGCAGCGAGACACTTGCTGGCGAGCTGCGCCGCCCAGTACGACGCCAGACCGGCCGGATCGGAATGCGTGCTCGATGCCGACTGCCGCAATGGCACCTGTGCGCTCGGTCACTGCCTCGATCTCTGCGATGAGACGCGCGATTGCGGCAGCGGCACGGCCTGCATGGACATCCCGCGCGTCGAGGTCGTCGACACGACGTTCCGCGGTTGCGTGCAGGCGAAGGGCAACATCGTGTGGTCGATTCCGCCTGCGACCTCGAACGTCTTGCTGCCAGTCCCGAGCGGAGCTCGCTTCGCGGAGCTGGTGTTATCCGTCGACGATCTCGTGCAGAAGGTCGGAGCCCAGCGCCTGATCTCCCCTTCGGGCAGGCTGCTGTACACGCGCCCTTGTGAGATCCAGGGCGGGGGGTGCGATCCCGACCGCGACTACTACGCCAACCTCGTGCGCCACGAGGCCCAGCTCGGACAGTCGGTGATCACGTTGCCATCGACCCCGAAGGCCCCGCTCGAGACTGGCATCTATCGCATCCAGGTCTCGTCGTTTCGGCCGAACGGAACCGCGGGCTCCGCGATCCCGCACGTGACCGCGATCGTGCGGGTGGACGCGCCGACGGTGCTCGACCTTCACTTTCACTTCCTCGATCTCGATGCGCATCCCTGCGAGGCTGGGTTCGGTGGGGCCCGGCTCGATGCCCGCGCGGCCCAGGCTGGCACGTTGTTCCAGAACGACTTTGTCGGCGAGCTCCAGACGATCTTCGCGCACGCCGGCATCGCGCTCGGATCGATCGACTACGTGGATGTCCTCGATCATCCGGACCTCGACGGCCTCGACGTCGCCGATGCGGGTTCCCTGCTCGCGCTCGGCGAGAGCCCGGTCGGGATCAACGTGTTCTTCGTGCGCACGCTGTCGCCGGTCGGACTCCAGGCGTTTGGCCCCAACCCCGGTCCCGCGGGAATCGGCAAGACGCGGCAGTCCGGCATCATCGTCGGGGTCGACACGCTCTGCTATCGCTCGTGGACCCAGCTGGCGCGCCTCACCGCCCACGAGCTCGCGCGCTACATGGGCCTGCATCACAACGTCGAGCTCGGCACCTACCTCGCCGGCACGCCGCCCGCGCAGCAACACTGGGCCGACAACATCGATGACAGCGACGAGTCGTCGAACAACCTGATGTACTTCTCGGAGATCGGCGGCATCGAGCTCAGCCCCGGCCAGCGCGAGATCCTGACGCGCAGCGGAGTGCTGCGATGAACCGGTTCGGCGTGATCTTCATCGTCGCCCTGGTCGGCGGGATGTTCGTCGTGCCGGCGCAGGGCGAGGTTCCCCAGCCGAGCGAGCTCGAGATCCAGACGCTCACGCCGATCGACTCGCTGCCGACCAAGGAAGAGCTCGTGACCAACGTGACCGGGCCCGATCAGGTCGGGCGACTCGAAGAGCTCGCGCTCAATCCCACGGTCGACTTCGGCATCCAGCTGCGGGCGATCCGCGCCATCCCGCACTTCTGCGGGACACCGTGTAGCGGCAGCGCTCGGACCGCGCTGCTGAACCTGCTGTCCAGGATCTCTCCCACCGATCACAGCGGCCAGACGATCCTGCGGCTGCGGGCGGTCATCGAGGCGCTCGGGATCGCCAGGTCCGGTGATCCGGCAGACGTCGACCTGCTCGTGCCGTACCTCGACAACGCCAGCCGCGATATCCGTGCTGCAGCGGCCCGCGGGCTGCGGGACATGTGCCAGTCCACGGCGATCGTGCCGCTCCGCGCACGCTACCAGCATGAGCAGGTGGATCAGGTCCGGCTGGCCATTTCCGCGGCCTTGCGCGATCTCGACCAATGTAGCCAATAGCACGGTCAACTCATCGAAATTGTTTGGTTGCTGTGTTGTGGGTTGGATCGTACAATTGCTGTCCCCGGCGACCGCCCGCGTGATCGTGGGGTGGGGGGGGATTCATGACCACACGCGATCCGCGCTCACGTGATTCGAAGCCTGCCGCGCAAGCCGCGTCGGGCATTGGCCGTGATCCGACGCAGTCGCTCTCGATCCCGCCGGAGGAGATCGGCGAGCGCGTCGACGACGGCCTGGACAACGACCCCTCGCATCCGTCGCTTGCGCTCGGGACCCACGATGCCGCCCAGCGAGCGCGTACGCGCATCGAGTCGCCCCAGGCACGCACCAAGACGCCGCCGCCACCGGTTGCACGTGGCCCGGGCGGCCGTCCGCCACCGCTCCCGGCGCAGGCGGACGTCGATGATCGGGTCGGCGCGGTGCTCGGCAGCTATCGCATCGTCGAGCTGCTCGGCAAGGGCGGCATGGGCTACGTGTTTCGCGCCGAGCACGTCAAGCTCGGCCGCGAGGTCGCGCTCAAGCTGCTGCGCAGTGACTATGCCCGGCGGCGCGATGCCGTCGCGCGGTTCTTCCAGGAAGCCCGCACGGTCAACCGAGTCCGCCATCGCAACATCGTCGATGTCACCGACTTCGTCGAGCTCGACGATGGGACCACGTTCATCATCATGGAGCTGCTGTGCGGCCAGAGCCTCGGCAAGTGGGCGCGCACCGGCATCGACCTGCCACGTGCCCTCGCGGTGCTGGTGCAGATCTGCGATGGCCTCGCCGCCGCGCACCAGGTCAGCGTGGTCCACCGCGACCTCAAGCCCGACAACGTGATCGTGATCCCGACCTCGGACGGCGCCGAGCTCGTCAAGCTGCTCGACTTCGGCGTCGCGAAGCTGCTCAACCGCGACGATGAAGACGTCGGGTTCCAGACGGCGGCGGGCTCGGTGATCGGCACGCCGGCCTACATGTCCCCCGAGCAGGCCGGCGGCATGGTGGTCGACGCGCGCAGCGACATCTACTCGCTCGGCGCGATCATGTACGAGCTGTTCTGCGGCCAGCCGATGTTTCGCGGCCGGTCGTTCGGCGAATACGTTCGCAAGCACCTCACCGAGATGCCCGTCCTGCCACGGGCGACCCAGGGCGGCGCGCAGATCGATCCCCGGCTCGAGCAGCTGATCATGAAGTGTCTCGACAAGGAGCCGAGCCAGCGCTTCGGACACATCCTCGAGCTTCGCGAGGCCCTGTTGGGGATCCTCGGCGGCATGGAGACCCATCCGTCTGGCTTCGCCTCGCTCACCGGCAGCGGCGTCCAGCAGCCGGTCGGGAGAATCCCTCCGATGGTGCCCGCTGCGATCCAGGCCGTGCTTCCGGTCGCACGGCTCCCTCACCTCACGGCCCCCGGGACGGCGGGACCTCACCTGTCACAGATGTCGTACTACGCTTCGTACGCGAGCCAGATCGCTCCGGTCCCGCCACCGTCGACGCCGTGGTGGGTCTGGTTTGTCGGCGGCGCGGTCGCGGTCGGCCTCGGGATCGGTGCCGCCGTGTGGTACGCGGGGCGAGCCGAGGTGGGGCCTGTGGCTGCCGCGCAACCGCGGCCGGTGCTGCCCCAGCCGACGGTGACGCAGGTAGACCCTCCACCGCGGCCACAGCAACTCGAGGTCCGCTTCGATTCGCTGCCGAGCGGCGGCGTCTACGCCGACGGGCAGTCCGCGGAGCTGTGCCGGACGCCATGCTCGTTCAACATCGACCTCAAGGACGGCGGGCCCGCGGATCATCGGACCTACGTCGTGCGCAGCGAGGGCTACAAGGATCTCTCGGTCGTCGTCGATCTCGAGAGCTCCAAGCGTGACTTCAAGGTCACGCTCGAGCAGCGCGAGTCGGTCGCCGTTCGGCCCGCGGTCGAGCCGTCGGACACGGCGGAACGGCCGAGCGTGCACTCCAAGTCGAACCACAAGCTCGACAAGAAGGCGACCACGCCCGACAAGACGCCCGACAAGACGCCCGACAAGACGCCCGACAAGACGCCCGACAAGACGCCCGACAAGACGCCCGACGAGGCCTCGCCCGATCCACATCCCGATCCAGATCAGCTGCTCGATCCCACCGATGGCAAGCCGATCAAGCACGTCGAGAAGAAGCCCGACAAGAAGCAGGGGACGATCGATCCCACCGACACGCTCGATCCCTTCAAACGGAAGCGATGAATGGCTCGCCCCGCCTGGCTGCTCGCGCTCTGCCTCACCGTGCTCGCGCTGGTGCGAGTCGCCCGCGCCGATGATCCCGGGGAGAGCGCGGCCAAGCGTCACTACGAGCGAGGCCAGAAGCTGTTCAACCTGCAGAAGTTCCACGAGGCGCTCGAGCAGTTTCAGCAAGCGTACGACGCCAAGCCGATCCCCGATTTCCTGTTCAACATCGGCCAGTGTCACCGCAACCTCGGCGACTACGATGCAGCGATCTTCAGCTTCAAGAACTTCCTCAAGCTCGATCCCGAGGCGCCGAATCGCGAGCAGGTCGAACACCTGATCGAGGAGCTCGAGCAGAACCAGGCCGAGGGGCAGAGCAGACGGCTTGGCCTGCTCCAGCGGCCCAGCTCCGGTCCCGAGTCCTCTCGGCCGATCTACAAGAAGTGGTGGTTCTGGACCGGCCTTGCCGTCGTCAGCGCCGGTGCTGGTGCCGTCGGGGTCTATGCCGTGACCAGGCGCGACGGGGCGCCCGCCACCGACTTCGGCAACATCGTGTTCGGGAAGTGATGATGCGCGCGGCGACGCGCGCCCAGCGGTCCATGACGTCAAGCAGCTGAGCGTCACGCTGTCCAACGAGGGTACCTCGCGCACCGACGAGCTCGCGGTGGGCGAGCAGGGCTTCCCCGCAACCTTCAGCATCTCGGCGCCCGGACGAACCGGCGTGCTCGGCATGCAGATCGAAGCGTTCGACGAGGCGGGCTTGCTGGTCGGCCGCGGCGACGGCGAGACGACCGTCGAGGCAACCACCGCGGGCGTCCTGCTCGACAGCACCGACTTCGTGGTCAATACCGAGGTCGCCGGCGATCAGTTTCCCTCGGATGACTTCGAATCCAACGGCTTCCAGCTGGCGAGCTCGGCCGAGGGCACGTGGACCGCGGTGTATCGCGATCGCTGCCTCGCTCCGTGCAACATGTTCGCTCGGCGGTTCGACTCGACGGGAAAGCCGGTCGAGACCGGGATCGCGGCCGGCCCGAACGGCTTCCCGATCAGCTCGGCGCTCACCCTCAGTACCGCGACGCCAGCCGTCGCGACCGCGGGCGGGGCCACGGTTGCGGTGTGGGACTTCTCGGAGCCGTCGCCGAGCACCGTCGACGGCATCGCGTGTCGGGCCCTCGACGCGAGCGGCAATGCTGCGGGACCGCAGGTCACGGTCTCGGCCGAGTCCTTCCCCGACGTGGTCTCGGTGGCCGGCCTCACGAGCGCGCGGTTCGCGGTGTCGTGGAACGGGTTCATGAGCGGCAACACCATCAAGGCCGCGATCGTCGATGCGAAGTGCCAGCCGAGCAACGTGGTACAGGTCTCGGTCAATACCGGGACCTCGGGCGCCAACCGCGGCGCGGTCGCTGCCAACGGCGATCGCATCCTGTACGCGTGGATCCTCGACGGGGAAGTGCGCGGACGCGTCGCCGGCAACACGAACAACTTCCTCAGCGCCGACATCCCGCTCGTCGGCAAGACCGCGACCGAGCAGATCCGGTTCGTGCGCGTTGCGCCGTTCGGCCCCGGGTTCGCCGTCGTGGTCCGCTGGTCCCTCGCGACCGGATCGACCGGGGCAGGTCGGATCGAGCTCTATCGGCTCAACAACAGCGGCGGGCTGGCGGGCGGCCCGACGCTCGTCACCACGCGCAGCGGTACCGACTTCGCGTCGGCGGCGTCGTTCGGCGTGGCCACGCGGTCCGACGGTGCGCTGTTCGTGGTCTGGCACTCCTGCAGCGAGAACGGCGATGGCAGCGGCTGCGGCGTGTTCGGGCGCATCCTGCGGCCCAGCGGCGTGCCGGTCGGGGACGAGCTCGTCCTCGCGACCACCACCGAAGGCGATCAGACGAATCCCGCGACCGTCGGCCTTCCGGGAGCGTTCGCCACGATCTGGAAGGACGACAGCGGCAAGGAGCCTGACAAGTCCGGCTCGGCGGCCCGGGCGCGCATCGTGTATCCCCCCTACGACGACGCCAGGAGTGTCCTTGGCGCCGCCTGCTCCGGCGACGACTGCGGGCCCGGCCTCACCTGCGGGCCCAGCTCCGACGGCGGCCAGCGGTGCTTCACCACCTGCAACCCGCAAGGCCCACCGCCGCTGTGCCCCGCCGGCGGGACGTGCTCGCTGGCCGGCACCGGCAGCGCCTGCGTGTTCTAGGCCGACTCGTCGTCGGCGCGATGATCGATGCCGAGAGCGCGCATCTTCTTGTAGAGATGACTGCGCTCGAGCTGAAGCTCGCGCGCGGTGTTCGAGACGTGGTGATCGTTGGCCTCGAGCGCGGCCATGATGATCTCGCGCTCCGCCGTGGCGACCAGATCCTTGAACGGCGTGCCCCGCGTGAACTCACTCTTCACCGCCTTGACGCGTGGCAGTGCGTCCCCGACATCGGCCTCGGTGATCACCTCGGCATCACCGGTGAGGATCGCGAGGCGCTCGACGACGTTCTTGAGCTCGCGGACGTTGCCCGGCCACTCATGCTGCATGATGAGCGTCATGGCGCTCGGCGCGATCTTCTTCAGGCGGCGTCCGTTGTCGTGACAGACTTGCTCGAGGAAGTGCTCCGCGAGGGTCGGGATGTCCTCGCGGCGGGCGCGCAGCGGAGGCAGCTCGATCGGCACCACGGCGAGCCGATAGTAGAGGTCCTCGCGAAACCGCTGGGCCGCGATCTCGGCGGACAGATCCTTGTTGGTCGCTGCCACGACGCGAACGTCGACCTTGATCGTCTCACCGCCGCCGACGCGCTCGAGCTCGTTCTCCTGTAGCACCCGCAACACCTTGGCCTGGGCGTTGGGGTTCATGTCACCCACCTCGTCGAGAAACAGCGTCCCGCCATCCGCGAGCTCGAACTTCCCGCGGCGCTGCTGCGTCGCGCCGGTGAAGGCGCCCTTCTCGTGACCGAACAGCTCGCTCTCGATCAACTCGGACGGAATCGCCGCACAGTTGAGCTTCACGAACGGTCCATCCGCACGCTTGGAGTGCTCGTGCACGGCGCGCGCGACGAGCTCCTTGCCGGTGCCGTTCTCGCCGGTGATCAGCACCCGGCCCGTGGTCGGCGCGGTCTTCGCGACCTTGTCGAAGATCGCGCGCATCGCCGCGCCCTTGCCGATCATCGCGAAATCGGCCTGCACCCGTCCACGCAACCTCGCGTTGTCGTGACGCAGGCGTGCGAACTGGAGCGCGTTCTGCACGGTCAGCAGGAGCTTGTCGCCCGAGAGCGGCTTCTCGACGAAGTCGTGCGCGCCGCCCTTGGTCGCCTGCACGGCCGTCTCGATCGTGGCGTTGCCGGACATCATCACGACCATGGTCTCGGGGCTGGCCATGCGGATCTTCGGCAACACCTCGAGCCCGCTCTCGCCGGGCATCATCACGTCGAGCAGCACCAGATCGATGTCGTGCTCGGCGAGCTTCGCCAGCCCGGCCTGGCCGTTGCCAGCAACCTCGACCTGATAGCCCTCGATCTCGAGCGCGCGACGGACGGTCGTGAGGATGTTCGGCTCGTCATCGATGACGAGGATCGTGCTGCGCGCCATTGCCCGCAACCTAGCAGAACCTCCCTCGCCTGGCGCAGCGAACCGAGTGCGTGGATTTGACTAACGTGCCGAAGGCCTTTAGGTTCCAGCCATGAGTGCATCGCCTCCCGCCGGTGAGCGCCGCCTTGTCGACGCGCCTGCTCGCTCGGTCGTCGGCGCCATGCTGGTGGCTGCGGTCGGCCTGTTGATCGGATTCGCGATCAGCTGCGGCAATCCTCCCAAGAAGCCCGGCTGCAAGGCCGACAAGGACTGCAAGTCCGGCCTCGTATGTTCGGAGAACAAGTGCGTCGAGTGTGCGGAAGACTCGCAATGCCCCGCCGGCAAGCGCTGCGACGCGAACGCGTGCGTCACCAAGCCCGAGTGCGTCAAGGATACCGACTGCACCGGCGGCAAGGTCTGCCAGGCGGGCAAGTGCAAACCGTGCGCGGCCGACTCCGAGTGTGGCGTCGGCGGATCGTGCTCCGCAGGGGCCTGCAAGCAGGCGAACAAGTGCGCCAAGGACGAGGACTGCGCGGACGACGAGGACTGCGTCAACGGCTTCTGCAGGAGGGGGGGCGCAGCTAGCACGCCCCCCGGCGTGACGTGCAACCTGGCCACGGTCTACTTCGCGTTCGACGACTCGAGCATCCAGACCAGCGAGCGCGATCGGCTCGATGCCAACGCGCAGTGCATCGAGAAGACCAAGGGCAAGGCCGTGTACCTCAGCGGGCACACCGATACTTCGGGGACCGAGGAGTACAACATCGCGCTGTCGGAGCGTCGGGCACAGTCGGTGGCCGACTACATGGCGCGCCTCGGCGCCGATCCCGCCCGGATGCAGGTGGTCCCGAAGGGCGAGACCGAGCCGACGGGGCTGGGCGATGACAAGGACCGTCGCTGCGAGTTTTCGTGGAAGTGAGGATGTCATGAGCAAGCTGCCAGTCCTGCCGTTCGTCCTCGGCGTGTCACTTCTGGGGGGGTGCTTCTGGGCCACCACCAAGAGCGAGGGCGAGGCCCTCCGCAAGGATGTGACGTCCCTGCAGGAGCGCTCGGGCACGAAACAGAAGGAGCTCGACGACCAGATCGCGCAGCTCAAGCAGGTGCTCGACGAGTCCTCCAAGCTGCTCAAGCGCAACAGCGCGGACCTCGGCGCCGACGTCGATCAGCTGCGCGCGGACGTCCGCACCGCCACCGGACTCGTCACCGCGATCAACAACTCGATCAACGAGCTCAAGGCGGCGCTCGACGCCTACCGCAAGCAGAACGATGTTCGAATCGACTCGCTCGAGCAGCGCCTCGGTCAGCTCGAGAGCGGCAAGCCGAGCGCGAGCTCGTCACCCGAGGATCTATGGAAGCTCGGATCCACCGCGTTCGAGGCGGCGCGCTACAACGACGCGATCGAGATCTTCAAGCGGCTGCACCAGGGCTTTCCGACGCACGAGCGGGCCGATGACGCGATCTACTTCAAGGGGCAGGCCTACACCAACCTCAAGGACTGGGAGAAGGCGATCGGCGCGTACCAGCAGCTCGTCGAGAAGTTCCCCGACGGATCGCTGACCGACGATGGCCTCTACTTCGCCGCGCTCGCCGCGCAGAACCTGAAGTTGTGCTCCGAAGCCAGGACGTACCTCGGGATCATCAAGACCAAGCACCCGAAGTCCAATGTCCTGAAACAGGCCACGGACCTCGACGCTCAGATCAAGAAGGACGCGAAGACCAAGTCGAAGTGCACGTCCTAGGGGACGCGCAGTTGACGGACGACGACGGTTACTTGCCGCCGAGCTTCTTGTACTGCTCGAGGCCGTCGGCCTTCATCTCGTAGTTCGGTGCCAGCTTCGTGTGGCACTGGTTGCAGCTCTTGATCTTCTTCTCCTTGTTGAAGGCCTTCATCGCTTCCTTGGCCGCCTTCTGGCCACCCTTCTCGCAGGCCTGCTTGACGAGCTCGGTCTTGAAGTCCTTGTGAACGCAGGGCGCGTCGGCTGCATCCGGCGAGGACATCCCCGCGAACGTCAGAGCGCCAATGATGGTGGTGATGGTGGCGATGAATCCGAGCTTGGCCATGGACGATGATCTTTCTACGAAGGGGCGATTCGACGGTGGGGACAGCGCCGCTATTCACGCCGCCAGCCCCGGACGGTATCCTGCGATAGCCTGGAATCATTGGCAATATCGACGTGACGCCTGCGCCATGTACCTACGGGATCAACCGGGAACCATGCACCGCGCGGCCGCCGCCACATCCGCGGCCTCGTTGACCGCGCCGATTGCACAGAGGGCCGTCGCACCGGCGGCATAGACCTGGGCCGCGACCGCGGGCGTGATCCCGCCAATCGCGACCACCGGGACAGGTCCGGCCGCCGCCACCGCGCGGAGAAGCCCGTCCAGCCCCTGCACCGGATCGGGAGCGACCTTGGTAGAGGTCGCGAACACCGGACCGAATCCGAGATAGTCAGCGCCGGCGTCGCACGCCGCCGCGACCTGCGCGAGGTCGTGGGTCGAGACGCCGATCCACAGCCGGTCTCCCGCGAGGCGGCGCGCCACCGCGAGCGGCAGGTCGGTCTGGCCGAGGTGGACACCATCCGCCCCGACCGCGAGGGCGAGATCGACGCGATCGTTGATCACGAGGGCCGCGCCGACCTCGTCGCAGACCCGGCGCGCCATCCGGGCAATCCGGGTGAGCTGCTGGACGTCGGCCGGCCCGGCGCGCGGCTTCACCCGAACCTGGAGCACCCGCGCGACCGAGACGAGCTTGCGCGCCAGCGCCTCGTCCTCGCGATCGAGCACCGCATAGAACGCTCGCGGGCCTTGTCCCGGAGTGCCGCCGCGCGCTCGAACTCGAGATCGGCGGCGGCTTGCTTCATCTCGACCCGCAGCTTCTCGATCGCGGTGCGCACCGAATCGAGGTTGTCGAGCTTCTTCAGATCGATCCCCGCCAGCTGCAGCGACTTGGCGCCCTTCTTGGGCATCGGCTCCGCCGGCTGGACGTCGAGGATGGTGCGGACCGTCGACCTGGGCGTGATGCCGTGCTCCAGGTTGTACGCTGCCTGGACGGTGCGTCGGCGAGCCGTCTCACCGACGGCGTGCCTGATCGACTCGGTCTGCTTGTCGGCATACATGAGTACGCGACCGTGCAGGTTGCGAGCCGCGCGACCGATCGTCTGGATCAGCGAGCGCGAGCTGCGCAGGAAGCCTTCCTTGTCGGCATCGAGGATCCCGACGAGCGAGACCTCGGGGATGTCGAGGCCCTCGCGAAGCAGGTTGATGCCGACGAGCACGTCGAACTCGCCACGCCGGAGGTCGCGGATGATCTGGATGCGCTCGAGCGTGTCGATGTCGGAGTGGAGGTAGCGCACCTTCACGCCGATCTCCCGGTAGTACTCGGTGAGGTCTTCTGCCATGCGCTTGGTCAGCGTCGTGACC
>JAGSPR010000577.1 GCA_018262455.1 Deltaproteobacteria bacterium | reverse complement strand
GATCAGCCGGCTCGAGAGCGAGCTCAAGCAGCAGCACTGACGGCCACGGCGGAGCGTCGTGGTCGCCGCTACGTGAGCGGGATGTCCGCGGTCACCGCGTCGAGCAGGGCCTCGAGGCCCGCGTCGCGAGCGACGAATCGATGGACGAGATCGTGGTGGGCCTTGCCGTCGCCGCGCACGATCCTGCGCGCGGAGGGCTGGACCCGCCGGACGCCCGTCATGATGTGGACGAGGCGCGGGTCGTCGGCCTCGAGCTCGGCGACCACGGCATCGAGATCGATGTTCTCGACGGCCTCGGCGATCGAGTCGTCGTCGCTCGCGAACAGCACGTCCCAGCCGCTCGTCACGTAGAGCGCCATCGCGCCGCGCTGGCGCTGGTCGTCGCCGATCACGAGGATGCGCAGCCGCTTGGTGCGCTTGTCGGGATAGGGGGTGTTCCGCGCGGCGCCGGCGACGAGGGCTGCCCACTCGGCCGGAGGCTCGATCACGAGGATCCCGAGCACCCAGCTCGGCGCGGACGCTTCGCGGACGACGTCGCCGATCACCTCGACCGCGTTGCCGCTCGCCGGGTCGACCAGCGCGAGCGAGAGCCGGGTGCCGATCGGGAACCACGCGGCGGTATCGAGGCAGACGCCGACCTCGGAGACGTCGCGGGTGCGGCACACGGCCATGTCACCGCCGAGCAGCGGGACCGCCGTGGCGGCGATGTCGATCCGGTGTCTGGGGCCTCGCCGTGACAAGGCCGCTATCTTGCCACGAGCTGAATCGGGGTCGGGGGAGGCTGTCCCTGGATCTGCGGCAGGTCGCGCGGTGTAGGGATCGCGGCGTGACAGCCCGGCTCAGCCGGGGCGAATTGACCGGGGCGGCTCCTCGGGCGACCCTCCGCGGATGAGAGCAGCTTGGCTCGCGTGCGTCGTGATTGCCGGACTCGCGCCAGGGGTGGCACGCGCCGACCAGCCGGCGGTGCCCGCCGACCCCACGATCGAGCCGGCGCCCGGGTCCGGATCCGAGCCGGCGCCGCCGCCGACCCCACCACCCGAGGTCGACGGTCCCGTGCTGCGCGCCCCGATCCGGACCAAGCAGATCGTCATCGACATCCCGGGCGAACGCTCGCGCTCCAACAAGCTCGCGCTCGCGGCCACCACCGCGGCCGGCGTGCTGGTGGGCGGGCTCGGCCTGTACTGGCACCTCGACTCGCGCACGGCCTCGAACGAGGTCTCGAGCGACACGTTCACCGGGCACGCGTGGAGCGCCGCGGACGAGGCGCAGGTCGCTCGCGCCGATCGATCGCGAACCCGCGCGGCCGTCGCGTACAGCATCGGCGGCGCGTTCATCACGGCGGCGATCGTCGCGCTGATCGTCACCGAGCCGAAGTCCGAACAATCCGTGATCCGGCCCCACGCCAGCGTCGAGCCAACGACCGGCGGTGCCGTGGTCGGCGGGATGTGGAGCTTCTGATGCGCGCGCGCTGGCTGGTCGGCCTGGTGTTCGCCGCGTGCTCGCCGGACATCGCGGCGGGCTCTTACCTGTGCGGCCCGGAGCAGCTGTGCCCCGAGGGCCAGGCGTGCAACGGGGTCGACAACACGTGCGTGCTGCCGACCCAGGTGGAGCCGTTTGCATGCCCGGACTCGCAGGATCCCGCGGGCGACGACGCTCCCTCGGCAGGTCAGCTGATCGACAACCTGACGTGCGTGTCGCGGACCAGCGAGAGCAAGGGCTGTCTGCTCCAGAACGACGTCGCCGACTGGTACCAGTTCGACGTTCCCGGCAACTGCACGGCGGTGCAGATCGAGGCTCGGCTGACGTTCCCGATCGCCTACGAGCCGCTGGTGTTGCAGATCTATCGGGCTCGTCCATCAGGGCTCCGAGGACTGCCACGGCGCGTGCGCGAACAACCGCTACACGTTGTCGCTGCAGCTCTCGACGCCCTGAGCGCCCGGGTTCGCGAGGCTCGAACGATCACGCGCGCTGTCGCTTCGACGCCGACGGCAGCCGCGAAGTTAAACTTAGAACTTCGTGGGATCCGGCGCGTCGGCGCGGAGATGTCGAGATGCACTGACCTGGTCCTGGTGCTGTCGCTGGCCGCGTGCGAGCACGCCTCGCTGGCTCCCAGCGCGCCACCCCGCTTCGCGTCACCAGCCCGTCCTGCGCCGCCTGCGCCGCCTGCGCCGCCTGCGCCGCCTGCGCCGCCCGCGCCGCCCGACTCGGCGCTTGCGTCCGCGCCCGCACCGCGGGTCACCCCCCTCCCGGCGCGGCCGTGCCGGCCGATGAGCCGCGCCGGCTGCCATTGGAAGGGTGAGCGCGAGACGCCGCGCGTGGTCAAGCAGGCCGCGCCCGCGCCCACGCCGTCACCCACGGTGGGTGAGCGCCAGCCATGATCGAGCTCGCCACCGAGGTCGGGCTGCTGCGGCGGTTCGTCGACGATCTGGATCGCACTTCGCCGCGACCCGTGCCGGCGCGGGCCGACCTGGCGGCGCACGCGAGCGTCGAGCGCGAGGCCGCACGGCTCGCCTGGGCGGGGCGGATCGTCGACGAGTATCGCTCGGTCGCGGTGTTCTCCGAGCTGCTGCAGCTGCTCACCGATCTCGAGGCGCCGTTCGCCGCGCTGTGTGCGGTCCACCGCCTCATCGGCGACGAGCTCCGCCACACCCAGATCACCGCCCAGGTCGTCGACTGGCTCGGGGGCGCGAGCGACCTCTCGATCGATCTGAGCTTCGTGGGGCTGCCGACGCGCGAGCCCGACGAGTCACCCGCGCGTCGGGCGTTGCGGATCGTCGCGCGCGAGCTCGTGGTGGCCGAGGAGGAGTCGGTGTACGTCCTCGTCGCGTACCGCGATGCCACGACCGATCCCGCGATCCGCGCGATCTTCGAGCTCGTCCTCGTCGACGAGGTCCGCCATGCCGCGACCGGGCGGGCGCTGCTCGCCGAGCTGTGGACGATGTGCGATCGCGGGCTACTCGCAGGCCAGACCCGCGCCGAGCTGGCCCAGGTCATGGCGGACGATCGCGCGAGCCTGCGCGACGGCTACGTGCGGTCGGCACAGGGCGGGCCGGGCCGCGCGCTCGGGGCGAGCATCGAGCGCGCCGATCTGGAGGCGATCTGGCGCCGGGTGGACTAAGCTGGCCCTCGCGTGACCCACCTCGCGTGGAGCTGGCTGTCCCTGCCATACCTCGCGTGTGCGCTGGCACTGATCGCGGTCGGCCTCGTGGCGGCGTTGGTCCGCGGCGATCGCGTGATGCGGCTGGGCACGATCGGCGCGGCGACCACCGCGCTGCCGTGGGCGCTGTGCACGGCCGCCTCGACGTGGACCAACGATCCAGAGCTCGCCGCGCGTATCCTCCGGATCGGCAACGGCCCGGTCGCGCTCGTCGGCCCGAGCCTCTTGCTCGTGCTGCTCGGGGCCAGCGGCCAGCTCGAGCGTCATCGCTGGATGGCTCGGCTCGCGGCCGTGGTCGGCCTTGGCTTGCTCGCAGCGTGCTGGAGCACCGACTGGGTCATCGCCGGCGTGCACCGGCTGTCGTCCGGGATGTTCTATCCCGATCCGGGGCCGCTCAGCGGCCTCCACTTCGCGCAGATCGGGTTGTGGCTCGCGGCGGGCGTCGTGATCGCTCGGCGCACGACCTCGGGCGCCGAGCGCCGCCGGCTGGTCCACTTGCTCGGCGCGGTGCTCGTGCTCAGCACGCTCGGCTTGTGCGATGTGCTGCTCGTCTACCGGATCTGGAACACGTACCCGATCGCCTGGCTGCCGACCGGCATCGCGGCGGGCGGGGCGGTGTACTTCGAGCTGAAGAGCGACATGTTGCGACCGCAGGGGCTCGACCGAGGGGTGCTGTTCGAGCTGTTCGCGTTCGGCGCAGCCGGGCTGAGCGTCGCCGCGATCGTGCTGCTGCTCGACGGCGCGACCCCGGTCATCGTCGCCGGGCTCGGGAGCGTCGCCTGGGTGGTGGCGCTCGGCGTGGCGTGGTCTCGCGGCCGCGAGCAACCCGTGCGGGTCTTGCACGAGCGCGCACTCGAGAAGTTCGTCGCGTCGGTCGGCGAGATCGACAGCGAGGCCCGGCTCGGCGAGCGGCTCGGCGCGCTGTGGAAGGAGGTCAAGATCGACCTGCGCGGGCTCAGTCGGGTCGAAGGCGACACGCTGGTCGACGGCGGCGAGCGATCGCCGCTCGATCCCGAGGTCTCGGCGTGGCTGGTTGCCTACGGCGATGCGCTCTCGACCGGCGACCTCGGGACGATGCTGCTGGGGCCGATCCGCCCCAGGCTCGCCGCCGTCGTCAGCAGGCGCGGCGCGACGCTGATCGTGCCGCTGATCGATCGCGGCGTGCTGGTCGGGCTCGTCGAGGCCGAGCACGGCCCGGCCCTGCGCGAGGACGTGCGCGGGCTCGTGGCCCAGTCGGCCAGGCAGGCGGCGCGCGCGCTGACGTTCCTCGGGCTGGCGCGGACCGCGGCGCGCGAGCGCGAGAACGCCCGCGAAGTCGAGGTCGCCGAGGCGATGCGGCTGCAGGCGTCCGCGAGCCGCGATGACGAGCTCGGGCGCTGGGCGGTGAACGCCGAGTACCGCACGTCGGCACGGACCACCGGGGCCGGCTGGTCGGCGACATTGCTCGACGACGGCCGGCTTGCCGTGCTCGTCACCGAGGCGCAGGCCCATGGCGTCGCGGCCGCGCTCGCCACCGCGGCGCTCACCGGGGCGTTCGCCGCGGCGACCACGACGAGGCTGCCGCTCGAGCTCGACGAGCTCCTGGTCAGCCTGCGCGCGAGCGCCGGGGGCATCGTGCGCGGCGGCGAGCCGATCGCCGCGTTCGTCGCGATCCTCGATTTCGATGCGCGGACGATCACGTGGGCGTGTGCCGGTCATCCCGGTGCGATCCTGCTGGGCCCTCTTCCCGAGCGGATGGAAGACTCGGTGGCGAGGAGCCTCGCGCGGATCCCGCTCGTCGGGCTGGGTGGCGCGCCGCGCGGCACGAGCCCGTTGCCGCCGGATGCCTATCTCGTCATCGCGTCGACCGCCCTGCGCGGTGACGACGATGAACCGTGGTTCGCGACCGTGCGTGCGCAAGCCGTCGCAGGTCCGCGGCTCGCGGCAGCCCTCGTCGAGTCCGCCCTGCGCGCGTCCGAATCGCGCGCACCGCGCGAGGACCTGCTGGCGGTCGTGGTCCGCCAGCGCACCGAGCGCCGCACCCCGCAGCCCCTCCGCTAGCAGGGCGTCCAAACGATCCCCACGAGCGCGCGATCCACACGACCTGCACCTACACGTGGACCAGATCGCGACTGATTCTCGCTGACCTCCGGTGCGAATGCTTGCACCCGAAAACCTTCGCGCGATAGCGTTCTGGGGTCACTGGGGGGCAGTGGCGTCGTTGCCGGTAATCATCGTGCCGACAACCTCGCTGCCCGCGGGCGGACTCATCGTCAACTCGAACATGACGCACTACATGGAGTCGCGTGAGGCAGCTCCGGGCGAGCAGCGCCGCTTCGACCTGGTCGG
>JAGSPR010000576.1 GCA_018262455.1 Deltaproteobacteria bacterium | reverse complement strand
GAGGTTGCCGAGGTGGCTCTTGATCATCTTCACGCACAGGTCGTCGTCCTGACCTGCCGCGACGCACTGGATCAACATGCACTCGGCGAGCGAGCGAGCCCCGACCCCGATCGGATCGAAGCTCTGGATCTTCTCGAGCACCTGCTCGGCCAGCACCGGGTCGACCCCCAGGTCCGCAGCGAGCTCCTCGATCGGCGGGTCCTTGATGTAGCCGTCGGCGTCGATGTTGCCGAGGATCTCCATCCCGATCTCGAGCTGCTCCTGCGGCAGGTTCGTCATCTTGAGCTGCCACGCCAGGTGGTCGTGCAGGCTCATCGGCTTGGTCAGCGTGGCCTCGAGCGATGGCATCTCCTCGCCATCGCCGCGGAACGCCGGCATCGGCGGGCCCATCGAGTAGTTGTCGAGGTAGTTCTCCCAGTCGATCTCGTTGACGGCCGTCGCGTCGCCCTTGATCTCGGTCTGGGCGACCCCGTCAACGACCGAGCCCTCCATCGAGGTCTCGGTCGAGCCCGCGCCTTCGAGCTGGTGGAGCTGCTGCTCGTCCCCACCCATCTCGTCGCGTTCCCGGCTGCGCTCGTTCTCGAGATCCATCTCATCATCGAGGATGGGATTCTCGAGCATCTCGTCGTGCACTAACTCGGCCAGCTCCATCCGCGACAGCTGGAGCAGGCGGATCGCCTGTTGCAGCTGAGGTGTCATCACCAGCTGCTGCGAGAGCTTCAGTTCCTGGCGCATTTCCATGCCCATTAGAAACTCCTTGTATTTTGCGAAGTTAGCATCATCTGCTGCCGTCGCTGTTGGTCTGGTACGCCGTTTGAAAAGAGCGTACGCCCAAAGCTCTCGCCTGTAAAGGCTCCGTGGCCCGGGTCTTGCTTTAGCCTAACGATGTCTGGGCCCTGCGGGTCTGCGGTGGGCCCGCAGGCAGCCGTGCCAGGGTTGGCACGGAGCCGTGCGCGGGAGCTAGCGCGCGGGGTAGCGGTGGTCGACCGCCGCCTTGATGAACCGCACGAACAGCGGGTGTGGCGCGCTCGGGCGCGACTTGAACTCGGGGTGGAACTGGCACGCCACAAAGTAGGGGTGCTGCGGCAGCTCGATCATCTCGACCAGCCGACCATCGGGGGACAGGCCGGACAGCACCATGCCATGGCGCTCGAGGGTGTCGCGGTAGTTGTTGTTGATCTCCCAGCGATGGCGATGCCGCTCGTTGATCTCGGTCGTACCGTAGGCCTCCGCGGCGCGCGTGCCAGGCTTCAGCACGCACGGATACGAACCGAGCCGCATCGTCGCGCCCTTGTCGGTGACGCCACGCTGATCGGGCATCAAGTCGACGACCGCGTGCGGCGTCGCGGGATCGATCTCGCTCGAGTTGGCGCGCTCGAGCCCGACCACGTTGCGCGCGAACTCGACACACGCGAGCTGCATCCCGAAGCAGATGCCGAAGAACGGGATCCTCTGCTCGCGGGCGTAACGAACCGCCTCGATCTTGCCCTCGGTGCCACGCGCGCCGAAGCCCGGCGCGACGAGGATCCCGTCGTAGCTGGCGAGCGTCTGAGCGAGCTCCGCGGTGGTCTGCTTCTCGAGCTCCTCGCTGTCGATGTGCTTGATCTCGACGCGGCAGTCGTTCGCGATGCCGCCGTGGAGCAGCGCCTCGTTGAGGCTCTTGTAGGCCTCGACCAGCTGGACGTACTTGCCGATGAACCCGACCGTCACCTTGCGCTTGGGCTCGGTGATCCGCTTGACGACCTCCTCCCAGGCCGACAACCGCGACGCGCGCGACCAGATGTTGAGCAGTGACGCGAGCTTCTGATCGAGCCCCTGCTCGCTCAGCATCACGGGGAGCCGGTAGACGGTGTCGACGTCGACCGACTGGAACACCGCGTCCTTGGCGACGCTGCAGAACATCGCCATCTTCTTGAGCGATTCGTCGGGCAGCACCTGCTCGCAGCGCACGACGAGCACGTCGCACTGGACGCCGATCTCGCGCAGCTTCTGCACGGAGTGCTGGGTCGGCTTGGTCTTGAACTCGCCGGCTGCGCGGATGTACGGCACGAGCGTCAAGTGGACGCTCACCGAGTCCTGCGGGCCGAGCTCGGAGCGGAGCTGGCGCACGGCCTCGAGAAACGGCAATGACTCGATGTCGCCGACGGTGCCGCCGACCTCGACGACGAGCACGTCGAGCCCCTCGGCGCAGCGCAGGATGCGAGTCTTGATCTCGTCGGTGATGTGAGGGATCACCTGGACGGTCGAACCGAGGTACTCGCCGCGGCGCTCCTTGCCGATCACCGTCGAATAGACCTGGCCGGTGGTGATGTTGTTGAGCTTCGACATCTTGATCGAGACGAACCGCTCGTAGTGTCCGAGATCGAGATCGGTCTCCGCGCCATCGTCGGTGACGAACACCTCGCCGTGCTGCGTCGGGTTCATCGTGCCCGGATCCACATTGATGTAGGGATCGAGCTTCATGTTCGCGACCTTCAGGCCGCGGTTCTCCATGAGCGCGCCGATCGATGCCGAGACCATCCCCTTGCCGAGTGACGACACCACGCCGCCGGTGACGAACACGAACTTGGTCTGCTGCGCCATGGGAACACCTCTGGCGCAAAGTTCCTCGCGCCCGAGGCTTTCTACCGACTGCGTCGCCGACACGCAATCGGCAGGTGCAGTAGTCACCGAGTGATGATCACTGCCGTCGATTCTCCGTTGATCAAACAGGCGCTCGGCGTATGCTCTTCGGTTCCTGGTCGTGTCGAGCAGGGCGGCGAGCCCGCCGGGCAGCCCGCCGGTCCACTCAGCGCAGCAGGCTGTCAGCGCAGCTGGCGGCGCCAGCCAGACAGCTCGACGGTGGTGGCCGTGGGGGCATGCGCCATGGCTGCCGGCGCGACGCGATCATGCTCGAGCGCGGCGGCGATGATCGCGGCGGCGAGCTCGGCGTCATCGGCGCGCGGGGCGAGCTCGGCCGCGTTGCGCCCGATGAAGCCGGTGTCGTAGTCGCCCGCCACGAACGCGGGGTGCCGAACGCAGCGGCGGTGAAACGCGAGGTTGGTCTCGATCCCTCGCACCTGGTACTCGTCGAGCGCGCGCCGCATCCGCGCCACCGCGCGGGTGCGATCCTCGCCCCACACGACGAGCTTCGAGATCATCGGATCGTAGTGGACGGGAATCTCGGCGCCTTCGTAGCAACCGCTGTCGTTGCGGACGTACGGACCATCCGGCACGCGCAGGTGGGTGATGCGTCCCGGAGAGGGCAAGAACTTCACCGGGTCCTCGGCATAGATCCGGCACTCGACGGCATGGCCGCGGCGGCGCGCGTCGAGCTGGTCCTGGGTCAGCGGAAGCACCCTGCCCTCCGCGACGTCGAGCTGCCACGACACGAGATCGACCCCGAAGATGAGCTCGGTGACCGGGTGCTCGACCTGGAGCCGCGTGTTCATCTCGAGGAAGTAGAACCCGCCGTCGGCTCCCAGCAAGAACTCGCACGTCCCGGCGCCGACGTAGTCGACCGCACGGGCCGCCGCGATCGCCGCCGTTCCCATCCGCGCGCGCAGCTCGGGCGAGACGACCGGCGATGGCGCCTCCTCGATCACCTTCTGATGACGGCGCTGGATCGAGCAGTCGCGCTCGCCCAGGTGCACGAGGTTGCCGTGGG
>JAGSPR010000265.1 GCA_018262455.1 Deltaproteobacteria bacterium | reverse complement strand
GCGACGGCGGTAGCCTCGTCACGCCCGCGCTCTGCGTCGCCGTCGAAGTCAGCGTGAAACGTCGCCGTCGCCGTCGCCGATCACCTCCACGATGACGCCCACGTCAGCGGCCCGAATTTCCGGACAAGCCCGCTAGCTCACTGGCAGGTGCCCGCGCTGCACGTCGTGCCGACCGGGCAGTCCAGCACGCCGGCCGCGAACAGCGGTGAGGTGCACACGGTGCCCGCGGCCACGGTCCCCTTCACGTTCAGCTTGAACGCGCCGTTGTTGGAGGTGCCGAAGCTGTCGACGTTGATCGCGTAGTTGCCGGCGCGCACGCCGAGCAGCGTCAGCACCGAGCGGTTGTCCGAGCCCGGTGCCCCGTCGTCGTCGCAACCCAGCTCGGCGCCGCAGCTGGCGTCCTTCACCGACAGGACCGTGTCCAGGCTCGCCGAGCCTTGCGTGTCGACCACCAGCTTGGTGACGTCCACCGGCAAGGCGAGCGCGAAGGTCACGTCGTTGCCCGTGTTCGACTGGCAGCTCTGCTCGAAGTTGTCGACGGCGGGCGAGGCGAGCGTGCCGAACGTCTGCGCCGCCACGATCACCCCGCCGAAGTCGACGTCGGCCGCGCAGAACACCTCGGTGAGGCCCGCCGCCGAGGCGCAGCCGAAGTCCGCCGGGAAGTCGACCAGCTGGTCGCCGTCGTCGTCGGTGGTGTCGCTGCACGCCGGGCAGCTCGCGCCGGGACACACGGTGTCTTCGGTGGCATCCGCCGGCGCCGAGCAGCCCGGATCGTCCGGGAAGTCGGTCTTGCCGTCACCGTTGTTGTCGACGCCGTCCGAACACTCGGAGCCACACGTGCGTGCCCCGACCGGGCCGGCGCACGAAAGGCCGGTGGGACACACGAGCGCGCCGGACGCGAACAGCGCGCCCTCGCAGCTGCCGTTGGGTGCCACGACACCCGACGTGGTCAGCGTGAACGTGCCCGCGCTGGTCGCGGAGAACCCATCGACCACCACGAAGTAACGACCGGCCGCGAGGTTCTGCGCGGTCATCGTGGTCGGGTCGCGGCACACGAGCGCCGCGCCGCCGCAGGTCGAGTCGAGCAGGACGTGGACGCTGTCGTAGCTCGTCGTCAGGTTGAGGTTCACGCTCTGCATGGCCGGCAGATCGAGCTGCAGCGCGACATCGGGGCCGCTGCCGACCGAGCTCGCGCACGTCGGCTGGAAGTCGTTGGTCTGCCCCACGGTCGTGCCCGTGGTGGCAGCACCGGTCACGACGACCACCGGCTCGGTCTGCACGCAGGCCTCGCTGGTCCCGCCCGCCGCGTGGCAGCTGGTGTCCGCCGGGAAGTCGGTCTGGCCGTCACCGTCGTTGTCGAGGCCGTCGCTGCACGCCGGGCAGGAGGCGCCCGGGCACACCGTGGTCTCGGCGTCGTCGGCCGGTGACGAGCAGCCGGGATCTTCGGGGAAGTCGGTCTTGCCGTCGCCGTTGTTGTCGATGCCGTCGCTGCACTGGGTCGTGCAGGTCCGCGCGCCCGCCGGGCCATCACACGAGAAGCCCGCGCCGCAGGTGATCGCGCCCGACGCGACCAGCGCACCCTCGCAGCTGCCACCCGCGGCGATCGTGCCGGAGACGTGGACGTCGTACGCGCCGACCGCGGTCGCGTTGTAGCCATCGACCGCGACGATGTAGGTCCCCGCGGAGACGCCGGTGAGCTGCAAGAGCGAGGCTCCGAACGACACCCCGCCGTCGTCATCGCAGTCGAGGTTCGGCTCGGCGCAGGTCGCCGGCAACAGCGTCAGCGCGGTGTCGATCGCGGAACCTTCGGTGTCGATCGTGAGGGTCGCCATCGGCGGGAGGTTGAGCGTGTACAGCACGTCGAGGCCGTTGCCGGATCCGCAGGTCTGCGCGTAGTCGTCGTGCGCGCCGACGAGGGTGCCGGTGATCGTGCCGGTCGTGATCGCGGCGATCGGATCCTGCTCGTCGTTGCACGTCTCGATCGTCCCCGAGGCGGCCGCGCACGAGGTGTCGAGCGGAAAGTCGGTCTGGCCATCGCCGTCGTCATCGAGCCCGTTGCCGCACGCCGGGCAGTTGGGTCCGCTCGGGCAGTCATCGACCTCCGAGCCGCCCTCGGGGCTCGCGCAGCCGGGGTCCGCGGGGAAGTCGATCTTGCCGTCGCTGTCGTCGTCGACACCGTCGGAGCACACCGGGTTCGTGCAGACCATCCCCGTGCCGCCGGTCGGGACCCGGCAGACGAGCCCCGGGCCACACTCGCTCTGCATCGTGCAGGCGGAGCCCTGTCCGGAGAACTGCTGGACCGTCAGCACGTACGGCCCGGTCTCGGTCGAGTCGTGGCCCTCGACGATGATGTAGTAGACGCCGGGCGCCAGCGACATCGTGAGCTGCGAGCTCCGGTTGCCCTCGAAGTCGTCGTTGCAGCCCAGGCTCGCGTTCGCGTTCGAACAGTCCGCGCGGCGGAGATCGATCACGGTGTCGGCCATGGTCGCGATGTCCTCGGTCGAGGCGACGATGATCTTCGGCTGGCTCAAGATCATCACGTAGGCGACGCCCGACGAGCCACCACCGCCGCCGCACGTGGTCGGCAGGCTCGACAGGCTGGTGGCGTCGAGCGTGCCGCTGTCGGTGCCGCTCGGCGGCAGGTGCTTGATCGCGAGGCCCATGCCGCAGGCGACCGGGTTGTCGAGGAACTCGATCGCATCATCGGCAGACTCGCAGCCAGGATCGTTCGGGTAGTCCGTCGCGCCATTGCCGTCATCATCGCGACCGTTGGCGCACTGCGGGCAGTTGAGGCCGTCCGGACAGTCGTCGGTCTCGCTGTCGCTCAGCGGTGAGAAGCAGCCCGGGTCGCTGGGGAAATCGCGCAGCCCGTCACCGTCGTTGTCGCGGCCGTCGCTGCACTGCGGTGCTGCGGGGCTGTCCTCGGTGTCGTCGGCGGCATCGGCGCAGCCGAGATCGAATGGGTAGTCGGTGCTGCCATCACCGTCGTTGTCGACGCCGTCCGAGCACGCGGGACCCGGATCCTGGAGCGGAACGTTGTCGCCACATCCGATCGCGAGCAGCAGTGCCGAGAGAACGAACACACGAGTCGGGCCCATGCATCCAGCGTCGCGGAAACTAGCACGACCCTCCAGCGACTCAGAGGCCCAGCCAGCGAGGAATTCCGATGGCGCGCTCGGTTCCGAGGATCACGAACGCGATTCCGAGATCGACGACCGTGAGGATCGATCCGTAGCGCAGGAACCGCCAGAACCCGATCTCGCCGCGCGGCCCGGCACTCTCCATGACAATGATGTTAGCCACGCTACCGAACAGGGTGAGGTTGCCGGCGAGGGTCGACGAGACGGCCAGCATGACGAAGCCCCAGGTCGGATCGACCATCCGCGGCACCCACGCCACCGCCACGATCACGAGCGGGACGTTCGACACCACGTTGGACGCGATGACGACGAGCAGGATGAACACGAGATCGCCGGTGACATCGCCGCGGCCGATGATCGGCGCGAGCGCGTCGAACATGCGATCCAGCACGCCCGCATGCGCGACGCCCGCGACCACCACGAACAGCCCGGCGAAGAACACCAGCAGCTGCCAGTCGACGGCCAGGAACACCCGCCGGGGCGGCGTGCGTGCGGTCAGGAGCAGCGCGGCCGCCCCGCACATCGCCGCGCCATCGAGCGCGACCCCGGCGATCGACAGCGCGACGAACAGCGCGAGCGCGCCGAGCGCCTTGGTCGCGAGCACGCGATCGACGGCGGGCCGAGGCAACGCGCGCGGGACGAGTGGACCCTTCGGGAGCACCGCGCGGAACATCCAGAGCAGCAGCGCCGCGTTCGCGGCGAGGCAGGCCACGCCGACCGGCAGGGTCAGCACGAAGTACTGGCCGAACCCGAGCGTGCCGTGCGCGGCAGCGCCGACGATGACGTTCTGCGGGTTGCCGCTGAAGCTCACGACCCCGCCGACGTTGGCCGCCGACGCGAGCGCCAGCAGGTACGGCAGCGCCGGCAGCCGGGCCTCGACCACCACCGCGACGACGAGCGGGGTCAGCAGCACGCACACCGTGTCGTTGAGCAGCACGGCCGACAGCGCCCCGACGATGAAGGTCAGCCCGAACAGCAGCGAGCGGGCGGACCCGGCGCGGACGAGCACGAGGTACGCGGTCAGCCGGAAGAACTGCGCCTCCTGGAGGTAGGCCGCGATCAGCAGGATCCCGAACAGCAGCACGATCACGTGGAGGTCGATCGCGTGGAGCGCCAGGTCCATCGGCAGCCCACCGACGACCACCATCGCGACCGCCCCCACGATGGCCCCGGAGGGCCGATCGAGGCCGATGAAGCGCAGCTGCCGGCTGGCGATCACCAGGTAGGTCAGGCTGAAGACGACAAGGGACCCGACCACTGGGACACCTACGATACGCCGGGTCGGCGGGCGTTAGTGACTGCGAGCCACGCGCGTAGATCCCCTCGCGAGACCCCGCGTTGCGACGGCCATGTCGTCCAAGTCTCGTCGGTTCTGGTTCATCTCGTGCTCGATCGCCGGGCACCTCGCCCTCGGCATCGGGGTGTTCGTCTCCGGGGTCTGGCGCATCGAGCGGCTCGACGCCGACCGGCGCTCGCTATCCACCCTCGCGGTGCTCGCGCAGGCGGCATCGTCTGGCGGCTCGGTGTCGCTGCCGACCCCGAAGCTCCAGCCCAAGCCGCTCCGGATCGTGCACGAGGTCATCCAGCCCCCGAAGGTGAAGCCTGCCAGCGACCTCCCGCCGGTCACGACCGTGCCGACCTCCGGCTCCGGCTCCGGCTCGGGTTCGGACGAAGGCTCGGGCTCGGGATCGGGGAGCGCCAGCATCGGTCAGTGCCTGACCCCGCCGTGCGGCGAGGATCCCGTCACGACCCCGCCGGCCCCCCGGCGCGAGCCGGCGGTCGACACCGACACGCTGGTGCCGCCGAACGTCCTGACGATGATGCGCACGTCAGGGACCACGCAGGTCCACCCGCCCGACGTCGTCAAGACCCAGATGCTGCGCGACGGCAAGGACCGGTCCGTGGGCGTGCTGAAGGTCTGCGTCTCCGAAACTGGCGTAGTGAGCAGCGTCAACGTGATGAGCTCGACCCGGTACGCCGCGTTCGACGACCGACTGGTCGATGCCGTTCGGGGCTGGACGTACCGCCCGTACGCCGCGAAGGGCCGCAACGTGAGGGTCTGCGGGACCGTCACGTTCGTCTACGCGATCAGGTGAGCGGGCACGAGGCGTCGGGCCGCAGCTGAGTTATCCTGCGTCGGTGGCCGACCCCGCGATCGAGGTAAGGAAGCTCACGAAGACCTACCGGACGCCGTTCGCGCGCAAGAAGGTGGAGGCGCTGCGGAGCGTGAGCTTCACGGTCGAGCGTGGTCACATCTTCGGGTTCGTCGGCCCCAACGGCGCCGGCAAGACCACCACGATCCGCACCCTGATGGGCCTCATCAAGCCGTCGAGCGGCGCGGCGTCGCTGCTCGGCCATCCGATCCCGTCGCGGGCCGCGCGCGCGAGGGTGGGCTTCTTGCCCGAGACGCCCTACTTCTACGACTACCTCACGGTCCCCGAGCTGCTCGACCTCGCCGGCCGGCTGTTCGGGATCCCGCATGCCGAGCGGGTGAAGCGAGCGGATCGCCTGATCGAGCGAGTCGGGCTCGGCCGCGCGCGCAGCCAGAGCCTCAAGAAGTTCAGCAAGGGCATGCTCCAGCGGGCCGGGCTCGCGCAGGCGCTGATGAACGATCCCGAGCTCGTCGTGCTCGACGAGCCGATGAGCGGGCTCGATCCGATCGGCCGCAAGGAGGTCCGTGACCTGATCCTCGAGCTCCGCGACCAGGGCAAGACGGTGTTCTTCTCCACCCACATCCTGTCCGACGTCGAGGCGATCACGGATCGCGTGGCGATCATCGCCCGGGGCGAGATCCAGTCTCAAGGGACCCCGACCGAGCTCGTGGCCCAGACGATCCTCGGGGTCGAGATCGCGATCCGGATCGCCGCGGAGGTGCCGATCGACGAGTTGACCGCGAACGCCGCCAAGGTCCGACGCAACGGCGAGGATCTCTCGCTCGTGTTGCCGGCTGGCACCGATGTCGACGCCTGGCTGCAGCGCGCGCACGCCGCCGGTGCGAAGGTGATCTCGGTGGCGCCCAGACACGAGACCCTCGAAGACACGTTCCTCCGCCAGGTCGCGAACGCGGACTCCTCCCCCGCCGCGCTCGAGGGTCGGACATGATCGGGCGGATCTGGGCGATCGCCCTCAACACGTTCCGCGAGGCGGTACGGATCCGGGTGCTCTACGGCATCCTGGTCCTGGTCGTCGGGGCGAACCTGATGACGATCGTGGTCGGCCAGATGGCCACGAACGAGGAGGCCCGCGTCACCCAGGACATCGGGCTCGCCGGGATCTCGCTGTTCGGCTCGCTGACCGCGATCTTCCTTGGCGTCTTCCTGCTCTACACCGAGGTCCAGCGCCGGACGATCCACGCGATCGTCTCCAAGCCGATCGAGCGCTGGGAGTTCGTGATCGGCAAGTACGTCGGCATGGCCCTCGTGCTGACCGTGCTCGTCGTGCTGTTCGCCGTCGCGATGCTGTTCATGCTCGCGCTTCAGGACATTCCGATCTCGAGCGCGATCGCCAAGGCCGTCGTGATGTGCTGGTTCGAGGTGATGACGGTCGCGGCGATCGCGATCTTCTTCTCGTCGTTCTCGACGCCGTTCTTGTCGGGGATCTTCGCGCTCGCGCTGTGGGTGATCGGGCGCGTCACGCCGGATCTCGAGGCGGCCACGCACTCGGCGTCGTCGACGATCAAGTGGACCTCGAAGGTCGCCTTGCAGATCATCCCCGATCTCCATCTGTTCTCGGTCTCTGGCCGCACGATCGATGGGGTGACGGTCAGCGTCCACGGCGACTTCGTGTCGTGGGGCTATGTCGGGCTCTCGGCACTGCACGGGTTCGGATGGATCGTCGGCCTGCTCGGGCTGGCGGCCCTGCTGTTCCACCGCCGAGACTTCGTATGAGAGGACGCCTGCTCGCCATCGCGGCGATCGTGCTCGCGGGGCTGGGCGCGCTCGCGATCCGGGTCGTGCTCGAGGGACGCTCCGCGCTCGCCGAGGGAGACCAGGCGATGACGGAGCAGCGCCTCAACGATGCGATCGCAGCGTGGGAGCGCGCCGCCCGCTGGTACCTGCCCGGTGCCCCCCACGTCGACGAGGCCTATGATCGACTCGTCGAGGTCGCGCGGCACGACCACAACCTGACCGCGTGGCGGGCGATCCGTAGCGCGGCCGTCGTGACCCGCAGTCTGTGGACCCCGCACGAGGCCGAGCTCGCAGAGGCGAACGCAGCGATCGCGCAGCTCCTGGCGGACGATCCGGCCGGGGCGCTCGCCGCGGGCGACGATCGGGCGGCGCGGCTGGCCTGGCACCAGGACCGGCTCGCACGCGATCCGCGCCCGACGACCTCGGCGGCGGCCCTGGCGATCTCCGGGATCGCCGGCTGGCTCCTCGGGCTGGGCGTGTTGGTTCGCCGCGGCGTCGACGCGAAGGGCAAGCTGGCGGTTCGTCCCACGCTGCTCGGGTTACTGATCACGATGGCCGGCATCGCCGCCTGGGTCGTCGGGCTTTACAGCGTTTGAGCCTGCGGTACCTTCCGCGGCGAGACACATGTCCGGGGGCGCAAGATGGCGAAGAATCTAGGTGGCGCAGTCATCGATCTGCTGGACTCCGACCGCGTGGACCTGCGGGCAGCGGCGGCCACGGTGCTCGCCGTCGTCGGCAAGGGCGACAAGACGGTGGAGGCAGCGCTGACCGAGCGGCTCGCCGATCACGACGTGGGCGTGCGCCGGATCGCGCTCGAGGGTCTCGCCGACATGGGCGCGAGCGGGATCGCCGGGAACCTGGTCCCGCTGCTCCGCGGCGATGACGACACGCTCGCGGAGCGCGCCGCCCAGGTCCTCGCGCAGCAGGGCGCTGCCGCCGAGGGCACGCTCCGCAAGGAGGTCGGTGCGGGGCCGGTGTCCGCCCGCCGGGTGATGGCGCAGCTGCTGCTCCGGCGCAGCACGCAGCCCGCGATCGAGGCCGTGCTCGACCAGCTCGCCGACGAGGAGTTCGGCGAGCAGGCCCTGCAGCTCGTGCGTGCCGAGCTCGACCACGGCAACGACAAGCTCGCGAACGTGATCGAGAAGAGCGCGATCGCGCGCGCGAGTCTTGCCAACAAGGAGCTCGCGAAGGTGTGGAGCAAGGCGCAGAAGGCCGCCGAGCTCGCCGCCAAGACCGCCAAGGCCCATGCGAAGAAGCCGCCGAAGGGCGCCAACGGTCACGCGGTGACGGCGGACCCACTCCGCGATCCCGAGGTCGCGCACGGCATGGCCAAGCTCGGCAGCCTGCTCCGCCTGATCGGCTACCTCGCGCGCCCCGCTACCCAATCCCTGCTGCTCAAGTACGCCGATCCCGAGGAGCCGCGCCCGATCCGGCTCGCCGCGATCGCCGGGCTGCGCCGCATCGTGGCCCAGAGCGAGGCCCGCGGCACCGAGAAGGTCATCGAGGCGCTCGTCGAGTACGCCGACAGCGACGACCTCGCGGTCGCCCAGTCGGCCGTCGATACCTTGCGGGGCGCGCGGATTCCCGAGTCGCTCGCGAAGACCTTCGCCGGGCTGGCGAAGTCGAAGAACCCGGCGGCGCAGAAGCTCGCGATGGAGCGGCTCCCCGCCGGCGGCGGCGCCTCCGCGGTCAAGGCGCTGATCGAGGCGCTCGGCGGCGACGATCCGACGGCGCGCGATGCCGCCGCACGCGGGCTATCGAAGGCACCCGAGGCCGTGCTGCCGCTCACCCGTGCGCTGCTCGCGGCCAAGGACGAGCAGGTCGCGCGCCGCTACGCGGGTGTGCTGCGCTCGCATCGCGGCCATGTCTCGAACCAGGCGATCGACGAGCTCGTGGAGCAGGTCCGCCACTACGTCGAGCTCCACAACAAGGGCAAGGCCACGGCGGATCAGATCGTCCTCGAACGCGTGCTCGCCGAGCTCGTCGCCGACGTCGCGCCTGACAAGCACGTCGAGCTGCTGTTCGAGCGCGCCCGGCGCCTCCGCAAGTCCGGCAAGCCCGTCGAGGCGTTCGGCAGCCTCAAGCCGTTGCTCCGATCGCACGCCGATCTCGACGCGGCGATCGATGACGACCAGCGGTTCTTCCTCGCGGTGCTCTCGCTCGAGGCCGCGGGCGAGGGAATGATCCGCTCGACGCGCGCCGACGATCCCGTGTTCGACCAGTTCTCGCGGCTCGCCGCGAAGGGCTTCCCGGTGGCCAAGCAGCTCAACCGAGAGAAGGACGTCTCCGACGAGGCGATCTACGCCCTCGGCTTTCGGTTGATCGAGTCTGGCGACGGCTCGAACGAGGAGCTCGGAGCCGAGCTCCTCCAGGGCATCATCGAGGAGCGCCCGCGTAGCAAGCTCGCGAAGTCGGCGAAGAACAAGCTGAAGCTCACCGGCCACGTCGAGGACTAGGGCGCCTGGGGCCGCGAACGCGCATTGCACCTGCACCTGCGCTTGCACCAGTGACTTCCACTTGCA
>JAGSPR010000575.1 GCA_018262455.1 Deltaproteobacteria bacterium | reverse complement strand
AGTCCACTGAACATCGTGAGCGCGAGAGCTGCGGCGAGTAAGTTACGCATGCAGCAGGTAGCAGCACGGTGCATGCCACCGGGGCGTGGCCCTCGGCCACCCCGCCAGGGGGCGGGCGCCGCCGGCACACGCGGAAACGGTGCGAGCGATCGGCGGAAGGCGGGCGAATCCGCCCCTCGCATCGTCGGCCTTGACCGGCGCGGCGCGGCAGGATAGAACTGACACGTCAGTTCCGAGCACTCCCGATGAGTTACATGCGTTCCGAGGCGCGGCAGCGCCAGATCCTGACCTGCGCGAAGCGGGTGTTCGCGGAGCGTGGCTTTCACGGCGCGAACATCAGCCACATCTGCGAGGCCGCCGGCATCGGGCGCGGCACGCTCTACCAGTACTTCACGAACAAGCGCGCCGTGCTGACCGCGATCCTGCGCGAGACGCTCGAGCGCGTGCGCGCGCTGATGGAGCGGCAGTCGGCGCAGACGGTGTCGTTCATCCCGCCGGAGAAGCTGACGCGCACGCAGGCGATCGCGTTCTCCGCCCACCAGCTGCACGAGCTGCTCGAGGTCGTGTTCGCGGACGAGGACACGCTGCGGATCCTGCTGCGCGAGGCCGTCGGGCTCGATGTCGATGTCGAGTCGATCCTCGGCGAGATCGATGACATCGCGATCGCGATCGTCGAGCGCGAGCTGGTCCGGGCGCGCGAGGCCGGGCTGGTCCGCGAGCTCGATGCGCGCGCGGTCGCGACACTCGTGGTCGGCGGGATCGAGAAGCTCGCGCTCGCGGCGCTGCGCAGCGACGCGCCGGTCGACCTCGCCGGGCTCGCGCACGAGGCGGCGAGCCTCCACGCGATCGGCACCCTGTCGGATCGACTCAAGCCGGAATGAACCACCCCGAGGAGAACGCATGACGACGCACGACGCTCTCACCGACCGCTGGCTCCGGCCCCGCACCGCGCGGACGCAGTTCCCACCGTACGCATATGGCGATCCGTCGATCGTCGGGCTCGCCGAGGCCCGCACGAGCACCGTCGCGCGCATCTACCACAAGGGCCACGAGCAGGCGTGGGACGGCCGTGCGGTGATGGACGAGCTGATCGCGAAGCACGGCGAGATCCAGTTCCCCGAGCACAAGAAGCAGGCGTTCGCGCGCGTCGCGTCGGTGTTGCTGTGGGGCGAGCTCGCCGCGTGGTCGATCAGCGCGGACCTCGCGCTCAAGCTCGAGGACACGCCGGCGAAGATGGCCGCGTCGAGCCAGGTGTTCGACGAGGCGCGCCACTTCTACGTGCTGCGCGACTACCTGTGGCGCGCCGGCATCGAGGTTCCCAAGCTCGGCGGCTGGACTCGGCGGCTGCTGGTCGAGCTGCTCGAGACCGACAACCTGCTCTACAAGGTCGTCGGCATGCAGCTCCTCGTCGAGAGCACGGCCGTCGTGATGTTCCGGACGATCGCCGAGGCCAAGCTCGAGCCGGTGCTGACCGACCTCCTGTACTACTTCGAGCGCGACGAGGCACGGCACGTCGGGCTCGGCGTGCTGACGCTGCCCGAGGTGCTGTGCGGGCTGTCCGAGGCGGACGCCGCGCGGCTGTGGTGGTTCCAGACCAAGATGAACCTCGAGATGATCTTCTCGGGGCTCACGATGACGGCCGCGTTCGAGCAGCTCGGCATCGATCAGGCCGAGATGAACCTCCAGGGCTTCCACTATCACGCGGAGATCCTGCGGCGGATGCGCAAGCACAAGCCCGACGGCGGCACCGGCGCGGATTCCCCGTCGATCAAGGGCCTGTTTCGGTTCTCGAAGAAGGGCCAGGACCAGTTCCAGGAGTTCCTGTTCCCGACCAGGCCGCGCAGCCCGATCGCATCGCGTATGTTCTCGGCGCTGGTGGCGTTCGCCGAGAAGTCCGATCGCTGGCTTGCCGAGCGCGCGCCCGCGACGTAGGGCATCGTGGCGCCGGTCCGGGTATCATCGCGTAGATGCTGGTCGCGACGGGTCGGCGCGAGTTCGGGGGCAGCGTCCTCGAGACGGCACTCGTGCTCGAGAGGCGATTCCGCGGGCACGCGCTGCTGCGCGACCGCCTCGTGTTCGACAGCACGTTCATGCCCGCCCAGGACGCGAGCGGCTTCGTGCACGTGTGGGCGTCGATCCGAGGTGAGGTCGCGATCGCGGGACACCCGCCGGTCGAAGGTCCACAAGCCTACGTCGTCGCCGAGTCCGAGTTCGATCGCGTGACGAGCGATGCACTCACCTTTCGATCCTGGGGAGCGCCATCGGTCGTGCTCGAGCTGCGTGTCCCGGCGGTCGACGTGCGCCGACCGATCGGGCTCGTCCATGGGCCGCTCGTCCTCGGCGAGCCAGTCTGGGCCGCGTACCGGGCCGTCGACGCGGCGCTCGTGGCAGGGGAGTCGATCGAGGTGCCGCTCCACGACGTGCTCGTCCGGCTCGCCGAGGCAGGTGTGGTCTCGACGGATCTCGTCGCGAGCATGGTCACCCAGGAACCCGAACGGTTCGTCCGGATCTGGGAGGTCGTGAGGCGCATGTATGCTGCGTATGCCACCTCGGCGTCGCTCGCCGAGATCTCGCAGGAAGCGAGCCTGTCGCTCCGCCAACTCGGCCGCGATCTCGGTGACCTAGCGCGGATCTTCGGGCTGTCGACCGATGGATTCCGGGACGCAGCGCGCGTGATCCGGCTGCGCGCGGCGACGCTGTTGTTGTCGGCGCCGGACGCGACCGTGAGCGAGGTCGCGGAGGCCGTGGGGTACGGCTCGCCGGTCGCGATGGGGCGCGCGTTTCGCGATGCCAACCTGCCGCCACCGAGCGTGATCCAGGCCGCGACCAGGTACCCGCCTCGCTGAGCGCTGCGGACATCCGGCCCGGCTCGGGGGGTGGCCGTACATAGAATCGGCCAAACGATCTCGACGGTTTGCGCCGTGCGGGGCTGGTCGTGCGCTTGCACCGTCCCGGGCCATCACCTGGAGCACCCCATGAAGACCCAACTCTCACGCGCCCTCACCCTCTTCCTCGCCCTCGCGATCGTGCCCTCGTGCGCCACGCGGACGGGCAAGGTCGCGACCGGCATCGCCACAGGAGCGTCCCTCCTCACCGTCGGCGTCGCGGTCTCGCCGTGCACCGATGACGAATGTGGACCTGTCAAGGCGGTGCAAGGCACGACCCTTGTCGGCATCGCGGTGGTCGCGTTGATCGTCGCCGCGGTCGCGGAGGGTCGACATCACGAGGCCGCTCCCCTCGTCGCCTTGAAACCGTCGGCGCCTGTCCCGAGCGCACCGCGCGCGCCGGTGATCGCGAGCGCGCCGGCTCGATTCGATCCAAAGCTCGTCGAGCTCACCGTCTCGGCAAGCGTCGAAGCGTCGCTGGGTCGGTGTGCAGCGGTCGACCTGATCGGCCGGCACGTTCGCACACTCGATGCCGCGTACTTCGATCGCGTGTTCCTCGCGGACACGGCGATCCAGCGCTGTCGCTAGCCGGCGTCACGTCGATCGAGCTGCGTCGCCGCGCGTGGCCTCCGCGAGCTCGGGCCGCCAGCGGAACTTGTGCGCGAGCGGGTGCGGGACGCCGAGCGCGAGGTCCGCGATCAGCGCGCCGAGCACCGGGGCGAACTTGAACGCGTGGCCGGAGCCGCCGGTCGCGACGACGACGTT
>JAGSPR010000056.1 GCA_018262455.1 Deltaproteobacteria bacterium | reverse complement strand
GCTTGCCGAGCCGCGGGCGGTCCCAGGTCCGTGAGATTCCGAGCGTGGCACCCGTGGTCTTCAGCAGGCCGAACCTCGGGGTGTCCTGGCGCCGGTGAAACGCCGTGAGCTCGGTGGAGAACGCCACCAATTCGGGGACGTGCAGATAGCGCGAGGACCAGTATTTCGGGAACCGCAGGGTCGACTCGAGGCTGAGCTGGCGCAGCTGAACGTTGCTCTGGTCGACCAACTGCCAGAGGTCGAAACCGATCGTGCCCGCGACATCGAGCGAGATCCCGACGCCGAACAGGTTCTTGACCGAGGGAATCAGCTTGACGAACGCGCCGTTGTAGCTCGAGTAGCCGAACTCGGCGTCGGCGGAGGCGAAGTAGTCGAACCGCTCAGTGATCTCGACCACCGCGTTGACCTCGCCGGCGCTGGCGGTGTCGAGGTCGGGCATCGCGATGTTCACGGCATCGAACAGGCCGGTGTTGCGCAGCCGGCGGGCGGCCTCCGCGAGCACATCCTTCGTGAGCGCCTGTCCCTGGGTGAGGTTCAACTCGTGCCGGATGATCGAATCACGCGTGCGGAAGTTTCCGCGGATCACGACCTTGCCGACCTTGAGCTCCTGGATACTCGACAGCTTGTACTGCGCGGCGATGCTGTGGGGACCGAGCACCACCGGCGCGTAGTCGACCTCCGCCCGCGGTCGCCCCCGCGAGAACAGCCGGTCCTTCAGCAGGTCCCGGGTGTCCGCGGCAGCATCCTCCTTGTACGGGAGGTTGACCGCGTTCGCGACACACCGATCGGGGGTCGCCTGCTGCGCCAGCAGGTCGTGGTGGTAGAGCTCTGCCAGATCGTGGAGCACGCGTGTGCACAGCGCGCGCTCGTCCGCGGTCGTGAGCGCGTCGCCGTGATCTCCGATCGCGATGCGCACCTCGGTCAGCAAGGTTGGCTGGCCCTCGTCGATCGAGAACCTGACGTAGAGCCCCCTTCCTCGATCGGCCGCGACCAGGGCGGCGGTCAGGGCAGCGCTGCCGAGCGCGCCCGGGTCGGTACTGGCGCTCACCTTGACCCGGGCGTCGCGGTAGCCGGTGCGTCGGTACAGCTCGACGAGGCGCTCGACATCCTCGGCGAGCAGGGCGGAGGTCGCGGCGGTGTTGGCGCCGAACAAGCTGGTCGACAGCCGGGCCTGCTTGGTGCCGATGATCTCCGACAGCGCGTCGCTGCTCAGCACGCGATTGCCGGTGAACCCGACGGACCGCACGGTTCGCGACTTGCCTTGATCGATCCGATAGATCAGACGATCGAACTCGCCATCGGAGAACCGCTCGCGGATCCACGTCACGCGGGCGTCGAAGTAGCCGCGTGATTGCAGGTAGGCCGCGATGGCGCGTGCCGAGTCGTTGGCCTCGACGTCATCGGCGCTCGCGGCCTTGTCGAACGTGAGCTGCTGCCGCAGCGTCGCGTCGGTCGGCGACCGCTCGCCCTCGAACACGATGTCGAGCCGGCGGCGCGGATCGATCGTGATCGCGAAGCTCACCGTCTTCGTGCGGCGATCGATCGACATGCCCGGATCGAAGTCGCTGCGCACGCGCACCGCCGGGAAGCCGCGCGCATGGAACAGGTCCATGATGCGCTGGACGTCGGCCTGGTGCTGGGCCCGGGTGAATCGCTGGGTGCCAGAGCAGAGGTACTTGCTGGTGAAGCACTTGCGGTGCTCGAAGGCCTCGCGGAGCTCGCTGACGTTGACCGGCAGCCGACCCGCGTCCGGAAACTGGATCTTGTCGAGCGCGGTCTTGTATTCGGGCCCCAGCTCGACCTTGACCTTGAGGGTGACCGCGGTGTTCTCGAGTCCGAAGCTCTGGCCGATCGTCGCGCGCGCCTCGAAGAAGCCTTCGTCTCGCAGGAACTCCTCGATCCGGCGGGTCTCCTCGTACAGCTCGCAGGCGCGATCCTTGGGTGACCACGCCAGGTAGACGCCGGGACGCACTCGCATGCGGCGCCTGACCTCGTCGTCGAGGAAGGTGTCGAGGAGCTTACGCTTGAAACTCACGTGCTCGATGCTGACCCTGACGTGGCGGACCATCGGCATCGGCGCGAGGTGGACCGTGAGGTGCGTCCCGGTCGGAGTGTCACGCGTGCCGAGTCCGACCACGTGGTAGCCGAACGCCGTCGCGGCGCGCGTGATCTCGCCGCGGGCATCCTCGGTCAACGCGCGGTGGCGGTTCAGCGTAGGCGCGAGCAACGAGCGGACGGTCGGCGCGGGGTCGACGAGGTTCCCTGCGAGGTCGAAGTCGTTCCAGGTGACAGGGACCGGTGAGGATGCCTCCTCGGGCGCTGCTTCGGGCTTGCCGCAGGTGCTCGGATCGAGCTGGCTGACCGTCACGGTGTCAGCTTCGGCCGGCGTCGGCTCTGGCTGCGCCGAGATGCGCGCCCCGAGCGCCATCACGAGCGAGACCGTCAGCAGGCAGGCTTGGAGGCGCGTCACGGGATGAACAGGCGATACACGAACTTGAAGCTCAAGTCCTCGATGTCCTGCTCCGCGGGATCGTTGAATTTCTTGCTCAGGTAGCCGAGCTGGCCGCTGAGCTTGTCATCCGGAAGGATGCGGAACGGCGTCTTGAGCTCGAGGCGTCCGTTGACCGTTCTGCCGCGGATCGTCTGCTCGGTGTTGCCAACGAGGGTGATGTTCTCGAGCATCTTCTTCTCGAGATGGAACCCGATCGAGCCGAAGCCGATCTCGATCCGGAGCACGTCGAGCCCGGTGAGTCGGCCGAGCGAGTTGCCGAGCAGATCGGAGACCCAGTCCCCGGCGAGGTCCTTGACGATCTGATCGGCGAAGCCCTGGCTCGGGTTCGTGGTCGGATCGACGCGCGCCGGATCGCTGCCGAGCGATTGATCGCCGAGCGATCGCCGCAGCTGCTCGGGGTTGCGGCCAAGGAGCAACAGCGAGACGGTCTGGGACTTGTTGTAGCCGGTCGAGGTCTTGAGATCCCACTGGAGCTGCTCCAGCGCGCCGCTGATCGTCAGCGTGATCAAGTGATCCTGTCCCGAGAGATCGCGATAGTCCGCGTCGGATGTCACCTTGAGATCGGGGTTGCCGGCCTTCTGGTTCTCCGCGAAGTCGATCGAGCCACGCGTGTTGGTGAACTCGGCGCGCGTGCCGGGCAGCCGGAACGTGCCGCGCGCGACCCGGATCGAGCCCGAGAGTCGCGGGTCCCTCGGCGTGTTCGTGATCTCGATCAGCGGGCCGACGAGGTCGATCTTGGCGATGTTGCTCTTGACCGCGAACCGGCGGACGTCGAGCTGGAGATGGAGGTCGGCATTGCCAAGCAGGGGGTAGACGTCCCACACCGGCCTGGTAGGCGGCGTGCTCGAGCCGAGCGCCTGGATGCGGTCGGTCAGCTCGAAGTTTCGCGTGTACGTGCCATCGATGATCGAGACGTTGCCGCGGATGACGAGGTTCGCGAGCTCGGAGGGCTTCACGATCGAGACATCGCGTGCCGACACCACGAGATCGAGCGTGGGGATCCTGAACGGGATGTCGTCGGCATCGAGCCGTAGCGCGGCGTCCATGATGATTCCGTCCCGGAGGTTCGCCCCACCTTCGATTCCCGAGACCGTGCCTTCACCGTCGATCGTGGCCGTGACGCCGTGGATCGTGAACTTGTAGGTCCGGCGATCGTTCGTGGTCGCGGTCTCGATATCGACGCTGCCCCGGTTGAACGCCAGCTCCCGCCGGAGCCCGCGGGGGATCACCGTGATCGGGCGCGGCTGCTCCCCGGCCGCGCGGCATTCGCCGACGTTCGCACGCTGCGCCGGGTCGGCCGGGCACACCGGGGGCGGATCGAACACCAGCGTGCCGGAGACCGTCGGGCGTGGGCCCTTGCCGGTGAGCATCAGATCGCCTTCGATGCGGGCGAGTCCGCTGGCCTGCGAGACCCAGTTCGGGATCCCGACGAGCAGCATCTTGCCTGCGACCTTGCCGTCGATGAGCAGGCCCCACGACACCGGCGTGAGCCCATCGAGCTCGATGTTGCCCTTGACGTGCAGCTCGCCCGCCTCGTCGCGTTGCGGGTCGCGGACCTGCACCTTGACGTTGGTGAACCCCAGGCTGCCGTTGGCGAGCTTGACGAGCCCGCTCGGCGCTTCGAGCACGGTATCGCCACCGACCGGTCGAACGATCACGTCCTTGAGCACGAGCGAGGCCTCGTACTTCGGCTTGTTGAAATCGCCCGAGATCGAGGCCGAGATATCGGCGGTGCCGGACACGTCCTCGAACATCGTCTCGACGAGCGGCGCGATCGGCGCCAGGTCGATCTTGCCGACCGCCTCGATCGACATGTGCTGGGGCGTGATGTGACCGCGGAAGTCGATCACGCCAGCCGGCTTCGCGGCCTGCGCGCCGACCTCGAGCTTGGTCGTGCAGTCGACCCGCCCAGTGGGGGCCTTCGGGTCCCGGCACGCGAAGTCGACGGTGGTGCGCGTCACCCGCAGCGACACGGCGGGCCGGTTGCCGCGATCCTGGTCGACGGCGGTGATCTTGAGCGGCATGATGCGCCCATCCGCGGAGCGGTGGGGGACGATGCCGACCAGCTCGGTGAGCTCGATCCAGGCCTCGGGCTCGACGGGCTTGGCCGGCCTGAGCTCGGTCCGGACCGTCACCGTCCCCGACATCCAGGCCTGGACCGGGACCGGGAGCTTCAGCCGTTTCTGTAGATCCACGAGCACGTCCGCCTCGATCCGCTTGCCGCTGATCGCGAGCTCGACCGGGAACGGCGCCTGTGTGCCGATCTTGCCGGCCAGCTGCAACCGCCCGGCGAGCGCGGAGCCCTTGATCTCGAGGCCCGGCATCTTGCCGATCATCGTCGGATGGACCGCGAGCTGTGCATCGCCGAGGAATGAGCCCGCCACCCACGCGCGCAGCAGCTGGACCGCGCCATCGGCCTGCGGCGCATCGGGCGAGCCTTGCAGGTGGAGCGTCACCGACGCCACGCCACCGGCCTGGTTCGGGCCCAGGAGCTGCTGTGGGCCGAGGAGCTGGTCGAGGATGCCGACCGGGACATCCGAGAGCGCGATCGTGCCACCGAGCCGCTGCGGGATGCTCTGGCGACCGACCTTGGTGCCGGGTAATCGCGCGATCGTCGCATCGACGATGCCCCCGCCATCGCGGGTCGCGGTCGCGACCGCGCAGAACCCGGCCCGCTTGGCTTGCTCGCACTGCTGCAGGTCATCGCCGTCGAGGTAGGCGGTGCGCGGACGGCAGACCTTGTCATCGCTCTGGTTGAGGCACAGCGCGACGTTGGTGAACCGGTCCCCCAGGATGCTCATGTGATCGGCACGCGCGCGCACCTTCGCCAGCGCCATCCAGTCCATCGCGCTACGCTTCGGATCGATCGATCCGGCGAGCTCGAGATCGACGGTGTCGACCGTGCCCTTGAGCATGCCCCCGAGCCCGCAGAACTTCGCCGCCTCGATCTTGCGGCCCTCCAGGTGGAGCTGCTCGATCACCGCGGTGCCGCCGGTACGGATCCGCGCGTGGCCGGTGAGCTTGCCGCCGAGGCCCGCCGAGCTCATCTGCCGGACCTCGACCACGCCGGCGGTGTACTGGGCATCGATGAGGCGCACCTTCTCGAGGCACGGCACGCCGCCAAGCTCGGTCGCCACGTTGACCGTGGGATTCGAGATCGGGCCCTTGATCTTGATCGTGCCTCCGCCGGCACTTTTGACGAATTCCGGGAACCCGAACCGCCGCAGCCAGAAGTCGAGGTCGGGCGAGTTACCCTTGATCTCGATGTCGAGCAGCTTGTTCAACACATCGACCTTGCCGTTCACCTCGGCTCGGCTGCGGCCGGCCTCGACGAGCACCTTCTGGACCTGGATCGTGTCGAAGTCGTCATCGGTGAACAGCCGACCGTCGTGCACACGCAGCGCTCGTTCGGTGGGCGTCGCCCCGATCGCGAGATCGAAGTCCTCGAGCGCGAACCCGACCTCGGCGTCCCCGACCGCGGTCAGACGCCCCTGGAGGAACTTGCCGATCGGCTTGGCGCCGGGCGAAAGGAACCTGTCGATGTCGATCGGCTTCACGATCTCGACATGCGCGCGAGCGTTGTACGGCTCGATGCCGAAGTTCGCCGCCACCACGACCTCACCGGGCTCCTTGCCGCCACGGATCAGCGCCGTGGTCTTGTCGATCGACCCTTGTCCGTTGACGAGATCGATCGAGCCCAGGACCTCGGCGAGGGTGAGCCGGATCGGCTCCTTGTTGGCCTGGAGCGCGATATCGAAGTCGAGGTTCTTGAGCGAGAGCCCGACCTTCGGCGACGCGACGAACGGGCCGGTCAGCGTGATGTTGCCGTCGAGATCGTCGCCGCCGATCGTCGACTTGATGCACGTCCTGATCGTCGGACCAAGGCTCTTCGCGTCGAGCGCGAGGTTCCAGGACCCGTCGTACGGCCGATCCCAGTAGTTGTGGAGCTCTCCGGTGAGGTGGACGGTGGCGCCCTGGGCAGGGTCGGGGGCTGGATCCTTGGCGGTCGCGCAGGGCAGGGTGCGGGCTTCGAGATCGAGCTCGAGCGTGTTCGCGACGAAGTCGTGGCGCGGCCATTCTCCTGGCAGCTGAGCGAGCCGATGTAGCTTGATGTCGGCGAGCTTGATCTCGTACTCGGCCTTGCGACCCTGGGGTGGGTATGTTTCGGATTCGCCGGGATACGGCAGCCGGAACGTCGAGCGCGCGCCTTCATCCCACAGTCGGAGGGTGCCGGTCCTGGCGGTGACGTTCAGCCGGACATAGAACTTCGCGACCAGCGGATCGATCGGATCCATGTAGAGGTACGAGTCGTTCTTGGGCTCGGGCCCGGCATCGACATCCACGCCTTCGAGCCGCGCCGTCGTCCCGTACTTGGTCGACTTCTCGCCGGGCCTGAACGGAGACGGCGTCATGTGGATCGTGAGGTTCAGGTTCTGGACGTGGATGTCTCGCAGATCGAAGATCGGCGGTGCGGAGTCGGCGTAGATGCCGGCGCGAAAACCCGCCTTCATCCGCGGGTAGAACGCGGTCACGATGCTGACGATCGTGCGGTCGTAGGCGTGGAGCGGATACGGCTCGCGGGTCTCCTCCAGCAGCGCCTCGCCGCCATGCACCCACACGTTCCGGAACACGAAGTCGTGGTTCCCGAACATCAGCGCGTGGATGTCGACGTCGGCCGTGACCAGCTCGGTCCGGAGCAGCAGCTTGCGCGGCATCCGCTTGGAGGTCGGATCCGGGTCGGGGTGCTCATCGAGGGTACAGTCCTCGTTGGGGTCACCCGAGCGGATCTCGTCGACCGCGCTGGCGCTGGTGTTGAGTGCGCAATCGTCCCACACGCGGACATCGCGGACGACCACCGGCACCCACCCCCCGGTCAGAGTTTCCTTGAGCCCCGAGGTCGGCCACTCGATCGATCCGATCTCGATCCGCCCTCGCATCCGCTTGTTGAGAGTTGACGCGATCTTGTCTCCGAGTGCCGGGCCTTCGAACGCCAGGCGCAGGACCGCGAATCCGGTGCTCAGAAGCAGCAGCACCGCCATGCCGATGATCACGAGCCAACGGCGTCTGCGTCGAGGTCGCGAGGCTGTCACCCGTGCTGCCGAACCTACCACGATGACCTCGTCGCCCCCGAATCGGGGCGAGGCTGTTCGCCGGGGTCGTCGACGGCTCGATCCGTGGGCTCATTCACAATGTCTCGTGCCCGTGATGGTCGATTCGGTGATCCGCTCGCGGCCCCCGTCGACAATTTTGGGAATGTGGGCGCATTTCGTCGTGGTCTTGCTCTGTGCCGACGCCTATACTGGTCCGTAACGACCGAAAGCGAGGGAATGGAGATGTCTGAAGACCTTCCGTCCAGCAATTCGAGCCCGACACCGGAGACGGAGCCTGTCGCTCTGCGGGAGACTGAGCCTGTCGCTCTGCGCCGCGAGGCACTGCTTCCGAACGAACGCAGCCGTGGGCTAGGGACGGTGGCGGTCGTATGCACGATGGCCGGTGTCGCGTCGGGCCTCGCGCTCGCCACGACCCTGATGGCGATGCAGGTGGCTGACACGATGTCGTCCCGCTCGTCGTGCTCGTACCGACTGATCACGCCGATCGAGGTCGAGCCCCCCGGGCACGGTTTCCTCGGGATCCGCTACGTGTTCCATGATGGAGTCGCGGAGGTCGAGAGCGTCCTCCCCGGGACGCCCGCCGAGCTGATCGGTCTTCGGCCAGGTGACCGCGTGATCTCGGTCGACGGCGATCGCGTGGACTCCGCGAACGAGCTCCAGTCGAGGATCTTTGGCGCGAGCCCGGGATCTCATCCGCTGTTGCTGGTCAACCGCGATGGCTCCGTCGAGACCTTGCGCCCGACGCTGGCACCGTGGCCCACGGCCTCGTACTGATTTCGCCTCTCTCGGGGTGATTCGACCCTAAGGTCCGCAGTCGGTCGCGTCCTGGATGCCGTTACGCAGCCGGATGCAGCGCGACGCCAGGGTCTGATCGTCGCGCTGGAACGAGACGATGATCTGCTCCCCGAGGGCTGCGGCCAGCGGTGCGGTCGGCCCGACGCTGCCGTCGGGATGCGCACTCTCGATGATGCCGACGCCCCGGTCGCGGTTGAACAGGTACACGATCGTATCGGCGTAGTTGGCGTCAGGCAGGTAGGAGAACGTCGCCTGCGAGGGCGGCCCTTCGGAGACCACGAACGTCATCTTCGCCGGATCGGGTGGGGGGATCGGGATCGAGGGTGTGACGCACCCCGACGCGATGACCAGGCCGATGACTAGGGCAAGACAACGCATGGATCCGTGAGCAACCAGGAGCAAGGCCTGATCCAGTCCAGCATAACTCATTTCAGCTAGATACGAGACCGCCCTGCCAATGGCGTTGGCAGGGCTCTCACGTCGTTGGCGACGAGTGTCCGGTCGTCAGTTCGTGCGCTTCACCCGGGTCGGAAACATGATCGACACACCGGCCCCGAAGAACAGGTGGTGGACGAAGCGGTTGTCGTCCTTGGTGACAGCGCGATCCGGCCCGCCCTGCGGCCCGCTGACGTCGGCCCCCGAGGGGTTGTCGCTGAACGCGTAGTCACGGACCGTGAAATCGAGGGCGACGAAGTCATTCATGAACACGTGGATGCCGCCGCCGAGGTAGAGCCCCGCGCGATTGCCGGAGTTGAGCGGTGGATCGTTGTTCGGATCGAGGTCGGGCGGCATCTCGTTGATCGTCTCGCCAGGGTGCTTGTCGGTGCACACGTTGTCGGGGTCGCAGTCGCTCTTGAGCTGCGCGAACGCGACACCGGCCTGGAAGTAGAAGTCGAAGGCAACATACGCCTGAGCGAACGCGGCGAGCTTGCCGTACCACGGCGTGAGGCTCAGGTAGGCAGCGCCATGGACCGGCATAGAGTTGAGCCGCGTCAGGAACTCGTCCTTGGTCGGCTCGGCTGGATCCATCGGGTTGTCCACGAGCGTGTCCGCGATCCGCGTGACCAGCTTGGTGTCGAGTGCGGTCGAGCCGACGCCGATCACGCCGAGCGAGATCATGTCGCCGAAGTGGTACTCGAGCTTGGCTCCACCGCCGAGGATGTGGCGGAAGTCGGCGTTGATCGTGGACTCGAACAGGGGCGCGAACTCGAACCGCTTCTTGACGAGCAGCCGGCGATGGCGAACCGCGACATCCTTCTCGAGCGTGTTCAGCCGGCGGCCTTCGGCGTCGGCATCACCGGCGACGCCGACGAGCGTGACGAGCCCGAGACCGAGGGCCAGAGCATGGGCGATCGTGTGCTTGAACATCTGGGTAGCCCTCAGCGGAAGGTGGTGTACTCGAACGACGTCGGCAGCCAGAAGCTGAAGCCGATCTGGAACATCACGTTGTTGATGAACGCGCTGTCGGCATTGCTCTTCGCCTGATCCGCCGTGGCGTTGGTCATGATGTCGCGGTTGGTTGGCTCGAACTTGTCGATGAACAGGTAGTCGCGCACGCCGAGGTTGACGGTGAGCCACTTCGCGAGGAAGAACCGCATGTTCGCGCCGGCATTCGGCATGATCAGGAAGTTCGTGAAGCCGGGGAACTTGGTGTCGCGCGGAATGACCTCGCTCTGACCGGCGCCGATGCCCGCCGTGAATGCAACCTCCCAGGTGATGAGCCGGCGGTCGAAGATGGCGAACTTGCCGTACACGGGGACGTAGTGGAAGTTCAGCGCGGCGCTCCAGTTGTACTGGTTCACCGTCGGAAGGCGGCGGGCCTGACGGGCCACGAGATCGAACGGCTCGCGAAATCCTCGGACGTAGTACTGACCCTCGACGCCGATCGCGAGGACGTCCGTCAGGTAGTACGCGAGCTCGCCGCCGAGCGTGTAGTGGCGGACCATATTGTCGTTCATGGTCGTGCCGAGCATCGGGAAGAGCTCGGTGCGGTGCGCCTTGAGGAACGGCTTGCGAACGACGACCACGATGTCTTCCCACGACAGCGGCGTCTTGCGCACGGGGCCCGCCTTCACGACGTTCGTCTGTTCGGCGGCGGCCATGTCAGCGGACAGGTCTCCAGCCACAGGCTTGTCTTCGGCCCCCATGTCGATCTCACCAGAATCACCGGAGCCGGCCCCGGCGGCGTCGCCCGGGCCCATCTCGATCTCATCGCCTGACCCCGCGCCTGGAGCTGGTGGAGCCGGTTTCTTGTCGCCTGCACCTTTCTTGGGTTGCGCCTGCGAGGTCCCGCCGGTGAGGGCCAGGCCGCCGCAAAGCAAGAGGAACAGGAAGACGGATCGATGGTATGCCCGCATTCGTAGAGGCTTCATAACACGTGCCTTTTTCCCCACTCAAGCAATTGAGTAGATTTGAAGCCGACACCTGCTAGCCAGTTGGGTTGCGGTTCATGCGGCGTCGGCCGCACCGGCGTCCGAGTAGAGCGCCTCGACGAACGCGCCCGGGTCGAATGGCCTCAGATCGTCGATCTTTTCGCCAACACCTACGAATCGTACAGGGACTTTCAGCTCGTCACAGATCCCCAGGACGACACCGCCCTTGGAGGACCCGTCGAGCTTGGTGAGGACGATCCCGGTGATCTCCATGTCGGCCTTGAACGTCTTGGCCTGGGCGATCGCGTTCTGACCGGTCGTCGCATCGAGCACCATCCAGACCTCGTGCGGTGACCCGGGCATCGCCTTGTCGCACACGCGGCGCACCTTCTTGAGCTCGTCCATGAGGCCGGCGTTCGAGTGCAGTCGCCCGGCGGTGTCACAGATGACGACGTCGAAGCTCTCATCGACGCCGCGCTTCACGGCATCGAAGATCACCGAGGACGGATCGCCATTCTGCTTGCCCTTGACGACGGGGACGTTCGCGCGCTTGCCCCACTCCTCGAGTTGCTCGGTCGCCGCGGCGCGGAACGTGTCGCCGGCCGCGAGCAAGACTTTCTTCCCCTCGTGCGTCCACTTGTTGGCGAGCTTGCCGATCGTCGTCGTCTTGCCGACTCCGTTGACGCCGAGCACGAGCAGCACGAACGGCTTGCGGCTCGTCAGATCGAGCGGCTTGGCGTCGAGTGTCAGGATCTGCTTCGAAGTCCTGCGAATCTGCGTCCAGATCTTGTCCGCATCCGCGAGCTCGTCCTTGGACAGGCCACTCTTCACCGACTGGAAGATCCGCTCGGCGGCGCGCGGTCCGATGTCCGCGGTGAACAGCACCTCCTCGAGCTCGTCGACCGTCGTGGCGTCGATCTTCTTCTTGCCGAACAGCTTGCCGATCCGCGCGACGAAGCCGCCCCGGGTCTTGGCCAGCCCCGCCTTGTAGGCGTCCCGGGCCTCGGCGTCGGTCGGGACCTCTACCTCGGGAACCTCGGGTTCCTCGGCTTCGGGCTGCTCGCGATCGGCGGGCTTGCCGATCACCTCGCCGGGCCGCGGGCGCTTGCGCTCGCGCCTGGGACGCTCTTCGGCGGCCTCGACGCCGAGCCGCTCGCGCGCGGTGTTGCGCTCGCGGCTCCGCTTCGACGCGCGGCGCAGCAGGTAGAGGATCGCCACGATCGCGACGAGCGCGATCGCGAGCTGGAGCAGCTCGGTCTGCAGCATGGGTGACGGCCTTATAGCCCGGCGCGCTCGCGGATGGCGTGATCGACGCGCTCGGATGCCTGCGGCAAGACGGTCTCAGGAGCCTGGCGGGGGGAGAAGTAGATTTCTTCGACAAAGTCAGTCAGCTCGGACAGTGCGGGGCTCGGGCGCTTCGAGCGCACGTGATCGACGATCTGGCGCGGTGACCAGATGCCCCACAGCCGGGTCTCCGGAAGGGATGGCTCGGCGGCCCGACGATAGAGCTGGAACACGCGCTCGCGGACCGGCACGAGATCGACGCGCACCCCCCGCAGCTCGCCGCGATGCGGGATCGACACGACGAACCGCTCGCTGACGTGGCCCGGCGCGCCGACCTCGGCGTGCCACTCCCCCAGCTCCAGCCTCTCGACGACGAAGGTGCCGTCACCCGCGCAGTGGATCTCGCGCTCGGTGCCCCCGAAGGTCAGCCGGACCACGGCATCGGCGACCGGACGGCCGCGGACGGTGTCTCGGACGACCCCTGAGAACCCATCGTCGGACGGTCGGCGGAGGGTCGACACGATGCCGGGCTTGTTCGTGACGAGCCCCCCCGCGACCTGCTCGACCTCCTCGGCGGTGGTCGCGGCCTCGGCAGGAGCCGCGGTACGTCGGAACCGGCGCCACGGCTTGGCGCGTGCCGTGAAGAACCCGCCTGCGGCCAGCGCGGTCGCGAGGAATGCGGCGATCGTGTACGAGACGGGCACCGGCTGGGGGGCGGCGACCTTCACGACCATGGGGTTGGACTTGCTCGGCCGGAGGTACGAGCTTGCCGGATCGCTCTGGACCTGGACGCCGAAATCCTTCGGCAGGACCTGGCCCTGGCCGATGATCTCGGCCTCGACCTTGAACTTGTAGCGGCCGTCCTCTCCGGTGGCCCCCTGAGCGAGCCGGCGATCGCCGGTGACCAGTGCGACGGCCGCGCGTGGCACCGCCTTGCCGTCCTCGTCGGTGACCTTGCCGATGACCTCGAGGTCATCCTCGTAGGCGATCGTCGTACTGGCGAGCTCCATCGTCGTTGCGGTCTGCGCGGTCAGCTCGAACGTGGTCTCCGCCGTTGCCTGCTGCCGCACCGCATCGCCGGGGAAGATCGCGCGGACACGCCGCGGCCCTGGCCCTCCTGCCGCCGCACGGGTGAGCAGGAATGGCGTCCCCGAGCTCACCATCTTGAGCGGGTGGAGCTCCTTGTCGTCGGTCTCTCCGATCGCGAGCTGGACGGGCAGGACCGTGTCGACATCCTCGACCGTGGCCGCCAGATATAGCCGCATGCCGCCGGGCGCTTCCTCGGCCCGGATCGTCAACGAGACCTGCGCGCGCGACGGATCGACCACGATCGTCAGGTCCGACCGGTCGAGCAGATTCGCACCGCGGAAGCGGAGCTCGATCGGTTGTGGGCCAGGCGCCGCCGTGAACAGGCCGCGGAACTTGCCCTCGGGGTCGGTGACCGCGCTCTGGGAGACCCCACCGAGCCGGATCGACACTTCCTGGGTCGAGATGCCGTCATTGGTGTTCTTGTCGACCAGCTTCCCGCTGACCTCGACGTCTCCATCGGGCCGTAACTTCACGCGATCGAGGGCGAGCCGGGTCTGGGCCTTGATCTCGACCTGCGGCGCGGCGCCCGGATCCGTGGCAATTCCTAGCATTGCGACGCAGATCAACGGTCCGAGCCAACGCACCCCGAAGGTGATAGCACGACCGATGTCATAGGGTCGATCCACCCTGCGACGGCCGAAAGGGGTCCACGAAGTTTCATGCGCATCAAGCGGGTCGAGATCATTGGCTTCAAGTCGTTCTGCGATCGAGCGGTCGTCCAGATCGGAGAATCGATCACGGGCGTCGTGGGTCCGAACGGCTGCGGCAAGTCGAACATCGTCGATGCGATTCGATGGTGTATGGGCGAGCAGAGCGCCAAGCACCTCCGCGGCAAGGCGATGGAGGACGTGATCTTCGGCGGTTCCGAGTCACGCGGACCGGCGCCGATGGCCGAGGTCTCGCTGACGTTTGACGATGTCGGGTTCTCTCACGAGACCCTCGAGATGGCACGCCACAGCGACGAGGCCTCCACCGAGCAAGCGCTCGAGGGATTGGTCCCAGAGGGCGCCGACGACGATGTGGCCGACGTCGACGCTGGCGACGGGCTCGATGCGGCGGACGCCGCCGACGCCGCGGCCGATGCCGCCTTGGCAGCCGCGCCTGCCGCACCCGCGGGCACCTGGGTCGACGCCGACGGCAACTCCATCGCGTCACCCACCGAGGAGGTGGCGCAGCTGCTCGAGGACCAGCCGCCCGCGTTCGATTTCGCGCACTACACCGAGGTGACGATCACTCGTCGTCTGTATCGAGATGGCGTCAGCCAGTACTTCATCAACAAGTCGGCCTGTCGTCTGCGCGATATCACCGATTTCTTCCTCGGGACCGGCGTCGGCACGAAGGCCTACGCGATCATCGAGCAGGGCCGGATCGGTCAGATCGTCAGCTCGCGGCCTCAGGATCGTCGTGCGATCATCGAGGAGGCGGCCGGCATCACGAAGTTCAAGGCCAAGAAGAAGGCTGCCGAGCGCAAGCTCGATCAGACGCGCCAGAACCTGATGCGCGTGTCCGATATCGTGGCCGAGCTCGACAAACGCATGGGCACGCTGCGACGCCAGGCCCAGAAGGCCGAGCGCTACCGCAAGTACAAGTCCGAAGTGAAGGACATCGAGCTGTGGAAGGCCGCGCACCGCTGGCTCGAGCTTGCGGGTGAATCGCAGCTGGTCGGCGGTCGCTTCGGCGAAGCCCGGGTCGAGCTCGATGATGCTCGCGGTGCCTGGACTATCAAGGACGCTCACCTGATCACCGAACGAGCCGAGCTCGCGGTCGAGGAGCGCAGGCTGGTTGGCCTGCAGGAGCAGGTCTACGAGCTCGAGAACCGGATCCGGCTCGGTGACAGCAAGATCGGGTTCGAGCGCCGCGAGGCCGAGGACCTCGAGATCCGGATCACGGGTGCCCAGTCCGAGATCGCCGAGATCGCGAGCCAGCGCGAGCGTGGCGCGGCCGAGCTGGCCGCTCGGACCGGCGAGCTCGAGGCGCTCGAGGCCGATGTCGAGCGCGAGTCGGCCGAGGTCGCGACCCGCGAGGCCGCGACCGGCGAAGCCAAACAGATGCTCGCCAACGCACAGGGGATGCTCGACGAGGCGCGCATCGAGCTCGCGACCCGCCGCACCGAGATCGCTACCTCCGAGGCGCAGCTCGACGCGCTCGCACGTCGCCGCGACGAGGCCAGCCGCCGGCTCGAGCGCGTCGTCAACGAGACCGACCAGCACACGGCTCGCGTCAAGGAGCTCGAGCGCGAAGGCCGTCGCGTCGATAGCGCTCTCTCCGAGCTCCGTCAGACGCGGTTCGATCTCGGCAGTCAGAGCGAAGGCTTCGAGACCCGGCGCGAGGTGCTCGCGCATGAGGTCGCCCGAGGCGAGTCCGAGGTCGAGACCTTGCGCACCGAGCTGCACCGACGCAAGTCGCGCCTCGTTTCGCTCGAGGAGATCCAGGAGCGTTACGAAGGATTTGCGCGCGGCACCCGCGCGGTGATGCAGCAGGCGGACGCGATCAGCGACACCGACTCGATCCGCGGCGTCGTCGCCGACGTGGTGCGTGCCCCGGAGTCGCTGGAGGTCGCGGTCGAGGCGGCCCTTGGCGATCGACTCGGTGGCGTCCTCGTGTCCGAGCCTGAAGTCGGGCTCGCGGCGATCGGATTTCTCAAGCAAGGCGGTGGTGGGCGCAGTGCGTTCGTCCCCATGGCCGTTCCGACCCGTCCGAGCCGCGCGGCTCGCGCCGACGCGCACCCAGGCGCTCCGTCCGAGGTCGGCCAGCCGGTCGAAGGCGAGGGAGGGGCGGCCAGCTGGCGCTCGCCCGCGTCGGATCCTGCCGGCGGGCCGAGCGGCGAGCATCGCGGCACCGCGATCGACTTCGAGGACCGCACGCAGCTCGTGGCCGCCATGGCCGCTGTGCGCGAGGAGCAAGGGTACGTGGCAGGTGTCGGCGGCGAGGGCGTGCTGGGGAGGATGGCCGATCTGGTCTCGTTCGCGGATGGCTACGAGCAGGTGGGCAAGCGCTTGCTGGGCGGCACCGTGGTGGTCGAGGATCTGAGGCGTGCCCTCGATCTGTACGGTCGCGGTGTCTCCGATCGGCTCGTCACCCTCGACGGCGACATCGTCGACGAGGATGGAGTGGTCGCGGGCGGCTCGCGCGATGCACAGGGCTCCGGCGTGCTGGCTCAGAAGCGCGAGATCCGCGATCTCCACGAGATCGTCGGGCGGCTCGAGCATGATCTGTCCGAGGCAACGACGCGGCTCGTGACCGCACGGACCGAGCTCACGCAGGTGCTGAAAGCGATCGAGGGCCTGAAGACGCAGGTCCACGAGGGCGAGATCGCGATCATGGGGCACGAGAAGGACGAGACCCGGGTCCGCACCGACCTCGAGCGCCTTCGCGATCGGCTCGGTCAGCTCGGGACCGAGCAGCTCGAGCTCGAGGAGCGACTGCAAGCGATCGGCAGCGATGAGTCCGTCAATCGCGAGCGGCGGTCGCATGCCGAACAGCGCATCGGCGAGCTCGAGCGCGTCCAGCTCGAATTGCTGTCCGAGGTCACCACGCACCGCGACCGGCTCGAGGAGCTGGCGCAGATCCTGACCGAGGTCCGGATCCGCGCGGCCCAGCTCACCGCGCAGCGCTCGGCCGCCGAAGCCGCGACCTTGCGACTGCAGCGGACCGACGGCGAGCTCGCGTCGCGAACGGAGCGGCTCGTCACCGAGATCGAGGACGCGGCACGTCGTGTCGCGAACCTGCGCGAGGGTTGCGATCAGCTCGGGGTCGAGCTGGCGAGTGTGCGGGAGGAGCGTGACGAAGGCGCGCGCTTGCTCGAGGAGGGCCGCGGTGTCTACCAGACCCGGTGGAACGCGCTCACCGAGGTCGAGCTCGCGGCTCGGGAGCTCCGGTCGCGCACCGATCGGCTCGCCACCGAGGTCGGGCAGCTCGAGCTGCGGAACGGTCAGATCTCGATGACGCGCAAGGTCGTCGAGGATCATATCGGGGAGCGCTACCAGCTCGAGGTGCGGGCGATCCTCCACGAGTATCACCTGCGCGCGATGATCACCGACGTCGAGGAAGGTCGATTGACCGAGCTGCGCGAGCTGATCGAGCGCATGGGGACGGACATCAACCTGACGGCGATCGAGGAGTACGCGGAGGTTTCGCAGCGCTTCGAGTTCTTGTCGGCCCAGCGCAACGATCTCGATCGCGCGGTGGATCAGCTGCAGCGAGCGATCGACAAGATCAACCGCACGAGTCGCAAGCTGTTCAAGGACACGTTCAACGCGGTGAACGCGACGTTCAAGGAAGTGTTCCCGCGCCTGTTCCGTGGCGGCCAGGCTGCACTCTCACTCGCGGGTGGCGACGACGTCGACCTGCTCGAGGCGGGTGTGGACATCATGGCGCAGCCGCCGGGCAAGAAGAACTCGACGGTCGAGCAGCTCTCCGGTGGCGAGAAGGCGCTCACCGCCGTGGCCCTGGTGTTCTCGATCTTCCTCATCAAGCCGTCCCCGTTCTGCATCCTGGACGAGGTCGATGCGCCGCTCGACGAGGCCAACGTCGATCGCTACAACGAGCTCGTGCGCGAGATGACGGACCGCTCGCAGTTCATCGTGATCACGCACAACAAGCGCACGATGGAGTCGGCCGACAACCTGTACGGCGTCACCATGCAGGAGCCGGGCGTTTCGAAGCTGGTCTCGGTCAACCTGAACAAGCTTGGTCGCTCGGTCGGTGCCGGTACGGCGTCCAGGCCGACCGCCGGGGTAGTCGCGAGCTGAGGCTTCGGAACCCGAAGCAGCGCGAGTCGAGCGATGAGGTCGCCTCAGTCGCGGGGAATCGGGAATCCTGGGACGACGCGAGGGTCACGCTGTGTGGGGGACACATCCCCAGCATGGGTAACGACAAGGGCCGGAACTTGCTGGTGAATGACAGTCGCGAGCCTCGACGCAGCGCTGAATTGCGGTCGTCGGTGGCACGATCAGTGCTACCGCTGACGTCGATGAAAGCGACCCCGTGGTCTTGGACTCCATTGCTCGGCGTACTCGGGGCGCTCGGCTGCACCGTGGGCGAGGCTCCAACCGCCGCGGTCGCGGACGCAGGTGCAGATTCGCCGGTCGCCGTGGCCGGGCTCGTCGTCCTGCCGACGCACGGTCTCGTGCTGGATGGCGATCCGACCACGATCAAGGTCCACGTCGCGGGCGTCTACAGCGACAAGGCGCGACCGCTCGCGGTCCAGATCCTGGAGAACCCGAATGATCTGACGTCCTGGCAGACGATCGGGACTACCACGGCAACAGCGCCGGTCGGCGACTCATTCGGGTTCTCGCTCGATGTTCAGCCAGTCTCGAGCGCGGCAGAGACAGCTCGATGGCCACGTGGCGGAATTCTCCGGCTGCGCGTCGTGGATGATGCCGGGGTCGCGTTGCCGCACGAGGTGGCCGCGGGCGTCGCCGGGGCACCCGACGACACCGTGATCGCCGTCGTCAATCCGGCCACGCTTCCGGTGGGCTGGAACTACCTCGTCGAGAAAGCACCGGGCTCGGTCGCCGAGACGATCGCGTACTACGCCGCGACCAACGCCCCCGCCACGCTCGACGCGTTCATGACCCGGTACGGGTTTCCCGGTGACGAGACCACCGCGGGCTACTACAACGTGGGCGATCTCGGGATCGGGCGCGACATGCACTGCCGCGCGCAGCCCGCCGGGGGGCTCGCGTGCTACTCGCGCAACTTCGGAACCTTCGGCGGCAGTCGCGACGACGCGCTCGCGGAGGTGGCCGGTGGTGGGGTTCCGCTCGCGACGGTGGCGATGGTGTACACGCCGCCGATCGATGCGCCGAACGCGGTGGCGTTCACGGTCTACGGGGCAGCGGGCGCGCTCGTCAACGAAGCGCAGCTCGACACCCACGGCGACAACAAGAGCATCCCGCAGAACTGCCTCAACTGTCACGGCGGTCGCGCGCGCTATGACCTCGCGCAGCACGCGGCGCTCGGCGCACGATTCCTCCCGCTCGATCCGAACGCGTTCGAGTACTCCACGCTCCCGGACCTCACGTTCGCCGCGCAGGAAGACAAGTTCCGCCGGCTCGACCGGATGGTCGCCAACGCGGCACCGACGGCAGGGGTGGTCGAGGTGATCGAGGGCATGTTTCCGACGAGCAACCTGCCGTACAACCCGACCTTCGTGCCGGCTGGCTGGAACGCGTCACCGCGTGATGCCCGCGTCTATCGCGAGGTGATCGAGCCGTACTGCCGCGGCTGCCACTCGGCCATGGAGAACGCCGTGAATGATCCGCTGGTGTTCTCGACCGCCGCGAGCTTCAAGGCGCGCGCTGCCGAGGTGATGGCTCGCGTCTGCGGCGCCGGTCCCAAAGGCATGCCAAGCGCCGAGCAAACGGCGATACGGTTCTTCGGCTCGCCCGCACGCGCGCTGCTGGTGGCGTGGCTCGACAAGCCTGGCGCCTGCGCGCCCCTCACGCAGCAGTGACTGCGGTCGCGGCCTGGCCCGGGGTTAGCCCGCGCGCCGAAGTCGCCCGTTGCCGCCGATGAGGCGATCGAGGCTGTCCGCCGGGGAGGCCTCGATGACAGCGATCCCGTGGCGAACGAACAGCCGGCGGCCCGGATCGATCGCGGCCCGGGCGTCGCGGATCATGAGCTCGCGCACCCGCGCGCCATGCGAGGTGCTCGCCACCGGGAGGAACGCGCCGGGCGCGGGGACCAGCGCGACGACTCGTCCCGCTGCCTTGCGCAGCCGGGCGAGCGCACGCACGGTGCGGGCGTTGTCCTCGGCGAACCCCGACAGATCGCTGATCAGGATCACGACATCGGGGCGGCCGGACGCGACCGCTCGCTCGACCGCCAGCGCGAGCCCTGCGGCGCGCCGCCCATGCTCCCACGTGGTGCGATATGGCAGCTCGATGCCGCGAAGCCGGCAGAACTGACGTAGCGGCGCGAGCTGGCTGTCGGCCTCGACCACCGGGGACTGCTTGCGCCGGTCGGACTTCACGCCATGCTTGTCGCCGCTCATCAACTCGATCAGCCGACGGCACAGCCGACCGGTGGCGGCGACGTCGTAGAGCTGGCCATCGGGGCCAGCCTGGATCGAGTGCCAGCGCGCGTCGTCGAGCGGTGGAGCGACCTTGATCCGGACGTCGATCGCCTCCTGGTGAGCGAGGTAGCGAGCGACCAGCGCGACCAGCTCGCCGGCGGTGACGTCGGTGAGGTCCTCGTCGACGATCGAGCGCACGTCGAGCAGCCGATCGATCAGCTGCAGGTAGTGCTGGTGCCCGGTGTCGACGGTCAGCTCGGTGACGAGCCGGGTGTCGAACCCGACCAGCCCGATCCGGTCGCCGCTGCCGATCGCCGCCTTGCCGAGCGCCGCGGCGCTGTCGCACGCCCAGTCGAGCGGCGTCTTGCCGAGCGAGCCGCCGCGCATGCCGGCGCCGACGTCGAGCAGCACGACGTGTGTCGTCACGATCTCGTTCTCGAGATCCCGCACCATGAGCTGGCCGCGCCGCGCGGTCGCCTTCCACGCGATGAACTTGAACGGGTCGCCGTGGCTGTGCTCGCGCAGCTCGCGCAGCTCGCCGGCCAGCCCGCGGCGCCGCACGTGGTGGAGCCCGACCTGCTCGTGCAGCGCCCCGCCGACGGCGCGCACCGGCTGGCCGCGCAGCGCCACCGTGCGCGGGAACACCTTCACCGCGATCGGGTTCGGGAAGTACGCCTCGATGTCGAACAGGCCGAGCGCGTCGCCGAACGTGAGCGCGGCGCCGTGCAGCACCTGGTACCCCGCCGCGAGCGGCCGCACCGTCGTCGTGACCTCGACCTGCTGGCCGCGCGCGACCGTCGCGATCGGCCGCTCCTCGATCGCCAGCCCGCTCCCCGACAGGATCCGCGTCGCCAGGATGCGGAGCTTGCGGCTGCCGTGGTTGCGGAACGCGAGGTGGAGCTGGAACGGCCGCTCGGCCGACAGCGCGCCGCCCGGCTGGTCGCCCGGCGGCACCCACCACGACAGCTCGATCTTCTTGCGGCGGAGCAGGATCGCCGTCGGATAGAACTGGAGATAGAACGCGAGCAGCACGGTCAGGATCCCGCCCGACATCCCGACGAGCGGCGGCGCCCCGTGCAGCGCGCCGACGATCAGGAACAGGAGCGCCGTCGCGAGCACGAGCTTGCCGCGCTGGGCGAGGCGAGGGATCACGCGTCGGGCCTCATGCGCGCGTCATGCCCGCTTCGGCGTCTTGTAGCCGACCCGGTCGATCGCCTCGGCGACGATCGCCGCCCCGGCGCCGCCCTCGAGCTCCGCCTCCGGCGTGAGCAGGATCCGGTGGCCGAGGACGAGCGGCGCGAGGCCGCGGATGTCGTCGGGGAGCGCGAAGTCGCGGCCCTTGAGCAGCGCCAGCGCCTTGGCCGCGTGCACGAGCGCCAGCCCGGCGCGCGGCGACGCCCCCAGGTAGACCTTCGCGTGGCTGCGCGTGAACGCGACCAGGCCGAGCACGTAGTCGAGCAGCTCCTCGGCCAT
>JAGSPR010000574.1 GCA_018262455.1 Deltaproteobacteria bacterium | reverse complement strand
TCGCCCCTCCCGCGCCCGCCCCCACCGCGCCCGCCCCTCCCGCGCCCGCGCGCCCCGAGTCCGCGCGCTCGGTCCCGGATGGCGCCGAGTCGCCGCCGGCGGCCAAGCCCCCGAGGCCGGTCGCGCGCCCGATCGTCGATCCGATCATGGACCTCGATCTGCCGCCGCCGCGCCTCAAGAGCCCGTTGCGCGGCGTGATCGGGTTGCTGATCCTGGTCGCTCTCGGTGGCGGCGCGGTCTTCCTCATCGTCAAGAACCAGGATGAGGCGGCCGAGAAGGAGAAGCTCGACCGCGAGCATCGTGCCGAGAAGCAGCGTGAGGCCGACGAGCTGACGAAGCAGCTGACGGCCGAGCTCGCGGACCCGGGTGCGATCAGCGTGACCTCGACGCCGCCGCAGGCCGGGGTGTGGCTCAAGCTCGGCCGCACGCCGGTCGATTCGCTGGTCCTGTCGTCGAGCGTGATGCATGAGGTCCGGATCGAAGGCGTCGAGGGCTACCAGGCCGTGGACACCCAGGTGCAACCCGGCCACTGGAATGGCGACAAGGACAAGCGCGCCGGCAAGCTGGTCGTCACGCTGAAGCCGATCGGCAAGGATCCGAAGACCGGCAAGGTCGCGGCTGTGAAGCTGCCGGCGATGCCCGCAAAACCGCCGGATGCGATCGGCGAGTTCCAGCCCGGCCGCGGACCGATCCACGTCGAGAGCTCGCCGAAGGGGGCCGAGGTCTGGCTCTACATCGGCATGACCGACCAGGTTCGGCTCGAAGGCATCCAGGCCGGTCGAGACTACGAGCTGCGCGTGCTCAAGGACGGCTTCTTGCCCGCGTACGTCTCGGTCACCGCCGATGAATGGCGCGATCCGACCGGCGACAAGCACGCCTCGATCAACGCCGCCAAGAAGAAGCCGTTGCTGGAGAAGTCGGTGGCCCTGCAGGCCGACCCGAGTGACCACGGATCACGGCCCAGGAACTGATGGGGACCGGGCGGACGCTGCACGTACGGTGCGCGACCTGGGAGCAGGTCGACGTGTTCCATACCCGCAAGCTGCGGCGCGGCAAGCTGCTCTCGATGAAGGTGCCGTTCCAGACCGAGATCGGCGCGGAGGTCACGCTCGGCCTCGAGCTGCCGAACCAGGTCGTCGTCGCGATCGAGGGTGTCGTCCAGAACGCCTCGCCGATCGATGGCGACACCAAGACCTGGATCGAGGTCGAGCTCACCGGGTTCACCGAGGACGTGCTCGCGCGCATCAGGGTCATGGCCGCCACGGCCGCGATGGCAGCCGTCCCGGCAACCCGGAAGCCGGCTCCCGCCGCCGCGCAGCGCCGCGCGACGACCGCGCACCAGGAGGAGGAGCTGCCGGCGGATGAGCGCCAGTTGTTCCAGCAACTGACCGCCGAGCTGCGGCGGATGCGCGGGCTCGCGGTCCACGACGTGCTCGGGGTCGGCCGAGCCGCCGATGCCGACGAGGTCCGGCGGGGCTGGATGGAGCTGGTGCGCCAGCATCATCCAGATCTGGTCGCCCGTCACCGCGCGCCGGCGATCACGCACCTCGCGGAGGAGCTCACGATCCTGTGCAACCGCGCGTACGACCGGCTGCGGGCGGCGATGGTGGCCGAGGGCCGCGCCACGGTGGTTGGCTCCGTGCTGCGGTCGCCACCGGGGTGGCTCGTTGGATTCGAGGACATCGCGAGCGTCGATGCGGCGGCGGTACGCGCCGCCCTCGTCGAGCCCGCATCGGTCAGCGGCCGCCACAGGGCGGACACGCCACCTCCACCCACCGCCCATGGCGGCGACGCCTTCGAGCTGCGCGCGCGAGCGATGCTCGGCGACGGCGACTCGAACAATGCCCAGGAGGTCCTCGCGGCCGCGCTGTGCGTCTATCCCCGCAGTCGAGCGCTACGCTCGCTGTATTACGTGGCGTCGGCGATCGGCGCGCTCGAGAAGGGCGAGGTGATGCTCGCGACGTCGCAGCTCGAGACGGCGCTCGCACACAACGAGCAGTGCTCGGACGCGGTCGTGCTACTCGAGCACATCCGCAAGCACGGCGACTCGAACCCCGACCAGGTGCGGAGCCTGTTCCGATGAAGCGGACACGCTCGCCCAGCCGGTCGTCCACGGGCCACGCGATCGGGATCGACCTCGGGACGTCCAACTCGGTGGTCGCGATCATCGATCCCGACGGTGCACCGCGCATCCTGACCACGGCCGAAGGCTCGACGCTCCTGCCATCGCTGGTGTGGTTCGGGCCCGGCAAGCCGGTCGTCGGCGAGGCCGCGCGCGAGGGGCTCGACGATTCACCCGACGTCACGATCTTCGGCGCGAAGCGGCTGCTCGGCCGGCGGTTCGATCATCCCGAGATCAGGCGGCTGGCGAAGATCCTGCCGTACCAGCTCATCGAGGCGCCCAACGGCGACACCTGGATCTCGCTGTCGGCTGGCCGCTCGGTGTCGCCCGAGGAGGTCTGCGCGCTGGTCTTGCGCGAGCTGCGCCTCATGGCCGAGACCCACCTCGGCGAGCCGGTCACGCGTGCGGTGATCACGATCCCCGCCTGGTACGACGCCGCGCAACGCCAGGCCACCAAGGACGCCGCCCAGATCGCCGGGCTCACCGTGCTCCGGCTGCTCAGCGAGCCCACCGCGGCCGCCTTCGGGCACGGCGCGCATCGCGGCACCGATCGCAAGTACCTGGTGTGTGACCTCGGTGGCGGCACGTTCGACGTCGCGGTCGTCGATCTCGAGGGTGGGGTGTTCGAGGTGCTCGCGACCACCGGCGACCCATTTCTTGGCGGTGACGATGTCGATCGCGCGGTGGTCGAGCACCTGCTGCGGGACGTGCGTCAGGTCAAGGGCCTGGACATCTCGACCGACCCGATCGCGATCGAGCGGCTGAGGCTTGCCTCGCAGCGTGCCAAGCACGAGCTCTCGAGCGCCGCCGCCACACGCCTCCACGTCGCCGAGCTCGTCCAGCTGCCCTCGGGCAAGGGCGCCGAGTACGGCAGGCCGATCCGGCGCGACGAGCTCGAGCTGTGGTCGGCCCCGCTGATCCGCCGGCTCGAGGCGCCGATCCGGGGCGCGCTCGAGCGCAGCGGGCGCAAGCCGCAGGACGTGCAGGACGTGCTGCTCGTCGGTGGCATGACCCGGATGCCGGCCGTGCGCCGCGAGGTGACGCGGATCACCGGTCGCGAGCCCAGCGTCATCGCGAACCCCGAAGAGGTGGTGGCCGTCGGCGCCGCGCTCGAGGTCGCCCGGCTCGAAGGTGTGATCGAGGGTGTGTTGCTGATCGATGTCGCCGCGCGTGGCCTCTCGGTCTCGGCGTCGGGCGGTGATTGCGAGCTGGTGATCGCGCAGAGCGCGGTGGTGCCGACCCGCGAGCATCGCGTGTTCGCGACCAGGCACCAGGATCAGCCGACGATCGAGTTCGATGTCTGGGAAGGCGAGTCGCCGGATCCGGCGCAGAACCGCCATCTCGGCCGCTACGCTGCCGTCGATCTGCCGGCAGCCCCCGCCGGCGACGTGCTCGTGCTCGTCGAGATCACGCTCGACACCGACGGCACGGTCCGGCTCGGCGCCAGCGAGCTGGTGTCCGGTGACCGGCTGCAGCTCGAGCAGCTGTATCACGCCGGGCTCGCCCGCGCCGAGGTCACGAGGCTCGCCCG
>JAGSPR010000573.1 GCA_018262455.1 Deltaproteobacteria bacterium | reverse complement strand
GTCGGGAACACCGCGGACATCAGCTTGCGGACCGAGCCGTCGAACGCGCCGTCGGTCGAGCCCTCGGCGGAGTCGATCAACAGGAAGCCGCCGAACGTGAGGAACCGGCGCAGCGCCTCGATCCCGGCGGAGCTCGGCAGCTCGATCTCTCGCTCTCCTGCGAGGTAGAGGAACGGGGTCTCGTGCAGCGTGTCGGCGGTCGGCGCGACGATCGCGGGCTCGAGCTCGACGTCGATCGACGTCCGCTTCTCGATCTCCCAGCCGAGGCGGCGCAGCGCGCTCGGTCGCGGATTCCACGACGTGGCGGCGCCGAGCTTGAGCTGGCCGAACCGGAACTTCGAGGCCGGACCGAGGGCCTCGGCGCGACGTGCGATCACCAGGCCCGCGGCTGCGAGCCCACCGCCGAGGAGGCGGCGCCGGGTCATCCCTCGAGGGGGTGTCGTCACCCGCGGAAGGTAGCGCCACCCCCCGGTCCGGGCCAGCGCCGGAGGGGCACTACAGCGTGGGCCGGCACGTGGGCGGGGGGGACAGCACGAGGGCTCGACGAGGGCCGGCCCGCGGGATTGTCGCCGGGCGCGCTGCGCGTTAGCGTGCGCGGATGACGTGGTGGTCGCGCTCTGTCGTGGTGCTGGTCCTCCTCGGCAGGACGGCGGTCGCCGAGGTCGCGGCCGAGCCGGCGGAGCCCGGCGGAGCCGAGCCCACCCTGCTGCCGACGCGGGGCCAGCCGGTCGCCGCGGCGCCCGTCAGCTACACCCACAAGGGGCAGCTCCAGGTCTCGCTGCGGCTCGCTCTCGGGCTCCGCGCCATCGTCCCCTACGACAAGCTCGACTACTGCGGCCAGACCGAGAGCGGGACCGCCGCGGGGAACGCGCCCGTCTGCACGGGACGCGCGCCGTTCTCGTTCGACCTCGAGCTCGGCTACGGTGTCGCGCAGCGGATCGATGCGTTCGTCGAGCTCCGGCTCGGCCTCGAGACCGACTTCGCAGCGTCCGCCGCGCAGATGGAAGGGCCCCGGATGTTCCACGTCTCGCCGGGCGCGCGGTTCTTCTTCAGCGATGCGAAGTCGAGCAAGCTATTCACCACCGCGCAGCTCGTGTTCGACTTCTCGGGCTACGAAGAGGCGGGCGGCGCAGCGCGGGGCGCCGACGTCGGCGTCCGCAACCTCAACGGCCTGTGGTTCGATCTCGATCGCGCGTACGGCTTCTACGCCTACATCGGCGAGACGGCGACGTTCTCGCGCTGGCTGCGGTTCGAGCTCGAAGCGGGCATCGGCATCTCCGGGCGATACCGGTAGCGGTCTCCCGGCATCTGATCGCCGTGACCTTCGCGGACCACTTCTCGGCGATCGCCGCGCGCTACGCGACCTACCGCCCGCACTATCCGCCGGCGCTGGTCGAGGCGCTCGCGAGCCTGGTGACGCCACGGGTCGCGTGGGACATCGGCTGCGGGAGCGGTCAGCTCTCCACCGCGCTCGCGGCGCGGTTCGAGCGCGTGATCGCCACGGATCCGGCGCAGGCGCAACTCGCTGCAGCGGTCGCTCATCCGCGCGTCGAGTATCGATGCGCCTCCGCCGAGGACAGCGGGCTGCCCGATGCGAGCGTCGACCTCGCGGTCGCGGCGCAGGCCGCGCACTGGTTTGACTGGCCGCGATTCGTCGCCGAGGTCGGCCGCGTCGCGAAGCCCGGCGCGGTGATCGCGCTCGTCAGCTACGGGAACTTCGATCTCGACGGCGCGCTCGGCGAGGCGCTGGCGCGCTATCGCGACGTGGTCGAGCCCTACTGGCCGCCGGAGCGCGTGCATGTCGAGAACGGCTACCGCGATCTCGTGCTGCCGTGGCCCGCGATCGAGCCGCCCGCGATCGAGATGACCGCGACCTGGACCCGCGACGAGCTGCTCGGCTACCTCCAGACCTGGTCCGCGACGGTCAAGCTCGTCGAGCGCGAGGGGCGCGCGCCGGTGGTCGCGATGTGCGAGCGCGTCGCGCAGGCGTGGCCCGACAGCGCGCCCCGGACGTTCCGCTGGCCGCTGACGATCCGACTCGCGCGCCGATAATCGAGCTACAGTGGTGGCTGATGTCGTATCGGCTGCTCGCGCTGGATCTCGACGGGACGCTGCTGCGGAGTGACCAGCGCGTCGATGCCGCTGACGTCGCCGCGATCGCCGAGCTCCAGGCTGCGGGTGTCACGGTCACGATCGTCACCGGGCGTCTGCAATCGGGCTCCCTCGGGGCCGCGGCCGCGTGCGCGATCGAGGGTGCGATCGCGTGCTGCGAGGGGAGTCACCTCGTCGAGCTCGCGTCGAACACGACCCTGCACCATCACCCGATCGACGCCGACGTCTGCGCGCTGCTGCGCACGACGCTCAGCTCGCATGGCCTGGCCAGCTTCGTGTTCGACGCGCAAGGAATCCACCACGATCACGCGGGTGCGCCGTACGCGGGGTACGTCTCGACGTGGTCGCCGAACCTCCGCATCGTCGAAGAGGAGCTGGCGTGGCAGACGTTGCCACTCGCGGCCGTCGCGATCGGCGAGCCCGATGCCGTGGCGGCCGTCGCAGCGATCCTCGCCCGCGAGGTGGACCGGATGTTCTCTGTCAGCTTCGCGGTCAGCGCCTACCCCGGGAAGTCTGCGGTGCTGGTGCGCGCGGCTGGTCCGACCAAGGGGACCGCGCTGATCGAGCTGTGCCGGCGGATCGGCTGCACCACCGACGAGGCCGTGGCCGTGGGAGACTGGGTCAACGACATCCCGATGTTCGAGGTCGCCGGGCGCTCGTTCGCGATGGGCACCGCGCCCGAGGCGGTGCGCAAGAAGGCCACCGATGTCCTCGTGCGAGACGCGGGAGCCGGCGGTGGCATCGCCGAGGCGATCCGCCGCGCGTGGGGCTGAGGGCATACTCGCTCACCATCGCGAGCGTCTTCGAGACCCAGCTCCAGCATCGCGTGCCCCACCGGCCCCGCGATCGAAGGCCTCCACTTCCACAGCGAGATCAACCGACGGCTTGGCGGTCATCGCACTCGCGCGCTCGAGCCAGCACAGAACGCGAGCCCGCGACGGCGCGCGGCGGCAGCGCCTATGAGTCGAGCACCGCGACCAGCATCGAGAGTTCCGGCCAGGAATCGCAGCCGGTGCCGCTCCGCGGTCATCGTGCTCGCACGACCGGCCAGCCTGGAGCGTGCCGTGCGGCCGCTCGGGACACCGCGACGGCACCGCTATCACGTCCCCCTCCGTCCACATCGCAGCAGAAGGACGCGTCCCGTGATCGTCGTGCTCGCACGACCGGCCCAGCGTAGAGCGCGAGCGAGCAGAGCTCCGGATGAGGTGTGGCTCGCGCACGAACGACCGCGCTGCTGCCGATGATCGATCCGATCTGTACCCTCTGAGAATCGGCCGATAGTGTATCGATTCTTCTGGACACTACGGAGCGCTGCACACGGCCGCGCCTGGTCAGTGCGACCGAAACCTGATCGAGGAATCGATCCGCTCGCGCGTGCGCTCGTAGACCGAAGCGGTCGCCGACATTCTCGTTCGATCCGTCGTTCGTCGCGCAGTGCGCACGTCAGAGTGTCGAAAACTCGCGTGCTAGAGGTTGAACAAGCGCGACGACAACAGGGCGCGTGGTGAGGAGCAGCGACGATGTTTGATCAGAGCAACGCGAT
>JAGSPR010000572.1 GCA_018262455.1 Deltaproteobacteria bacterium | reverse complement strand
CCCTTCGTTCGTGAGGTAGCCCATGGGCCAGTCCAACAACAGCGAGCCGCGAAGGCTGTGGAAGTCGACGGAGAGCAACCGCGCGCACGCCCCGTGCGCGTCGTGCGGCGCGAAGGCGCGCCCGCATGCGGCGAGCCTGCCGTTCTGCAACGCGTGCCTGGATCGGGCGCGTCAGAGCAACCTCGCCGAATGGGACGAGCTGGGCGCTGGCGACTGAGGCCAACGCTCGCGAGCGGCGCCGTCGAGAAGGTCAGCTCCTCGGAGCGGCGAACCTTGTGGGTTCCGGTAATTCTGACCTAATCCATTCCGGAAAATCTGACCACTCCCTAACCCCGGTCAGGTTGTGCCCAGGTTGTGCCCGCTGCGTGTTCGCGCATGCCGCCAAGGCGGAACTCGTCATCGTTGATGTAGGCGCCGTCCACGTGGAATCGGGGTTCCCTTGAGTGCGAGCGATGTCGGATCAGAATCCGACGCCGAGCACGAGCGAGTACATGGTCACCGGCACCGCGTCGACATCGACGCAGCCAGCGGCGCCGGTGTCGGCGCACGCGTCGAGCGCCAGCCGCTCGAACCGCAGCCCGAACATCCCGTTGTAGCCGTCCTTCCGCGAGCCCCGGCTGACCCCCATCCACGTCGCGCCGAAAGCGCGCGCTCCGATCCCCGACGGGACCCATACCTCGAGCGCGAGCGCCATCGGGCCGGTGCGGAACACCAGCTGGCCGTACCACGGTGCCGCGAGCCCGACGCCCTTGGTGCCCGCGAGCTTGGCGGCCATCGCGGTCGCACGCATACCCGCGTAGAACGAGAGCACGGGCGACCGCACGCCCACAGTGAGCGTGTAGCGCGCGCCGCCGGCGACCGCGTACTTGTTCGCGTTGGTGTCGGGACCCGAGACCCTGTAGCCGAGGTACGCCGAGGCCGACGCGTCGTCGTAGAGCCCGATCGGCAAGCGATGCAGTCGGTTGAGTCGGCCGATGATCGGTGTGCCGAGCCTCAGCTCGAGCGTCGGCGCCCACTCGCCCGCGCCCACGCCGTTCGCCGTGGTGACCTCGGTGGCGTGGAGCGCGCCGAGCTGAGTCTGGTAGTTGAATCCGCCCGTGCGTCCGACCGCCGGCTCGAGCAGCGCGCTCTGGGTCTGCAGCAGCCACGCGTAGTCGTGACGGTTCACCTCGAGCGGCTCGACCGGCTCCTCGGGGATCTCGGCGGCGATCGCCAGTGCCGCCGCGCCAGCGGCAAACGTGGCGCGCAGCTGCTCGATCGACAGCGGGTAGCGCGAGGTCAGCACGCTCGAGCTCGTGTCGCCGAGTAGCAGCGCGATCGTGGCCTCGGCCTCGGCCTCCTCGGTCGCGCCCCGGGCGTTCGCGGCGGCGCTGGCGGCCGCGTGCTCGACGGCGCTGGTGGCACGCTTCGCCTGGATCGGTGCGTCGAGCAGCGCGCGTAGCGTTTCGGTCACCGGCGAATCGGCGTCGAGCCGCGCAGCGCCCTCGCGGGTCACCGACCACGGCTGGGTCGCGCCGCGAACGCCGTTGACCGTCAACACCACACTACCCTCGACGGCGAGTGAGTGGACGGTCTGGGACACCTCGCGGTAGCGGGTGTCGTCCGCCTCGTAGTATTCGAGCACCGGCTCGCTGCGCTGGACCTGGGAGCACGAACGCTCGCCCCAGTACTTGGTCACGATGCAGTTCTGCGAGTCGCACACGGTGACTCGCTCGTTGGACGGCGCGCTGCACACGGTCTCGGTGTAGGTCTCCTGGACGACCCGCGACTTCGTCACCCGTACGGTGTACGGCTCCTGGCGCTTGTCGATCCGGATGTCATGGGCGCAGCGGCCGATCGAGACCTCCGCATCGACGCGGTAGCCGCCCGCGCGCTCGAGCCCCTTCAAGGCCGATCCGACGTGATCGCAGTCCGCCGGTGCCGTCACGGTGAGCGCGGTCGCTCGCTCGACCGCGGCGATCGCCGGAACGCTCGACGAGTCGAACGGGGGCAGCGACGCCCCGCCGTAGAGCGCGGCGATCCCCCGATGCAGCCGCGCCACGATCGGCGTGCTGGCTGCCGCGGCGCGAGCCGCGTGGGTGGCTTGCCCCTTCTCGAGCAGCTGCGCGATCCGGCGCCGGTTGTCGGCCGCGAGCTCCGGGTACCTGCCGAGCCCGAGCACGGCCTTCAGATCGGGGAGCTCGGGAGCGCGCTCGACCGCCTCGATCGCGAACGACGCGCGCTGGTTGAGGTGCTCCGCGGCGCGGTCGCGCAACGCGGAGGGCGCCTTGACCAGAAGCACGCGCTTGCGCAGCTCGTGCAGCCGGGCCATCGCCTCGAAGTGATCGCCGCTGCGCTGGCCATGGTAGTCGATCGCCTTCTCGATCAGCCGCTGCTCGATCTGCAACCGGAGCCGTTCGAGCACTTCGATCGCTTCCGGATCCGGATCGACCTCGATGTTCGCGTCGACGCGCGCGAGCGTCTTCGAGGCCGCGACCGGGTCGTCCTGTTGCGTGAGCTCGCGGTTCGCCTGCGCCACCAGCGTACGGCTCGATCCGTGCGACGGCACGCAGCTGGCGAGCACCGGCACGAGCGCCGCGATCCCCGCGATGCGCCACCAAGACCCCATTACGAGCACCGGCGTGGGTTCATCCTTCCATGTTCGCGCGCACGCAGCAGCGCTGGCAAGCTCGAGAGCGTGAGCACGTGCGACGCGACACCTGCGCCGACAGCGCATGATGGAAACGAACCGGGGCTTCGGCCCGGCGTAGCGCCACCGTCGAGGCCGCCACAGGCGGGTACGTGCGGTTCGTGCCAATCGCGATGCTCATCGCTTCCGGACTCGATCACGCAGCGGTGCTCGACGGCGGAGATGGCTTCGGCTGCGGTCTCGACGGCGCGTCGGTAGTCTCGCTCGAGCCGGTCGAGGTTCCGGTCCAGACGGAACCGCAGCCAATGGACCTGATTGTGATGTGGCGGAAGCGCATGGGAATCGAACCTGGGTGAGGCACCAATCCCGATGAGCACTTGCCCTCGTCTCGCCCAGTTAAGTTCCGATGCGTTCCGGGTAATCGGTGGTGATTCTGAGCGGTCTGGCAGCAGAGTGGCAGCAGCCATCAAGACCGGGATGCGCGTCGGCGAGTTGAGGGCTCTACGGTGGGAGGACATCGACTTCGTCGCGACCTGTCACTCGCGCTGCTCGGTCAGCTCGGCGATGGTTGGTGCTTCTATCTCGCTGTGAACGCGTCGTCGCCATCCAGCGCGCGCGTTCGTCAGAAGCAGATCAGTTCGTCTTTTCAGGCGCCGCGACAGCAACACTCAGGTGCGACGTGACCTTTGCCGACGCACGCGGTCGCACGCACCAGGCAACCGATGATCGACAGGACGCCGGTCATGAGGATGTTCGAGCAGGCGAGCGACGACGAGCCGCGATGATAAGATGACGATCCAGTGCAGTTCAGCTTCCCACCCGACTCTCCGCTCCACGCGTTCACCGAGGACGAGGTGAACGCGATCCTGACCGCCGGGACGCTGCGCGCGTGCGCGGCCGGCGAGGCGATCCTCACCGAGGGCGAGCCAGGCGACTCCATGTTCTTCCTCGTCGAGGGCCAGGCCGAGGCCAAGCTCGACAGCGGCAAGAAGGTGCGCAGCTACGGCCCGGGGAGCTACTTCGGGGAG
>JAGSPR010000264.1 GCA_018262455.1 Deltaproteobacteria bacterium | reverse complement strand
CTTCGCCGAACCTGGCCACCCACTGGGACTCGCTCGAAGGCGGCAAGATCTTCACCTTCACCTTGAGGGACGACGTCGTCTTCCACGATGGCCACCCCCTCGACGCGCAGGCGGTCGTGGACTCGTTCGAGCTCGCGCGCACCGAAGTGAGGCCGGCCACCGCGCTGCGGCACGTGCGCTCCATCACCGCGACGTCCCCTCGGTCGGTGAGGGTCGAGCTCCTGTCACCCCTGCCGATCTTCCCCGTGATGCTCACCGATGTCGGCACCGCGATCGCGCGGTTGAGCGTGCGTCCGGGCGGCGAACAGGGGGTGGTCGGCACGGGTCCGTTCCAGCTCGTGGTCGCGGGCAAGGACCGGCGGCTGCTCCGGTTCGACGGGTACCGGACCGGTGGGCCTCGCGTGGATGCGGTGGTGCTCGAGACCGACGTCCCCATCGAGCAGATCGCCAGCGGGATGCGCGCGGGGAAGTTCGACCTCACCGGCGACCTCCCTCCCGCCGAGCTCGAGCAGCTCCTGCGCGCCCGGAAGGGGTTCAAGGTCCTCGAGACCGGCAGGCGTTCCACCGCGTTCGTCGTGTTCAACAGCCGCTCTGGCCCGTGCAGCGACGAACGACTCCGGGCGGTGCTCTCGCAGTCCGTCCACACCCACGAGATCGTATGGCGGTCGCTCGCCCGCTTCGCGTTGCCGGCGGTCGGAGTGATCCCACCCGGCGTCCTCGCCCACGACGCTGGGCGCCGCCGCACGACCCTCACCCGCGAGGAAGCGCTCGATCAGCTCGGACAGGTGCGTCCGCCCGTGCTCCGGGCCGCGGTGACCACCAGCTTCGCGCGCAAGCACGCGCGCTTTCTCGAGGCCCTGTTCGGTGAATGGCGCGACGTGGGCGTGGAGGTCCGCATCGTCACCTTCGACCTCCCGACCTACGAAGCCGCCGTCACGAACGGGTCGGTGGATCTCCTCATCGTCAACTACTCGGCGGACTACGGCGATCCCGACGACTTCACCCACTCTCGCTTCCACTCTCGCGCCGGCCAGTACCGCAACTTCTTCGGTGACGCGGAGGTCGATCGGCTGTGCGAAGAGGGCCGGATCACACCGCACACGCCGCTGCGCGAGAAGCTCTATCACCGGGCCGAAGAGCGCCTGCTACAGACCAGCGCGGTGCTGCCGCTGTTCCACGACATGGACCACCGCGTCGTGGCCAGCAATCTGTCCGGCGTGAAGCTGCGTTCCGAGGCGCCCTACGTGAACTTCGCCGAGCTCGCCAAGCTGCCAAGGGGGTCGCAGCTTCCGACGCGGCGGGATCGCGGCGGTGTCCTGCACATCCCGTTTCGCGGCAGCTTGTCGGCGCTCGACCCCGCGTACCTCGTCCATGACTGGCAGCACTTCATCCTCGGTCACGTGCTCGAGACCCTCGTGTGCGAGACCGAGGGCGGAGGAATTGGACCGCACCTGGCGCGGGACTTCAGGATGGAAGATGGCGGCCGTCGCTACCGTTTCTTCTTGCAGGAGAACGTGCTGTTTCACGACGGCCGCCGGCTGAGCGCGCGCGACGTGCGCGCGAGCTGGGAGCGGCTCTCGACCCAGCCAGGCTGGGCTGGGCAGACGCTGTTTCCGATCCGCGGCGCACGCGCGCTCGCACGCGGTGAAGCCTCGACCCTCGAAGGCTTCGAGATCCTGTCACCCCTCGAGTTCGTCGTGCACCTGGAGGAGCCGATGGCCACCTTCGCGGCCATCCTCAGCCAGACCGATACCGCCATCCTCCCGGAGGGCACGCAGGTGACCGGCAACGCGCGAGCCGTCCCCGTGGGCACCGGACCGTTCCGCGTCGCCCGCATCGAGCCGGGCACGCGCCTCGAGCTCGAAGCCCACCCCGGCTACTGGCGAACCGGGTATCCCCGCGCGGACATGGTCGTCTGCGAGTTCGGGGTGGCGCCGCACGAGGCCGCCACGCGCTTCGAGCAAGGGCGAGCGTCCCTCGTCACCGAGCTGCTCGTGTCCGATGCCGAGCGGCTTCGCGCGACGCCCCGATTCGGCGCATCGTGCTCGATCGTCCCTTCGCTCGGCACCTACGCGATCTACCCCCACGTCGGCCGGGCACCCATGAACGACCCCGCCGTGCGCCAGCGTCTGTTCGCCGCGGTGGACGTGGCCGGAGCCGTCCTCCGCCATGTCGGCAGCAGCGGTTCGGTGGCCAGCACCTATCTGCCCCCGGCCTTCCTCGACTACGAGCCATCACAACCGTCGAAGCCGCGACCGGGTGGCATCGAGCTGGGCGACCGGATCCCCATCCGGGTGCTCGTCGGGACAGCGGTGCGTGAACTGTACGGGGCGCTCGTGACGGAGATCCTCGACTCGTTCTCCGCCCACGGCTTCGCGCCCACCGTGGTCTCGGACCTGCTCGACGGCGACGCGACCGGCGAGGAAGCCGACGTGCTGATCGCGCGCTGGTACGCAAACTACCCGAGTGCGGACGGCTTTCTGTTCACGGCCATCCACTCGGGGAAGGGCGACTACGGCCGATTCTCGGGGACCCCCGAGGTCGACGAGCTGCTCGAACGAGCCCGGCGTGAGCCCGATCCCTCAGCCCGCCAGGCCATCTATCGTGCGGTCGAGGCGGTCCTCGCAGAGCACGCGATCGTGCTGCCGTTGTTCCATCCCCAGAGCTGCTGGTTCGTCCACCCCGACACCCAGGGCGGCGAGGGCGTCGTCTGCACTCCTGCCAGCGGGTACCCGCTCGAGCACCTCTGGGTGCGCAGCTAGCTCGCGCTGCTCGTGGTCAGCACCACGAGAGTTGATCGTCGCTGCGCTCGAGGAGCTCCTTGAGATTCGCGGCGATCACGCGGTACCCGACGTTGCCATTGAGGTGCTGGCGTCCCTCGTTCATCACGATGCTCGGGCTGATCCGAACGTCGAAGGCGCGAGCCTTGTCGTAGTCGCGCGCGAGCTCGGCGTGGGCCGCACCGGTGGCGAGCAGCTCGCGGATCGAGGCCTGGTCGACCCCGGCCTTCTCGACGATGTCGAACACGACCCTGTCCTGTGAGATGTCGCGCGCATCCCGGAAGAATGCTTCGCGGACGAGCCACGCGGCGTCGACGAACGTGCCGGCTCTCGCCATCCCGGCGGCCTCGATCGATCGGATCGCGGCGAGCACCAGATGCGCGGGCCACGACGACGATGGCGCGACGCGCGCCCAGGCATCCTCGTGCAGCGCGACGTGGTCGAACCGGGCGACGACCTCGCGAACGTGGCCGGCATACCCCGCGAGGCCGCCCTTGTCCTTCCAGCGCTCCTCGAGCTTCACGCGCGCGAAGCCGAACACGTCGACGAGTCGATGATCGACGTCGACGCGATCGCCGAATTCCTGGCGCAGCTCGTCCATGCGGCGCTGAGCGATGTAGGCCCAGACGCAGAGGACATCCGAGAAATGATGGATCTGGATGCGAGGGGGCATGTGGGACGCGCCACGATAGCGGATCGGTGCGCCCCCGCAACACGGCGATGGTAGGGTCCCCGCGATGCGAGCGGCCTACGTCTTGATGATCGCGGCCGCCGCGTGCGGCGCCGACGAGCCGCGGTGTGCCGGCGGGTATCACGTGTGCGATGGGAGCCTGCGCGATCCCGAGGGGCGCGCGCTGGTGCTGCGTGGCGTGAACCTGGCGACCAGTCACAAGCAGGCGCCATACACCGATCCATTCGGCCCTGCCGACTACGCTCGCCTGCGCACCTGGGGGTTCAACGCGATCCGTTACGTGGTGCCGTGGGCCGCGATCGAGCCGGCGCCCGGCGCCTACGACGACGCATACCTCGACTACATCGCCGAGCGCGCCGGCTGGGCGCACGATGCCGGGCTGCTCGTGATCGTCGACATGCACCAGGACGTGTACGGCGAGGGCTTCGGGTACGACGGCGCCCCGCGCTGGACGTGCGACGAGGCCCGGTATGCCGCGTTCGTGCCGCGCGATCCGTGGCCACTCAACTATGCCGATCCGAACGTGCTCGCGTGCTTCGATCACCTGTGGACCGATCGCGAGCTGCAAGGCCAGTTCTCGGCGGCCTGGAAGCACGTCGCAGAGCGGCTCTCGGACCAACCCGCGGTGATCGGGTTCGATCCGCTCAACGAGCCGCAATGGGGGACGGCGCCGGTCGCGAGCTTCGAGCGCGAGCTCCTGCAGCCGTTCTATTCGGACGTCATCCGCCAGGTCCGATCGGTCGCGCCGTGGGTCGCGTTCGTCGAGCCGGCCGCGTCGCGCAACCTCGGGCTCGCGACCCACCTCCAGCCGTTCGACGAAGCGGACGTCGTGTATGCGCCCCACCTCTACGACTCGATGGCGGAGACTGGCGCCGGGTTCGATCCGGCGCGGCGCGACCTGTTGCTCGGCGTGGGCGGCGAGCTGCGCGCGGAGGCCGATCAGCTCGGCGCCGCGCTGTGGATCGGCGAGTACGGCGGTCAGGGCAGCGATCCCCAGATCGGCGCCTACATGGACGCAGCGTATGACAGCGCGGCGGCGGGGTTCGCCAGCTCGATGCTGTGGAGCTTCGACCGCGGCGGCGGCTACGGTCTGCTCGACGAGCAAGGCAACGAGGTCGCGCCGCTGGTCGACGCGGTGGCACGTCCGTACCCGGCACGCGTGGCCGGCGATCCGATCAGCTGGGACTACGATGACGCCTCGCGCGCCCTCCACGTCAGCTGGCGGCCCGATCCCGCCGTGACCGCGCCGACCGTGATCGTCGTGCCGGCGAGGGTGTACCCGACGGGCGTCACGGTCGACTGCGGTGGCTGTGAGGCCCTGCAGGTCGATGGCGAGCTCCGGCTGAGCGCGCCGCCGGGTGATCCGGCGACGATCACGGTCCTGCCTGCCAGTTGAGCCGTGCGCGGCTGGACGCGCCGCGTGCGCGTGCGGCCCGCGTCAGAACGGGATCGCGGCCTCGGGCCCGATGTGCGCGAGGAAGACCTCGAGCGTTTGCAGGCCGAGGTCGGCCTCCTTGCCGGTGCCGTGCTTGCGTGGTGACACGCCCTTGGCCTCGACCTCCTTGTCGCCGACCACGAGCGCGTACGGGATCTTCGCGAGCTGCGCGTTGCGGATCATCGCGCCGAGCGTGCCGTGCGAGCGATCGATGTCGACCCGCAACCCCACCGCGCGCATCTTCGCCTGGACCTCCTCGGCCCAGCCATGGTGCCGCTCGGCGACCGGCAGGATCCGCGCCTGCTCCGGCGCGAGCCAGACCGGGAAGTTGCCGGCGTAGTGCTCGATCAGGATGCCGATGAACCGCTCGAACGAGCCGTAGATCGCGCGGTGGATGACCACCGGGCGGTGCTCGGCATTGTCCGGCCCGATGTAGCCGAGATTGAACCGCTCCGGCGCGAGGTAGTCGAGCTGGATGGTGCCGAGCTGCCACTTGCGGCCGATGCTGTCCGCGACGTCGAAGTCGATCTTGGGGCCGTAGAACGCGCCGTCGCCGGGCTTGAGCTCGTACGGCAGCCCGGTCTCGACGAGCGCAGCCTGCAGCGCCGCCTCGGCCTTGTCCCACAGCGCGTCATCGCCTAGCTTGTTGACCGGACGCGTCGCGAACTTCGCGGTGAACACCAGCCCGAACGCGCCGTAGACCTTCGCGATCAGCTGGGTGAGTCGCTTCACCTCTTCGGTGATCTGCGACTCCATCAGGTAGATGTGCGCGTCGTCCTGCTGGAACTGGCGCACGCGCGTCAGGCCGGAGAGCACGCCGGTCGCCTCGTTGCGGTGCAGCACGTCCTGCGAGTGCAACCGCAGCGGCAACTCGCGATACGACCGCCGCTTCATCTCGTAGAACAGGTGATGCGACGGGCAGTTCATCGGCTTGAGCGACATGCTCGCGCGCTCCTCCTCGGGCAGCGTCGGATCCGCTTCCGGATCGAGGATCAGGAACATGTTCTCGCGGTACTTGCCCCAGTGCCCGCTCTTCTCCCACAGCGTCTTGTTGAACAGGAGCGGCGTCTTGATCTCGACGTAGTCGTTCGCGAGGCACATCTGGCGCATCGCGTACTGCAGCTGCGTGAAGATCATCGTGCCATTCCCGGTCCAGAACACCGCACCCGGCGCTGCAGGATGGAACGCGAACAGGTCGAGCTCCTTGCCGAGCTTGCGGTGGTCGCGCTTGCGTGCCTCCTCTTGCTGCGTCATCCAGGCGTCGAGATCCTTCTGCGTGAAGAACGCGGTGCCGTAGATGCGCTGGAGCTGCGCGTTGCGATGATCGCCGCGCCAGTACGCGCCCGCGATCGCCAGCAGCTTGATCACGCCGACGCGGCCGGTCGAGGGACCGTGGGGGCCCAGGCAGAAATCGGTCCAGTCGCCATGCGAGTAGAGCGTCAGCGTGGTCGCGCCCTTGGCGAAGATGTCCTCGATGATCTCGAGCTTGAACTTCTCGCCGAGCCTGCCGAACAGCGCGAGCGCCTCCTCTTTGGTGACCTCCGTGCGCACGAACTTGTGATCGGCGCGGATCTCCTCGTTCGCCGCTTTCTCGATCAGCTCGAGATCCTCCGGCGTGAACGGCTTGTCGCGGGCGAAGTCGTAGTAGAAGCCGTCCTCGGTGGTCGGGCCGATCGTGACCTGCGTGCCGGGGAACAGCTTCTGGACCACGCTCGCGACGATGTGCGCCGCGTCGTGACGCACGAGATCGAGTCCTTCGGGGTTCTTGCTCGTGAAGATCGCGAGCTGCCCGGAGCGATCGAGCGTGCGTGTCAGGTCGACCTCTGCGCCGTCGAGCTTGGCGAACAGCGCCGCCTTTGCGAGGCCGGGGCCGATCTGCGTGCGCACGAAGTCGGCGATGGTCGTCCCGGCCGGCACGGTCTTGCTGGCACCATCGGGAAGGGTGATCGTGACGTCGGGCGCGGCCATGGGGCGCGAACCATACCCGAAGACTGGCGGCGCTACACGCCCAGCAGGCCGAGCCAGGTCTCGACGTTGTCGTTGACCCAGTTGTAGCGCGCGTCGCCGGCCGCGTTGTCGACGAAGCTGTCAAAGGCCCAGTTGAGGAACATGTCGGCGAACTCTTCCGAGGAGGGGAGGGCCGAGATGGTGACGTTCATCAGGTAAGCGCCACAGGTGAGGCTCTGCAGATCGGCCGGGTCACAGCGGAAGCCGTGCTCGACGTCGTTGAACCGCTTCAGGTCGACGAGGGGCTCGGCGCCCGCGACCACCCACTGCAGCTTGCCACCAATGGCCCGGTAGTATTCTCCGCCGTTCTTGTAGGAACCATCGGCGAGCGGACCACCGGCCGCGAGGAGCTCGACGACGGATTGGCTGTCGAACGCGTCGGGACCCACCACCACCCCGCCGGTGTCGAGCAGACCTGGGAACTTGGTCACTCCGATCGACCGGACCTGGGGATGGTTGCCCTCGAGCCGTTCCGCGTCGGATGAGCGCGTGAAGGTGGCATTGCTGAACCCGTGACCGAGCTCGTGGGTGAACAGGTTGATCTGGCGCAGTGGAAAACGTTGGGTGGAGAGCAGATTCCCGACCTTCACGTACGCATCCGAGACCGCCACGCTGAACGAACCGCCCACGAGCTCGAACACCGTGGGCTGGTCGAGCCCGAAGGTGGCGTCGAACAGCGCGCCGGTCTTGTAGGCTGCGGAGACGTCCGGCGCCGCCTTGCGCAGCGCGTTCTCGACTCGCACCAGCGTTGCCGCCACGTACTCGGCGCGGGCACCGACGAAGACGGTGGCAGGTTTGGCAACCACGCCGTACGCGACGAAGATCTCCTTGGTGTCCTTGAACTCGGTGAACGTGCGAACGTCGGCGCAGAACGCGGCCGCGCGCCGTTCGTCCTTGGCGAGCCGGCAGGCGTCCCGCAGGTCCGTCGGCGCGGGGGTGAGCGGGGCGATGCGCTTGATCTCGTCGAAGAACGCCTTGTTCAGCGTCGGGTAGCGCTGGGCGAAGGCGTCGAACACCGCGGCATCGTCGCCGTCGCCCTTGCCGTTGTCAGGAGGGTCGTCGACGGGGGCAGCGCACGCTGCAAGCGCGCAGGCGAAGCACGCAAGAAGGTGGCTCCTGGGCAGCTTGCCGCGGGTCTGCTCGGATCGTGTCATGGACGTTCTCCTGCTCACGCAGGGTGCAGCAAGGTCGATGCCACGTGGCGCTCTGCGCAAACGCTGTGAATCGCACGGGGTTTCTGAAGTGAACGGCATCCGGGGTCTGCTTGCCCGGCTAGCGGAGTTGCCTCGACCGCCCGCCGCGTGGGCTGCTGGCTTGATCGGCTACCTCCCGCAGCCAGCTTCGTGAATGCGGCAGGGGAATCTTCACCCGACCACCCAAGCAGCCGGACAGTCGATCGCCCCGCTCTCCTGCATCGGATTCGCTTGCTTGCACCGGGCATACGATCTGCAGCAAGGCCCGCAGAACCAAGCCGGGAGGCTCTGCCATGCGACGACTTCCAACCGCGACCTACCGCGGTGCGAGCGCCGTGCTCGCGCTTGCGTCATCACTCGCGGCATGCACCGGCGCGGCCTCCGATCCGGGCACGTGTGCGAGTGGCAAGTGCGATGAGCCCTCGGTGCGCGAGCAGGTGTTCTGGGCTGACTACGCCGGCCAAGGCACGAGCGCCCGGGTCAAGCCCGCCGCGGACCCGGTCGTCGGCTTCACCGAAGCGTTCGTGCTGACGCTAGACACCGAGGACCACCACGCACGCCTGTACCGCAAGAAGCTCGCGGCGGATGGCGCCGCGGCAGGCGACCTGCTCTATGAGAGCGCCGAACCGGTCCTCTCGATCGAGAGCTTTCAGCGCGACCCAGGGCGCCCCCGTGTACCACCGCGGCACGAACGCGGTGTTCGTGTTTGCCGGTGATCCGACGGCCGCGCTGCTCAAGATTGCCTTGTAGCGTGGGAAGCTGAGCAGATGATCGACGATCCTGCAGTGCGATCGATCCGCGTCGCGGTGGCCTTGTGCGACCGCTTCGCGGACCTGCTGAAAGGTCCCGTGCAGGTGCGCGCTTCCAAGCAGCGTGGCGCGCTGTTCGGCGTGTCGGGCAACGAGTCCGAGCTGTCGCTGCGCATCGGCGAGGCCCAGCAGCTCTATCCGGAGATCTGGAGACATCTCGACGATGCGCGCGCGGCCTTCGCAGCTCGCGGGATCGACGTGGGTGCCTACGATCAGCTTCGCGCGGCCGAGGGCCAGGCTCTCGGCGCTGCCGTCGATGTCACGTATTCCCAGCGCGGCTACGGACAGCACGCGGTGGAACAGACGGTCAAGTCAGCGAACTTCAATCAGACGGGGCTCGTTCGTGCCCGATATGCCTGCAACGCCCTGATGCGCGCCACGCCGGAGATCGATTGGATCGCGATCGCTCGAGCCGAGGCCCAGGATCCGGCCATCGCCGCGTTCGGGCGCGCCACCTCGATCAGGCGGTGGACCCGCCTGGCGTTGCTGTTCCTCGTGATCGCAGCACCATTCGGCTACGCGCTCTACGTGCGGTACGACGAGCGCGCCAAGCTCGCCGAGCGTCAGAGCGCGGACGACTCATCGTCGCCGTCCGCCGAGGCGCCGCAGCTGAGCGAGCAGGAACGCGCAGAGCTCGCGGGGATGGTCACCCGGCTCCGCGGGACGCTCGCGAACGCGCGCCGGAGCTGGGCGGGGGCGGTCAGCCC
>JAGSPR010000263.1 GCA_018262455.1 Deltaproteobacteria bacterium | reverse complement strand
TCGTGCTGTTTGGTGCCGTCGCCATCGCGATCGACGTTCTGGTACCTCGTCGACATGCCAACCGCAGGCCGCACGACGCCGTCGCGACACCACGGAAATGCCCAGCCGAACGACCAGCTGGCGCGATGGAAGTTGACGTCCGAGCCGAGCACCTTGGCGCCGACCGCGTAGGAGGCGTCGAAGTCGGGCCCGAGCCGGGTGTCCTCGGCGAGGTCGTAGGTGCCGACGTTGCGCAGCGTCTTGAAGGTCGGCGTGAACATCCCGTACGAGATGAACGGCGTCGACGTCATCTCGTTGCGGGGCAGCACGTCCCGGATGAACGCCAGGCGATCGGACTCGTTGCCCGGGAACGACGCGAGCGGGCGCGGGTCCTGGTTGTCGACGCTGTGACCGATCGTGACCTGGTGCTTGATCTTCGTGCCCCATTGCCGCACCGCGGATGCCGTGACGTCCCACCGCCGCATCTCGTACTGCACGCCGATCACCGTCGCGTCGGCGGTGTCACGCGACAGATCGAGCGTGGGCCGCACCCGGTTACCGCGCAGCGGCACCACGCACTCTCCCGTGCCGCACTCGACGGGGAGCAGGTCGAGGCCGAAGAAGCTGCGATCGATCGCGTAGCGATGCGAGAATGACAGGCCGGCGCCCCACTTGCTCGCGAGCGACCACAGCGGTCGCGACAGCGAGATCGAGCTCTGGGAGCCCTCTCGCGTGAACTCGCGCTTGCTGATCAGATCATCGCGATTCAGGATCAGGTCGACGCGCCCGCTCAGGCTGAGCCGCTTGCCGAGCAGGTTGCGGTTGATGAAGATGGGGCCCGTCGCGACGGAGCCCTGGTTCATCAGGAACCCGGCAGCGAATACGGTCCGAGTGCCCAGGAAGTTATTCTCCGACAGCGCGACCGAGAGGTCAGTCAGAGAGCCTTGCTGGACCGTGTACTTCGTGTTGAGCCGGAGGCTCCACACATCTCGCGTGACGACGAGGACGTCGACCTTGCCCGGCTCCTTCGAGACGACCGGGATGACGACCACGACCGAGCTCCACAGCGGATCGCGAAGCCGTCGTGCGGTCTCGTCCACGCGCGCCTGATCCCACACCTCGCCCGCGGCGATCACGACCTCGCGCGCGATCGCGAACTCCTTGGTCGTGACGTGGAAGTGGTTGAAGAACTGGAGCAGCCGGTTCTGCTCGGGAAACACGTCCTCGTTGTAGACGCGGATCGCGCCGACCACCTTGCCCCATGGGGACGGCTCGACGACATAGCCACGAGTGGCAAGGGCACGGACTACGGTCACGCGCTCGAGGCTCGACAGCGCGGCGACCCAATCACAGCTCGGATTCCGGGCGGCGCAGGCCTGTTCGGCACGCGCGCGATCCTCCCGCGTGTCGGCGGCGGCAAGCCGGATCCCTGCAAGCACAACGCAGACGATCCATGCCTGTCGCACGCCCGCATCCTACACGCGCAGGCGTAAGATGGCGTCGTGTACTGCCCCGTCTGCCACTCTGACTATCAGGCTGATTGGAAGGCCTGTCCCAAGGATGCAACGCTGCTCCTCAAGTCGGCACAGATCGGCAAGTACCGCATCGAGGGCTTGCTCGGAGTCGGCGGAATGGGCGCCGTCTACCGCGCCAGCAACCCCGACACCAAGGGCCGCGTCGCGATCAAGGTGATGAACCCGTCGGTCGCGGGGTCCGATTCGGCGCGCGCCAGGTTCCAGCGCGAGGCCGCCGCCGTGGCCGCACTGCGGACGTCGCACGTCGTGAAGGTCTACGATTTCGGGGCGGAGCCCGACGGCGCGCTCTATCTGGTGATGGAGCTGATGGACGGTCACACGTTGCGCGAGGAGATCCTTCCCGGTCCCACCTACATGGATCTCGCCCGCGTCCAGATGGTCATGGACGGTGCTCTCCGCGGGCTCGCCGCCGCCCACAAGGCCGGCATCGTCCACCGTGACCTCAAGCCCGACAACGTGTTCGTCGCCGAAACCGATGACGGCGAGGTGCCCAAGCTCCTCGACTTCGGCATCGCGCGCGTGCGGACGGGCAACTCGGACTTGACCCGTACCGGCAGCCTCATGGGCACCGCGTCGTACATGGCGACCGAGCAGATCGCCGCCGGCGTCGGCGAGATCGGCCCATGGAGCGATGTCTACGCGATGGGCGCGATTCTCTACGAGATGCTCGCGGGTACCGCGGCCTTTGGCGGCAACACCATCACGGAGGTGCTCCAGCGCGTGCTGAAGTCCGAGATCGTGCCGCTCGTCAGCGTCCGCACTGGACTGCCGCCGGCGATCTACGCGCTGGTCGATCGCTGCATGAGCACGACGCCCGCGAACCGACCACAGGACGCCGAGGCGATGCGTCTCGCGCTCTCCACCGCGCGGCTCGTGCCAGTCGGCGCGCAGATCCCGCCGCCGCACAAGACGCGACCCGAATCCAACATCAGCGCGGCGTCCAGCGGCGTGGGCATGGCGGCCACCGAAGGCCACGACACGCCCATCCCGAACACGCTGGCTGCCCCGTTCCCTACCCCGCTGCCGCCTCGCCAGACTCCGCCGCCCGGCGACAACGATCCGCGCAACCAGATCGCGGACGGTACGGCCCCAGGTGGCGCCGCGATGCCAGCGATCGCGGGTGGGACGGGTGGCGGCCTCGCCGGGTCGGTGAACCGAGCGACGGGCGAGCGTCCTGGCAAGCGCGCGATGTGGCCATTCGCGCTCGTCGGCGTCGCGGCGGCCGGCATCGGCGGTTTCTTCGTCGTCCGATCGGTCCAGAGCTCGGGGGCGACCGACTCTCCGCGGGACCCGCCGATCGCCAGCGTGGCGCTCGACGCCTCCACCCGGCCCGATGCCTTGCAGGTCGCTGCGGTCGATGCCGCCGCGGTCGGTGTCGGAAGTCCGGTCGAGATCGACGCCGGCGCACCCGCGCTCACGTCGACGATGGTGCACGTTGCCGGCGGCGAGCACGACATCGGCGAAGCGACGCTCGCGAGCCCCGAGGGGCTGCCACGCGGGCACGTGACGGTCCCCGAGTTCTGGATCGACCGCGAAGAGATGACGTTGTCCGCGCTGCGCAGTGCGGTTGGAAACCCGAAGCTCGGCGGCATGCCGGGCGACATGGGCGAGCTCCCGGCCCGCAACATCGGATGGACGCAGGCGGAGGCCGCGTGCAAGGCCCTCGGCAAGCGGTTGCCGACGGAGGCCGAGTGGGAGATCGCGGCCGAGACCACGCCGCGCGAGCCGAGCAAGGCCGCGCTGTGCTCGGGCTGCCCGGCCACCAAGCCCGTGCTCACCGCGACCACGAAGACCGACTGTTCACCCGACGGGCTCTGCGACATGCTCGGCGGCGTCCTCGAGTGGACCTCCGACGCCGGTGCCAAGGCGACGCGCGTCGTGCGCGGCTCGTCCTACGCGGTGTCCCCGGGGGCCGGGTGGCAGGCGACGATCCACGCGCGCGTGCTCGTCCCGCCGAGGACCACAGATCACGAGATCGGGGTTCGCTGCGCGTTCTCGCTCGTCGGCCAGCCGACGACGACAAGACCCGCACCCGCGGTTTCGCCCGCAGCGCCACCGGCAGCCCCCGCCAAGCGCACGTGTCCAGCGGGCGAGTCCTACTCGCCGCTTCAGCACACGTGCGTGAAGACCAAGAACAACCCTGCAGATCCGTGGAACCACTGAGCCCCCCGCCAAGAAACCCATGAACACACGCTTGCTCCTCGTCGCCGCTGTCGTCGTCCTATCGTCCTCGCGTGCTCACGCGATCCCGCGTGACAGCTGCCCGCCGGGTACCGAGTGGAGCCTGTCAGCGGGCTCGTGCATGAAGAAGAAGCCCGCGCCGAAACTGTCGGCGCAGGAGAAGTTTGTCCGCGCGAACGATGACATCGAAGGTCGCGGCAAGTCGCCCGACCCCCGGCGCGGCGTCGCGCTGCTCGAAGAGGCCTGCGGTCGGGATAGTCACCCCGAGTCATGCAACCTGCTCGGCTTCCTCTACACGCGCGGCCGAGTCGTCGCCAAGGACGACAAGAAGGCGATGGACTACTACGTCAAGTCCTGCAAGCTGAAGGACGTCCAGGGCTGCTTCTACATCGGAGACCTCGCCTACCGCATCGGTACGTACCCGGCCGCGCGCGACGCGTTTCAGAAGACGTGTGACATGGGCGGTGGCGTGGCCTGCACGCGCGGCGCCGAGTTGCTCGAGGACGGGACCGGCGGGGCGAAGGAGCCGGCGAAGGCCCTCGCGATGTACAAGCGATCGATGGAGATCCTCGCGCCGCTCTGCCCCGGCGACGGTCCGGCGTGCTTCATCGTCGGGTTCCTGCACGAGAATGCGAAGGCGACCCCCAAGGATCCGACGAAGGCGATCACCGCGTATCGAGCCGGCTGCACGGCGGGCAGCGGTAACGCGTGCATGAGCCTCGCGACCGGGCTCGACAAGGGGCTCGGCGGCAAGGTCGACACCGAGGGCGCGAACCAAGCCTACGACAAGGCGTGCAACGACTTCGATAACAGCGAGGCCTGCCAGAAGATCAGCGAGCGGCTGGGCATGGCCAAGAAGGACCTCGATCGCGCGTTCAAGATGGCCAAGCGTGGCTGCGATCTGGATCCGAAGTACTGCGGCACTGCGGCGGAGTTCTACCGGCTCGGGTTCGGCATGGCCGCCGCGGATCAGGTCACCGCGACGAAGTACTACAAGCAGGCCTGCGAGAACGGCGAGCTCGGCTGGTGCCAGCGCTACGGCGAGCGCGCTCACGACGGGCTCGGCATGGCCGCGGACTTCGACGGGTCCCAGGCGGTGCTCGAGCGAGCGTGCAAGGGCGGTTACGGCGAGAGCTGTGATGTCGCCGCCGGCTACGTCCAGGAGGTCGGCAAGGATTACGCGCGCGCCGCGACCCTGGCGAACCTCGGCTGCGAGGGCAAGTACGCGACCTCATGCTGGCGTGCCGGCTCGCTCGCCGAAGCTGGCAGGGGCGGCCCGGCCTCGCCCGAGAAGGCGCTCGCGTACTTCCAGAAAGGGTGCGGGCTGAATTCCCCCGCGAGCTGCGACTCGCTCGGCGACGCCTACCGCGAGGGCAAAGGAACGACCAAGGATCCGCAGAAGGCGATCGAGGCCTACAAGAAGGGCTGCGAGGGCAACGAGGACAAGATGTCCGCGCCGTCATGCAAGTCGTTGGGCACGATGGAATACTTCGGCGAGGCCGGGCCGAAGAATCTCAAGGCTGCGCTGACCGCGCTGTCACGCGCCTGCGAGTATGGAGAGGCCGGCACGTGTGACTACCTGGTGTCCCTCAACGCCGAGGCAGGCGGCAAGCGCGACGAGATCGCCAAGCCGATGCTCACGTCGTGCAAGGCCAAACACGAGGAGGCCTGCGTCGCCTACGGCAACATGCTCTCCTCGAGTGAGAGCGAGACCGATCGCCGCGCGGCCTACGAGGCGTTCGAGGCTTCGTGTGGTCGCAAGCACGATCCGGCCTGTCTGCGGCAGGCGGACCAGCTCGCCTTCGGCTGGGGCGTCGCCAAGAATGCCGACAAGGCCGAACAGCTGTATCGGCCTCGTTGTGACGGCGGAAGCCCACAAGCCTGCTTCGGCCTGGGCCAGATCCAGGAGACCGCGGGCAAGCACGACGAAGCCCAGCGGTTGTACCTGCGCGCGTGCGAAGGAGATTTCGCCAACGCGTGCAGCCAGATCGGATTCCGCTACTACACCGCCAAGGGCGTACGCTGGGACATCGCTGCCGCCGTCAAGTACTTCAACAAGGCATGCGAGCTGGGCAGCCTGCAGGGCTGCAGCAACAGCGCGTATGTCTATCGCTGGGGAACCGGCGCGCCGATCGATCACAAGAAGGCGTTCGAGCTCTACGACAAGTCGTGCAAGCCCACCTTCACCTCGCCGTGTGACGGGCTCGGCCACTACCTCGCCACCGGCGAGGGCGGTACGAAGGTCGACAAGAAGCGCGCGGAGCTGGTGTATCGCTCGGCGTGCGATGGCGGCGAGGAGAGCACCCCGGAGGCATGCCTCGGGCTGGCCGAGCTGCTCGACACCCAGACGCCGAGCTCACCAGCCGAGATCGCGCGCTTGCGGACGATGGCATTCAACCGGGCGACCGAGCTCGCGAAGGACAACCCGTCGCACCAGTACTTGCTCGGGACGTTCTACTCGTCCGGCATGGCCACCATGAAGGATCCGGCGCAGGCGCTGGTCTGGTACACGAAGGCCTGCGAGGGGTTCGATCCGCTTGGTTGCATCGCGGCCGGCAAGGCCCTGCGCGCGACCGGGAAGTCCGCGGACGGGGAGCGTGCGCGGGTCTACCTCGAGCGCGCGTGTGCCGCCGGCGTGAACGAGGGCTGCACGCTCGGCAGCTCGAAGGCGAAGGGGCCGACGGCGGTTCACGGCGGTCAGGGCTGTGGTGGGAGCGAGGTCGCCCCGGGAGGCCAGCTGGGGCTCGCACTCATGATCTTCGGCCTCGTGATGCGCCGACGCTACCGCTGACGCGCGCTACGGGCGCAAGCCGCGCGTGACCCGCGGGTTCTTGCCGAGGTCATAGATCAGCTCGACCGCAGCGAAGCCTGCGGCGACGAATCGAGCGGCGACCGCCTCGGCCTGATCGAACCCGTGCTCGACCACGAGCGCGCCGCCGGGCGGGAGGTACTCGGACGCGACCGCGCAGATCCGATCGTAGAACACGAGCCCATCCGCGCCGCCATCGAGAGCGAGCCGCGGCTCGCGCTGAACCTCACGCGACAAGGTCGGGATCACCGACGACGCGATGTAGGGTGGGTTCGACACGATGAGATCGAACCGCTCGCCGATGACCGGAGCGAACAGATCTCCGAGCCGAATGTCGACGCGATCGGCGACGGCGTTGCGATCGGCATTACGGCGGGCGATCGCGACGGCCTCGGGTGACACGTCGGTCGCGATCACCCGTGCGCCGGTCAGCTCCTTCGCGATGCTGATCGCGATCGCGCCCGAGCCGGTACACAGATCGAGCACCCGACACGGCGCCGCGCGATCCGGGCGCAGCGCGCGGGCCACCTCGATCACGGTCTCGGTATCAGGCCTCGGGATCAACACCGACGCATCGACGAAGAATGGCAGGCCCCACAGCTCCTGCTCGCCGAGCAGGTAGGCGACCGGTTCGCCACCGAGCCGGCGCTTGATCAGCGCGCGGTACCCTGCGAGCTCGTCGTCGCCGAGCGGGCGGTCGAACCCGGTGTAGAGCTGCATGCGCGAGCAGCCGAGGACGTGGGCGAGCAGGAGCTGGGCCTCCAGCCGTGCCGAGTCGATCCCCGCTTCGGTGAAGCGCTGAGAGGTCCAGTCGAGTACGGCAAGCGTCGTCCACGCCACAGCTCACCTTATACCCCGACCGCGCGGTCAGCCGAGGATCACGAGGTCGGCGTGGTTGACGCCGGTCGGCCCGGTCACGAACAGCGCGCCGACCGCATGGAGCACGCGGCCCGCATCGCAGCCCGCGAGCGCCGCCGCGGGATCGAGGCCGGCTGCCACGATCCGGTCCCAGGTGGTGCCGTCCACGAACGCCCCCGCCGGCGCAGGCCGCCCGCGGGGGAATGGCCCATCGATGCCATCGCTGCCGGCGACCAGCGCGCTGCGGTCGGTCCCGCGCAGCCGCCTCGAGAGCTCGAGCGCGAGCTGTTGCGACCGTCCTCCCTCCCCGTGCACGGTGGGCACCGCCAGGGTCGGCTCGCCCCAGGCGACCACGAGCCCAGGCGTCCCCGCGAGCTCGTCCGCGACCTCCGTCACCGTGCCCGCGTGCGGCCCCCGCCGGCGCGCGCCCAGCGCGACCCGGACCTCCTCGGCGAACGCGTCGATCCCGATCACGAGCTGCGCACGGTCGTGGCGGATCACGCTGCGCGAGGCGATCGGGCGCTCGAGGACCGGCGGCACGACGAGCCCGTACCTGCGAAGGATCGCCACCGCCGCGAGCCTGCGCGCCTCGGCAGCGGCGCCTGCATCGACCTGACCTCCTGGCGCATCGAGCCATGGGCCGACCGTCGGTCCCGAACCGACGACGTCGACAGGATCTCCGATCACGTCGCTTGCGACCAGCGTGAGGATCGGGGCCGCGGACCCGAGCGCCAGCCCACCCGCCTTGAGCTCCGACAGCGCGCTCCTCACGACGTTGAGCTCGCCGATCGGAGCACCCGCCGCCATCAGGCTCGAGGTGACCGCACGCAGCTCGTCGAGAGTCCCGCGCGGAAGCTCGACCAACGCCGAGGCGCCGCCCGAGACCAGCGCGATGACCCGGTCGGTGGGCATGGCGCCGGCGACCAGCGCGGCGACGGCCTGGCCCGCCAGGACGCTGCGCGCATCGGGCTGGGGATGACCGGCGAACATCGCCTGCCAGCCGTCCGGCAGTCCCCGTCCATCGTCGGCCACCGTGACCGCGATCCCGCGCGTCACCGGGCCGGCCCCTCGCGCCATCGCGAGCGCGGACTTGCCGAGCGCGATCCCGATCCGAGGGACTTGCGGAGCTCGCCAAGCTCCGGCGTCGAGCTCGCCAAGGACACGCGCCACCCGCGGCGCCGGGTCGCAGGCCACGACCGCCTCGCGAAACGCCTGCTCCGCCCGGGTGCGCTCGATCATGGAATCCGGCCGCCGTGGCGACGCTAGCACGCGTGACGTGGACGGATGACGTGATAGATTCGCGACGATGTCAGCCGAGCTCCCCGGCGCGGAGGTCGTGTCGCCGCGACGCCGCCCTCTCCGGTTCGAGCTCGCGTTCGTCGTGATGGTCTCCCTCGCGATCCTCGTCCCGGGGATCTGGTCGTACTCGCTCGTCGATCCGTGGGAGACCCACTACGGCGAGGTCGCGCGCGAGATGCTGCAGGACGACGACCTCGTCCACACGAAGTGGACCGGCTGCTACATGTGCGAGCCGGGCGAGAACGAGGGCTTCCGCTCCAAGCCCGTGCTGATGTTCTGGATGATGGCCGCCGGCCTCACCGCCGTCGGCGTCGGCGACGGCGGCGGCTACTCCGGCGAGATGGTCGCCAGCGCGTGGACGATGGTCGGGATCCGGCTGCCGTTCCTCCTGTCGGCCGTGGCGGGCCTGGCGCTGATGTGGTGGATGCTCGCGCGGCTGATCGGCCGCCGCGCGGCGTGGCTCGGGCTCCTCGTCGTCGGCTCGACGCCGATGTTCTGCATGATCGCGCGCAACGCGATCCCCGACATGCCGATGGTCGCGTGCACGATCGGCGCGCTGTCGCTGTTCGCGCGGGCCGTCGCGGACGGCGAGCGCCCGGTCACCGTGCTCGGCCGGCTGTGGAAGGGCACGGTCGCGATCGACGCCCGCCACGTCGTGCTCGCGATCGCCGGCGGCTTCGTGCTCGTCCAGGCCGTGTACTACGGCGCCTACTTCACCCGGATGCCGCTCTCGGGCGTCACCGGCCGGGTCCCGAACCCCGCGTTCTGGCTCCCCGGGCTGATGGTGCTCCTGCTCGCCGGGATGTCGCGCGACGGCTGGCGGCTCGCGCGGCTGCCGCTGGTGCTCGTCGGCGGCGTGATCGCCGCGATCGTCAACGAGCCGATGCCGCCGCGCCGCCCCGGGCAGTCGTGGTGGCGCCACGTGCTCGACGACATCCTCGGCCCGTGGGACCGCCACGCGCTCGATCGCTACGC
>JAGSPR010000571.1 GCA_018262455.1 Deltaproteobacteria bacterium | reverse complement strand
CTAGCCCCGACTACGGCCCGACGAGGAACCGCTGGTCGATCGTCGAGCGGATCGGGCGGCCGGCCTCGTCGAGCGCAGGTGCGTAGCGGAACCGCCAGATCAAGCTGGAGGCCTGCGCGTCGGCGTGGCCGCCGAACCCGCGCACGATCCGCGCGCCGACCACGTAGCCTTCGGGATCGACCATCACGCGCGCGATGAACAGCTCTCCATCGGCCACCTCGCGGTTGCGGGAGGGGTAGATGAGCCTTGCCGGCCGCGCCTTCGAGGTCGGTGCGATCACCTCCGCCGGTGGTGGTGGAGGTGGCGCCGGTGGGAGCTCGGGGCGATCGATCCCCACGCCATCACCGAGGCCGATGCCGGTGCCGTGGCCGCCACCGCGCCCACCACCCTCGCCTCCCTCACGGTCGCCGTCGGATACCGCCTCGCTCGAGGAGGTGAACGAGCGCGGTGGGGCACCGGCCACCCGCGGGGAGGAGGTGGCGCGTGGCGCGGCGCGGGTGTGGGCGACGGGCGTCGAGGCCGTCGGTGCGGCGGGGGATCCTCCTCCTGCGTGGTCGGACACCACGGGGCTCTGGGCGGGCGCGGCGATCGTCACTTCGACGAGCTCGATCGAGGGCCCGGCCGGCGTGACCACGTCCGGTTCGCGCTCGACCGAGCACATCGCCACGCCGACCACGACGTGGATCGCGATCGAGCCGACAACCGCCGCGGTTCGCCGCATGCCTCAGCATCCACGATCCACGCGCCCCCCGCAGCTCACGCGCGCTGAACGGGTGCGGCGTCGTGGTCGCGCGTGGGGTCGCGCGGGGGGCTTGTCCACGTTCTGGCGCCGAGGTGGCGTATGATGGCCGGGCGATGGAGCCGTTCGTTCAGGGTTGGGGGCTCACGATCCTGCTGTGCGCGTTCATCGTGCTGGTGTTTCTCGGCGGGTGGTGGCACCTGCACCGCGAGCTGAGCTGGGTCCGGGCGTTGACCGATCACCTCGGCTTCGAGCTGGTCGCCGACGAGCCAGGGACCGCGAAGCCCCCTGGCTCGCTCGAGGTCCAGGCGTTGCGCGACGAGGCGCACGCGATCCTTGCCGCGCAGGATCCTGCGTGGGCCCAGAAGCAGGTGCGGAGCTGGCAGATGCGTGCCCAGCGGCTCGAGCCCGCGCTCGCGTTCTGGACCGACCTGCTGCGCCAGCTCGGCTTGCTCGGCACGGTGGTCGGGATCGGCCTCGCGCTCATGTACACGGGCACCGATGTCACCAAGCTGCTCGGTCCGCTCGCGCTCAAGGTGTGGACCACGGTCGCCGGCCTCGCGTGCAGCATCCTGCTGTCGGCGAGCTTCGGCATGAAGCTGACCGCGTGGGTCGATGCCGCCGAGAAGAACCTCGAGGCATGGGACGCCCGCCGGCTCGCCGCACGCGAGGCCAGGTCGTGAAGCCGCGGATCCGCCGCCGCGTCCGACGCCCGCCCGATCTGACGTCGCTGTTCGACGTGCTGTTCATCGTCGTGTTCGCGGCGCTGATCCGGGCGGCGGCGGCGCAGCAGGCCCTCGCGCAGGCGACGGCTCCTCCGCCCAGGCCCGCGCCGCAGCCGCCGCCCCCACCACCCGCGCTCGCCGCGCTGCGGACACGCGCGCTCGCGACCATCGGTGCGGAGCTCGCCGAGCGCACGCCGCTCGTCATCCGGGTGTCCGCGGCCGGCACGGTGACCGCGATCGAGGCCGACGGCAAGCAGCTCGCGCTCGACGTCCCCTTGCTCGAGCACAGTCCCGATCCGACGGTTCGTACCAGCTATCTCGGCGATCGCTCGGCGGAGCTCCGGGTGTGCCGCATCGCCGCGGTCCACCTCGGGGTGCCGGATCTCGCGCGCTATCTGGTGATCGTGGCACCCTCCGACCTGCGCACCAGCCGGCTCGTCGCGCTCAACGACGGGCTCGACGCCGATCGCGCGCGCTGCTTCATCGAGCAGCATGGCTTCGCAACCGTGATCGAGCCGTCGATCGCATCCCCCAACGCACCATGACCCAAGCCGATCGATCACAGCCCCCTGACCGCAAGTTCGCCAAGGTCGTCGCGAAGGAGCTCGATCGCCGGCGGATGCGCCGCAAGATCGTGCTGCTGGTCCTGCTCGCCGCCGCGATCGTGCTCGCGGTGCTCTACGGCACGTGCGGTGGCGGCTGGGGCCTGGGCGGCGGCAAAGGATCGGGGGCCGGCTCAGGTCCAGGCTCGGCGACCGCGCTCGCGGTGCTGCCCGATGCCGGTGCCCGGCGCTGCACGATCCTGATCGCCGCCACCGGCATCACGGTCGACGGCGCGCCGAGCACGCGCGAGCAGGCGGTCGCGCGTTGCAAGGCAACCACCGGCGCCGATGTGATCGTCGCCGGCGATACTCGCCAGGGTGACTGGGACGCGCTGCGCGCCGCGCTCGATGCTGCCGGGATCGAGGTGTTCAAGCGTGAAGGCAAGCCGCCGTCGCCGAGCGATGGCGACGGATCCGCCGCGGCGCCGCCCGCGACTCGCTGACTGCTCGAGCCGCCATCGTCCGCATGTCGGACAGCGAGGGCGGCTTGATCGTACGTAACCTGGCTCGAGATCAGGGATCCGTGACGGTCCGACCCGTGGTCCACCGGTTGCACCACGGGCGCGCCATGCGTTCCCTCCACGTGTGGCTCCTCCTGTTCGCGACCGCCTGCACCACGGATGTCTCCGCGCCGGACAACTCCCCTCGCTCGGTCCGGGAACGGCTCGCGCAGGGCGACACCCGGCTGGTGATCGCACCCTCCGAAACCGCCGGGACCATCACGGCCGCGCGCCACACGAGCGATGGATGGGAGGCTGGCATCGCGGATCTCCACATCGAGACCGGCGAGCTGGTGGTGTCCGCAGCTGGCACCGACGTCACGCTCGAGCGGCTTGGCATCGCGCTCGCGCCGATCGAGATCCCCGCGACCGTGATCGGTCATGGGGCGCGGCTCACCCGGGTGCGAGTCGAGGCGACCGCGCCGGTCCGGCTGACGACGGACTGGGTCGACGACGATGAGGGTCACGCCACCGGGCGGTTCGACCTCGCGCTGTCCTGGGCGCTCCTGGTAGACGGCACGACGCTGACGCTCGGGGCGCCCGATCTGCCGCCGGTTCCCGTCGAGCTCGTGGTCACGGGCGATGGCCGCGTCGTCCATGGCGAGCTCCGCGTGCAGGCACCGGGCGAGCTGTGGAGCTGGGCGAACCTCGTCAGGCTCGAGGATCTGCTCCTGATCGCCTCCGCGGAGACGGCCTACTGACAGCGCGGAAACTGCGCCGCACCGCTGCGCAGGGCGGCATCGCCGAGCGCGATCTGCGGATCCTCGAGCGTGTGACCTCGCGTGTCGGTGACCCGGAGCGAGTACGGACCGCCACCGAGTCGTTTCGGCGCGACGAAGTAGTTGTAGTCGGCGCGGGCGAACCCCACGTACGCGCCGGTCGCATCACGTGCCTCGAGCCGCTCGATCGGATAGCGATGGTTGCGGAGCTGGATCGCCGACCACGCCGGATTGGAGCCGTCCTTGAACTGATAGGCGATCGGACCGTCGACGTCACACGGCACCGGCAGCCAGCGGATCGGAATCCGACCGGTGTCGAGCGGTGCGAGCAGCGCGAACGCCTCGCGGCTGAGATCGAGATCACCTGGCTTGCAGCCGGGGCAGCGATCGACGACGCG
>JAGSPR010000055.1 GCA_018262455.1 Deltaproteobacteria bacterium | reverse complement strand
GTGGGCGATGCCGAGCCGCTCGGTCCAGCGCACCCAGTCGGCCGCAGCGACGTGAGGATGTCCGGCGAGCACCGCGGGATGGGTCATCACGCGCAGCAGATCGCGACGGGCCATCGCCGACGTCGGCAGCTCGAGCAGCGCGAGCACGGCCTCTCCGATCCGGCCGCGATCGTCGATCGGCGCGTCGATCAGGTGACAGGGCACGCCGACGGCCTCGAAGGCGGAGGGCGCCTGGGCGAGGTAGTGCTCGGCTTCGCCCGCGATCCACACCGCGATCTCGTGGGCGCACAGCGTGGGGTCGCCATCGAGCTGGCGCCGGGCCTCCGAGGCGATCACTTCGATCTCGCGACGCGGATTGGGGCACGCGAGCACGCCGACGCCGGCCTCACGCGCGCTCGGCTCGAGCTCGGGCACCCGCCGGGTCCGGACGTCGGCGAGCAAGCGGTCGCGCGCCGTGGCCGGAGCCTCCGCCAGCGGTGGCTCCCCGAACCGCCCGTCGAGATCTCCGCCGGTCCGCTCGACGAGCGCCGCGAGCGTGTCGCGCACCGGCCGCCCCCACAGCACGAGCGGCAGCGGATCGATGATGACATCGGTCGCGCGACCGGCGACGTCGTCCCAGAGCTCCTCGCACGGATCGAGGATGTACACGCTGACCTCGGTCGTGGCGGCGAGATCGGTGAGTGCCTCGAGCTGCGCCCGCGCGAAGAACGACATCCCGAACGCGATCACAGGCGCGTCGAGCCGCGGGGCGGAGAGCCCGGCACGCCGGCGCAACCACGGCAGCATCGGCGCGGGTGCCCATCGGCGATCCGCCGGCAGCCGCGACAGCGCCGCGCCGATCAGCTGCGCCTGCCATCGCGCGGTGGGGTCGCCGGCGAGCTCGCTCGGCACCTGGCCGATGACGAGCGCCGGCATCCAGTCCGGACGCGACAGGGCGTAGCTCCAGGTCAGCGACGCGAGGTGCTCGGCGAGCTGGACGCGACGAGGGCCGGCACGATCATCGGGAGCAGGCGCCGCCTCGAGATACGCCGCTACCGGTGGCAGCCGGCGGACGAGATCCGCATCCGCGAGCACCGAGGCGAAGGCTGCCCCGAGCATCCCGCGATCGAGAGCGGCAAGCCCAGCCTGCCGTCCGGCGTCATCACCCGCCCATACCCGCTCGACGAACCGATCGAAGGTCACCAGGTCGAGCGCGGTGGCGATCCCGCGTGCGAACGCGATCTCGCGCGACAGCCAGCGCGCGACGAGATGACTGCCGACGATGATGGTCGTCGGCGCGAACGGATCGGCCGGAGGCAACGCCTCGAGCAGTGCCGCCATCAGGTCCTCGACGCGGTTGCTGTGGATCGCGCGCAACATCGCTAGCTCGTGATCCGCGGCGACGGACCGGGGACCACGAACCACAGCGCTGCCGGCACGAGCTCGAACCGCGCGGGCAACTTGCCGGGCGACTCACCATCGATGTCGAGCTCGATGACCGCGTCCGGATCGATGCCCTCGGCCTCGACGATCCTCGCCCGCCGCGTGGTCACCTTGTTCATTCCGAGGTGCGTGCCTTTGTAGAGTCGCCGGCCACTCTTGAGCACGTCACCAAAGCCGAAGTCGCCGAGCGACACCACGTCGAACAGGCCGTCGTCGGGCTCGGCGTCCGGGGCGATCTTCATCGCCCCGCCGAAGTACCGGCCGTTCGCGATCGCGACGGTGTTGATCGTGGACTCCACGCGGTCCTTGCCATCGAACACCAGCTGCACCCGCTGGTTCGTGTACGACCACGTCGCTCGCGCGGTGGCGACCATGAACGACAGCCGACCGAGCCGCTTGCCGGACTCGTTGACCAGCCGATCGACCACGCCCGACACGCCGAACGACGCGATGTTCGCGAACATCCGATGGACTCGCTGGCCTCGGGTCTCGCCGGAGGTCGAGATGAACGTCAGCCTCCCGACATCGATCTTGCGGCGGTGGTTCGCCGCGACGACCGCGGCCGCGTCGCCGATCTCGGTGGGGAGATCGAACGTGCGGCGAAAATCTCCGCCGGTCCCGAACGGGATCAACGCGAGGCTCGCCTCGGGCGCGATCGCCGTGCCCTCGTCATCGAAGAATCCGTTGACCACCTCGTTGATCGTGCCGTCGCCCCCGATCGCGACGATCCGCTCGGCCCCGCCGCGCAGCGCATCTCGCGTCAGTCGCGTGGCATCCCCCGGAGCCTGCGTCATCACGTCGTCGAACGGGAACGCGCGGCCGATCGTGTCCGCGAGCTCGCTCCATCGCTTGCCGAGCCGGCCGCCCTGCGACGAAGGATTCACGATCACGGTGGTCCGCGGTGTCAGCACGGCTCGGACTATACGCGCCAGGTACGATCTCGAAGGCGAATTCCGTGTGGATCCGCGTGGTTCGCTCCGAGCCACCCACAACCAACCCGGATCGATCCGGATCAGCCCATTCCACCCGCGGGCCCGCTTCGCCTCGCCACCCGCGGCGCGCCCGCCGGAGGACCCCCTCGCCGCGCGCAGTTCCGCAGCGGGCACGTCGGGTCGTCGCGCGAGCGCCGGTCCACACCCGCGAGCAACTGTGTGAGCACGGCGAGGGGAGTCCGCAGGCGCGGCAGCCGCGGGGTCCGCGTTCTCGACAAACGCCCTACGGACCCGCTAGCCCGGACCGTCGTGCATCGCGCGATCGATCTTCGTCCGCAGCTCGACGTATCGCCGCAGGAAGTCGTAGTGCTTCTCGCGGAACGCCTGCGTGTAACGCCGCTCGCGTGCCTTGGCCCGCCAGGCCTCGGACAGCTCGTCGAGCCGTTCGACCAGCTGCTGGGCGTCGGTGAAGGGCGTGACGAGCGCGCGCGAGCCGGCCGTCTCGACCAGCTCGACCCGGCCGTTGTCCGATGGCCCGAGGAACGTCAGCACCACGGTGTCGGGGTGCTGGTTGCGGATCGTGCGCGCGAGCGTCCGGGCAGGCAGATCGGTGACGTCCTCGGCAACCATCGCGTAGTGGAACGTGCCCGAGCTGATGCGATCGAGACCCTCGCCGCCGGACGTGGCGTGGACGAACACGAAGCCTTTCGGCGCGGCGGCCGTGAGCGAGGACACGAGATCGTCGACCTCGTCGATGACGAGGACGCGCAGCTCGTCGAGCTGGACCGAGCGCGCGGGATCTCGGCCGGCCGCCTTGTCGGCGAGATCGATCGCGCGGCGTTCGGACTCCATGAAGCGCTGGAGAAACTCCTCGTGCACGCCGCGCACGTCGTCGAGCACGGAGTCGACCTCGCGCTTGCCGACCGAGCGTCCCGCCGCATCGAGCACGCGATCCTTGAGGTACGCGACCGAGTCGGGCGCCTTCAGGATCAGATCGATCGCGCCAGCGCGCACGGCATCGACCGCGTCGTCGTACGAGCGCCGCGGTGTCATCGCGATCACCATCGACGTCGGTGACGCGGCCTTGAGCGCGAGGATCGTGGCGATGCCGGCGCGCGGGTTCGGGGTGTCGATGTCGATCAGGGCGACCGAGAAGAACTGGCGATCGACGAGCGCGAGGCCGGCGTCGGCCGTCGAGACGCAGGTCACATGGAGCTGAACTTCGGAGAGCAGCTGGGCGATGCCGGCGTGGACGGTGGCGTCACCATCGATGACGAGCACCTCGACTCCGACGAGGTGAGAGCCGGTGGACTGTGGCCGATACGAGATCGAGGCGTCGTTCGTCATGGGAGCGGTGGGGGAGGCGGCGGACCTTGCGGGGGGCCCGGGGGTGGCTTGGATGGACCGAGCGGTGGTCCCGATGGCTTGCGCTCGCCAGGGGGCGGTTCCTGGTACGGATCGACCGGGGCCCCGCTTGGTTTGGAGGTCTTGTGCGCGGGGCGGGCCTGCGCAGAGCCCTGGTGCGTGTCGGTGGCCGGTGGGGTGGCCGGATCGGGCGCGGGCGTGCTCGCGCTCGCAGGGGGGCTGGCAGTGGCGATCGGGGTGACCGACGCCGCGACCGTGGGCTGGTTCGCCGCCCTCGGCAACGGCTCGGCGGTCCCGGTCGTGGTCGCGGCGTTCCCCGGCGCGGCCTCGGAGCGTGGCTCGGCGCGGGTCGCGGCCAGTCCTTCGAGCAACAGCCACACCCCGGCTGCAGCGAGGCCGAGATCGAGCACGAGGACGGCGATGATCACGCCCCAGCGGCGCTTGGGGAGCGCGAACGATTGATCGAGCGAACCACGCGCCGAGGGCACGGGTGCGCTGGGCGCGGCAGGGCGCGGGGCGCCGGGGACGACGTGAGAGCCGGGAGCCGCGCTGGACGACCGTTGCTCCTGGTGTCCGTTCGTCGAAGCCCGCAACTGCGCACTCGGGTGGCGCTGGCGGATCTGCTGCGCGCTGCCGGGCACGGTCTGCTGGGCGCTGGGCCGCTGTTGCGCCGGTTGCGATCCACTGGGTTGCCGAGGCACGGGTTGCGGCGCGCTGAGCGCGGGAGGGGCGCTCGGTTGCGGAACGCTGGCCGCGCGCTGCGCGACCGCCTGGGCGTGGTGCGCCTGGAGCACCGCTGGATCGCTGTGGATCTTCTGCGTGGGCGCGAGCTTGGTCTCGGCGCCCGTGAAGCGAGCGCCACATCCCCCACAGAACCGCGAATCCGGCTCGTTCTGGGTGCCGCAGCTAGGGCAACGCATCCCGTCACCAGGGTAACTCAGGTGGGGCCCCCCCGCCTCATTCTGGCGCGCATACACGTCGGTCCGTGCAGGTTTCCCCGTCGAGGCGCGGTCAGGAGAAGCCAACGGAACCGTGGAAGGCGTGTGGTACCCTCGACATCCGGGGTTGTTCGTACCATGAGTCAGATCCTCGACCGTGTGCTTGGCGCAGCGCGCCAGCTGGGCGCATCCGACGTCCACTTGAAGGCGACCTTGCCGCCGATCTTCCGCATCAAGGGGGAGCTGCGGACCGTCCGCGACGTTCCGCCGCTGACCCGGGAGGCGATCGCACAGTTTGCCGTTCACATGATGAATGACAGGCAGCGCGCCGACTTCGAGCAGCACCTGGACATCGACCTCGCCTATGGCACCCCGGACGGCGTGCGCTACCGGGTCAACGTGTTCCAGCAGCGCGGATCCGTCGGGATGGTGATGCGTTTGATCCCGCCCGAAGTGCCCCCGTTCGAGAACCTCAACCTCCCGAAGTCCGTGCTCGACCTCGCCAACACCGGGCGTGGGATCGTGCTCGTCACGGGTGCGACGGGCTCGGGGAAGTCGACCACGCTCGCGGCGATGATCGACTACATCAACACGCAGAACGCCTACCACATCGTGACGATCGAGGACCCGATCGAGTACACGTTCCGCGACAAGCGTTCGGTGATTAACCAGCGCGAGATCGGCTTCGACACGATGACGTTCTCGCGTGCGCTGCGAGCCGCGCTGCGTCAGGATCCCGACGTCATCCTCGTCGGTGAGATGCGCGACTTCGAGACCGCGGAGATCGCGATGACCTCGGCCGAGACCGGTCACCTCGTGCTGTCGACCCTGCACACCGTCGATGCGACCGAGACCGTGAACCGGATCATCTCGATGTTTCCGACGCACCAGCAGCAGCAGGCCCGGCTCTCGCTCGGGAGCGTGCTGCGGGGCGTGATCTCGCAGCGCCTGCTGCCGCGTGCCGACGGCAAGGGGATGGTCCCCGCGATCGAGGTCATGGTGAACACCGAGCGCGTGCGCGAGATGATCGAGGAGCCGAGCCGGACCCGCGAGATCAAGAACGCGATCGCCGAAGGCATGCACCCCTACGGCATGATCTCGTTCGACCAGAGCCTGGCCCAGCTCGTCAAGCAACGCCTCGTCACCTACGAGGAGGCGGTCAAGAACTCGAGTAGCCCGTCCGATTTCGCCCTGCTGTTTCGCGGCGTGTCCGGCGGCTCCCAGGCCGGGTGGACGCCGTCTTCTACCGAGCCGAAACCCGGAGGCGCCAGTAATGACGAGTTCGAGATTGAGTAAGCGTTGGCTCGTGCTGGTGCTGCTGGTCTTCGGGCTCGGTGGCCTGGCGTATGCGGACAAGCGCAAGCGCGTCGTCGTGTTGCCGTTCGAAGGCGAGAAGGCGGAGAAGTTTCACCAGGCGGTCGTCAAGCTCCTGAAGAAGAGCCACACCGTGGTCTCGACCGCCAAGTGGGAAGCCACGGCCGAGGAGCTTTCGGCCGGCAAGGTCACCAGCAAGAACATCAAGAAGGTCGCGAAGAAGCTCAAGATCGACGGGGTCGTCGAGGGGACGATCGAGAAGCGGCGCGGCCAGTACATCATCCGGATCAAGCTGCACGCCGGGACCACCGGCGAGATCGTGGGATCGCCGATCAACACGAAGGCCGAGGGGCCGCGGCTCGATGGCGCGGCCTCGCGCGACCTCAAGGACGAGCTGATCGACGCGATCTCGCAGCTCGGTGCGAACCGAGCCGGCAGCGGCGGCGAGGACGACGAAGAAGAAGAGACCAAGCCGGCCAAGACGAAGAAGCCAGCCAAGGAAGAGGACGACGAAGAGGAGACCAAGCCGGCCAAGACGAAGCAGCCGGCCAAGGAAGAGGACGACGAAGAGGAGACCAAGCCCAAGAAGGGCTTCAGCAGGAAGCCCGCGAAGGCCGATGACGAAGAAGCCGCCGCGCTCAAGCCCAAGAAGGAGGAGGACGAGAACCCGCTGCCCAAACCGAAGAAGCGCCCGGGCAAGTCCTCGGAGGATGACGGCGAACGGGTCGCGGCCAAGGGTGATGGCGAGGACATCGAAGCGAAGGACACCGACGAGCAGGACACCGGCCCCAAGATGGACCGCGCGACCGCGCTGGCACCCGGCAACCGTGCGATCGACGCGGTGGTCGGGATGTCGTTCAACGCGCGCCGGCTGTCCTGGACGACCGCGGGCGATCTCGTGCCCACCGGCGTCGCGGGGACCGGCAAGCCTCCGAACTACAAGGGCGTGCCCGCGCCCGGCCTGCTAGTCGATCTGACCGCGTATCCGCTCGCGTTCAGCCACAAGAAGCAGGGGATGCTGAAGAACCTCGGCATCAACGTCATGTACGACAAGGCGCTGCTGATCAGCTCCAAGGACGCCGCTGGCACGACCCTGAAGACCGCGGCGCAGCGCTACGGCGTCGGCGGCGTGTTCCGGCTTCCGTTCAACAAGTCCGCGAAGGCCCCGGTCGTCGCGGCGGGCCTGGGCTTCGGGAACCAGACGTTTCAGATCGGGGGCACATCCGACATCCCGAACGTCAACTACACGTTCATCAACGCGAGCCTGTCGTTTCGCTACCCGCTGTCCGACAAGCTCCTGCTCAACACGGATTTCAGCTACCTGCTGGTCACGAACACCGGCCAGATGCAACGGACCGATCAGTACGGCGCCGCCAAGGTGAGCGGGCTGGAAGCGGAGATCAGCGGGGACTATGCGATCTCGAAGGCGCTGTTCGCGCGCGCGGCCATCAAGCTCGAGACGATCGGCTACGCGTTCACGGGCAACGGGATGCTGACGACGGGACGCGACGGTGATCCCGAGGTGGACGTCAGCGGCGCGCGCGACACCTACCTCGGTGGCTCGGTGACGCTCGGCTATCTCTACTGATCTTTCCCGCATGCCCGTCGCAGGCTCCGCTCGCAGGTGGTGCTAGCTTGTCGGCGTGAAGGCAGCCGACGTCCGTAGAGCGTTTCTCGAGTTCTTCAAGGGGCATGGCCACGAGGTCGTGGCTTCGAGCTCGCTCGTTCCCTCCAACGATCCGACGCTCCTGTTCACGAACGCGGGCATGGTCCAGTTCAAGGACGTGTTCACCGGCGCAGAGGCCCGGGGGTACAAGCGGGCGACCACCTCGCAGAAGTGCGTGCGTGCCGGCGGCAAGCACAACGATCTCGACGAGGTCGGCAAGACTCCGCGCCACCACACGTTCTTCGAGATGCTCGGCAACTTCTCGTTCGGCGACTACTTCAAGGAGGACGCGATCGCCTGGGCGTGGGATCTGCTCACGCGCGTCTACGGGATCGATCCATCGCGGCTGTGTGTGACCGTGTACGGCGGCGATCCGGAGCTTGTCGGCGTCGGGCCCGATGACGAGGCGCGCGCGATCTGGAAGCGCGTGACCGGCTTGCCGGACGCGCGTGTCATCGGCCTCGGCAAGAAGGACAACTTCTGGATGATGGGTGACACGGGACCGATGGGCCCGTGCACCGAGATCCACTACTTCATGGATGGCAAGGTCACCGCGTGGCCGACCCAGGAGCCGGCGAGCTGGAAGGGCTGGCTCGAGATCTGGAACCTCGTGTTCATGCAGTACGAGCGGCGGGTCAAGGACGGCGAGCTGTTCGCGCTGCCGGCGCCCTCGATCGATACCGGTGCCGGGCTCGAGCGCGTGACGAGCGTGGTGCAGGGCGTGCAGTCGAACTACGACACCGACCTGTTCACCGGCATCATCGCGACCGCCGCCGAGCTGGCGGGCAAGTCCTATGGCAAGGATGCCGACGCCGACACGTCGATGCGCGTGATCGCCGATCACGCTCGCTGCTCGACGTTCTTGATCGCGGACGGCGTGTTCCCCGACAAGACCGGGCGCGAGTACGTGCTGCGTCGGATCTTCCGGCGCGCGGTCCGCCACGGCAAGCTGCTCGGGATCGAGAAGCCGTTCATGCACCATGTCTGCGATCGCGTGATCGCGGAGATGGGCGCGCAGTACCCCGAGCTCGTGACGCGCGCGTCCACGATCCGGGACGTCGCGCTCGAGGAAGAGAAGCGGTTCCGGGCCACCCTCGAACGTGGCCTCGCGCTGCTCGACGACGAGTTCGCACGGATGACCAAGACCGGCGAGCGTCACGTGCCGGGCAAAGCCGTGTTCACGCTCTACGACACGTTCGGGTTCCCCGATGACCTCACCGAGATCATCGCGGGCGAGCGCGGGCTTGGGGTCGACAAGCCTGGCTTCGCCGAGGAGATGAAGAAGGCGCGCGAGAAGAGCAAGTTCTCGGGCTCCGATCAGGAGGCGGTCGCCGGTGAGCTCAAGGCCGTTGCCACCGAGGTCGGTCCGACGAAGTTCCTTGGCTACGAGGGTCGCGGCACGAGCGGTGAGGGCGTCATCAAGGCCATGCTCGTCGATGGCGAGCGCGTCCAGCGCGCGTCGATCGGTGCGCACGTCTCGCTCGTCTTCGATCAGACGCCGTTCTACGGCGAGAGCGGCGGTCAGGTCGGCGACGTCGGCGAGGTCCGCACCTCGTCGGCCGCGATCCGCATCGACGACACGAAGAAGCCCGCGGGCGACGTCCACGTCCTGATCGGCGAGGTCACGCAGGGCACGGTCGCGGTCGGCGACAAGGTCACGTTCGCGGTCGATGACGAGCGCCGAGACCGGACCCGCGCCAACCACTCGGCCACCCACCTGCTTCACCACGCGCTCAAGCACGTGCTCGGCTCCCACGTCGCGCAGAAGGGCTCGCTGGTGTCGCCGGAGCGCCTGCGCTTCGACTTCGCCCACTCCTCGCCGCTCACCGACGACCAGAAGCGCGAGATCGAGGACCTGGTCAACGCCGAGATCCGGCGCAACCTCGACACCGTGGTCGAGGTGCTACCGATCGAGCAGGCCAGGCAGAAGGGCGCCGTCGCGATGTTCGGCGAGAAGTATGGCGACCGGGTCCGCGTCGTCTCGATCGGCGGCGAGTCCGTCGAGTTCTGCGGCGGCACCCACGTGCGGCGCGCCGGCGACATCGGCCTGTTGAAGATCGTCAGCGACTCGGGCGTCGCCCAGGGCGTGCGTCGCATCGAGGCGGTGACCGGCGTCAACGCGCTGGCCTACCTGCGCCGGCTCGAGGACGAGCTCGGCAAGGCGGGCGGTCGGCTCAAGGCGCAGCCGTTCGAGGTCGCGACCCGCATCGACAAGCTGCTCGCCGATCAGAAGACGCTCGAGCGCGAGATCGAGAAGCTCAAGCAACGCCTCGCCGCGGGCGGCGGTGGCCGCGATCTGCTCGGTGAGGCTGTCACGATCAAAGGCATCAAGGTGATCGCCGCGCAGGTCGAGGTCGACGATGCGAAGGTGCTGCGCACCACCGGCGATCAGCTGCGCGACAAGCTCGGCTCGGGCGTCGTCGTGCTCGCCGGCACCGGTGGCGACGGCATCAAGCTGATCGCGATGGTGACCAAGGACCTGGTCGGCAAGCTGTCCGCCGGCAAGCTCCTCGGCGACATCGCGGCCCAGCTCGGGGGCCGTGCCGGTGGCAAGGACGACATGGCTCAGGGCAGCGGCAAGGACACGACGGCACTCCCCGCCGCGCTCGCCTCCGCCCGCAAATGGGTCGAAGACCACGCCTAGGACGCGAACGATTCCGGATGCTTATCAACTGGATCGCGGGTAGATCGCGGGTCGGGTGCAAGGGGTTCGTAGCCCGCGTGGACCGCGCGTCCGGCTCGTTCACCGCCCGCGAGTTTGACCCTGCGTCGTAACCACTGGGATAATGGTGGTTGGCCCGGGAACCGGGTCCAGCCATGGCTCCCGACGAACCCACGGGGACGCGACCGGCAGGTCCGGTCGTGCTCCGCATCAAGCTCCGCTACGACGATGTCGACACCATGGTGCATCGGTTTGCACCCAACGTCGGCAAGTCGGGGCTGTTCTTGCCGACCAAGTCGCTGCAGCCGCTCGATGCCGAGCTCAAGTTCGAGCTCCGGCTGGCGAACGACACGCCGGTGCTGGTCGGGCTCGGGCGGGTCAAGGCGGTGAAGCCGCCGGATCCGAGCCACCCGAAGGCGGCGTTCGGGATGGCGATCGAGCTCATGCGGGTCACCCGCGAGAGCCGCGACCTGATCCTGAGGATGCTCGAGCGTCGTCGCCAGCTTGGCCTCGCCGAGACCTCGATCCCGATGGCGGACGATATCGACGCCGCGCGCCAGGGCGGTCTCGTCGACACCTCCGTGCGAGACCTCGTGAGCGGCCCGGCGTCGGCGATGTTGCCGCCTCCGGGGATCGACGGGAAACCCGATGGCCTGTTGACGTCGCCGCGGCGAGCCTCCGGCCCGATCGCCGTGGCGGCCGCGGTGGCCCGCGCCGATCGCAATGCCGTGACTGTCACTCCGCTGGCTCCCGAGCCGGCACGCCGCAAGCGACCGCTGCCCGCCGAGCTGATCGAGTCCGCGTCGGGGCCGATCGGACAGCTCACGGTCCCCGGCCTGGACGATGAGGTGGATGTGGCGGCGGTGCTCGTGCGTGCACGCGTGCTCGCGGGCGGCGATGTGGAAGCCGAGCTCGAAGCTTTGCGTGAGTCCTCCGCGGTCCCGATCGAGATCGGGATCGAGGCAGCCTCGGCGGAGCTCGCCAAGCAGCTCGGCGGCACTGCGGTGCGTCGCGATCGCAGCGCGCGCTGGGCACCTCCACCCGCGGTGGCGCAGGCCATGCGAATCGAGCCCGAGCCCGAGCCCGAGCCCGAGGTCGCAGCGGCGCTTGCGGTCCCTCTCGAACCCGCGGTCGTCGACGAGCCCCCGCGCGGACGGTTCGACAACGTCGTCGATGCCGAGGCTGAAACGGTGTTTCCTTTCAGGGCGCTCCAGACCGAGCCCCCGCCCGAGCCGGCCGGCGAGGAGCTCGAGGTCCAGCCCGACCAGATCGCCGACGAGATCCACCAGCTCAGCGAGGAGGACTTCGAGGAGGTCGAGCACACGCAGGTTGGTGACCGGCCGTTCGAGCTCGATGCGTTCGACCACCTCGCAGCCGTGGCGCGACCGGAGGTCGACGACGAGGATCTCGCGCGCCAGCTCGACGCCCACCTCGCGGAGCTCGAGATCGCGCACGAGGATGATGACTTTGGCATCGGCGAGGCGAGCGGGCTGTACGATCGCACCCGACACGAGCCTGCGCCGGTCCTTCCGCCTACGCCCCTCTTCGAGCTCGCGCCGAGCTTCGAGACTGCAGCCGATCCCCACGAGGCGGTCGAGCCCGAACGCGACTTCGTCCACCAGTTCGACGGCAGCGCCTCCGATCCGGAGAGCGCCCTCGAGCCGCCGTCGGACGTCGATCACGAAGCGGCCACCGCTGGCGCGTACGGCGGCGAGGGCATCGATGCGTCGGGTGGGTACGACTCGACCGTGCTGTACGGCGAAGCCGATCCGGTGGTCGACCTCGACCTCTCGGATCAGATCGAGGAGATCGATGACTTCGAGATCCTGTCCGACGTCCATGACGATGCGGACCTCATGGCCTCGCGCGGCGAGGCCGACTCCTCCCTCCAGCCCGAGCTCCCACCCGAGCGGCTGAGCCAATCCGACTTCGCGCTGCGGCTCGATCTCGACGACGAGGCTCTTGGTGACGACAGCGACGCGCCTGCGCAGAGCTACTACGGGAACCACGACGAGCTCGGGGCCGAGCCTGGGGAGCTCGACCCACGCGTCGCGAGCGCGGGCCACGCGCTCGCCGCGTTCGACGACCAGGACTCCGACGGTGGGTTCGAGGACCTGAGCGAGCGGGCGCCGATCCCGGACGCTCGGATGATCTACGACGATAGTCTCAGCTACACCGTGCCCGGCGAGCTGGCGGCCTACAACCCGCTCGACTTCGATGGGCCAGGCGGGTCTTCGTCGCTGAGCAAGTTCGACGAGAGCGACGGCATGTACGCGGAAGCAGCCCTGGCCCGGCCTGCCGACGAGGTCGATCTCGAGTCCGCCCTCGAAGCGCTCGACGTCGATCTCGACGACCTGTCGATCCCGCACTCGCCGACCGAGCTGGTGCGCGAGGGCTCGTCACCGCCGCGGCCGGCGTCGGGCCGTGCGATCCGCCCGGCCTCCCGGCAGTCTGGATCCAGCCGCATCGTCGAGCCCGCGCCGACGGCTCGCGCCCATCGCGCGCCGTCGATCCGCGGCGGTGATACGCCCACCCGCCCAGCCTCCGATGGCGTCCTGATCGACTTCGACGACGACGACGATGACCTCTAGGCGGGGCCGAGGCCGGGATGCGCGAGGGCGCGGATCAGGGCAGGCCGATCGCCTGCGTGGGCGCGCCAGAGCTCGATCATGTGATCGGACTGGGTGCGACCGGTCGTGGCGATCTCCTCGACGGGGGCGAGCAGGTCGAGTGCGGCCGGCGCGACACGGCTGAGTCCGTCACGCGCGATCGCGACGAGCTGGCGCGCGAGGTCTCCGACGGTGTGGGCGCCGGCCATGGCGGCGAACCCGCGGACCGGTACGGTCTCGGCGAGCTGCTGGCGAGCCTCGAAGGACAGCGACGCGGTCAGCGCCGTGGCAGCCGCGCAGGCGGTCCGGTCGTAGAGCAGTCCTCGCATCATCGGGGCGAGCGCGGTGATCATGGGGAGTGATCCGCAATCGCAGCCGCGGACCTCGATGTATTTCTTCAGCCGGCCGTCCGGGAACAGCGTCGACAGGTGGAGCGCCCAGTCCGGCATCGTGGCGACCTGGCCCTGGTAGCCCTCGCGCATGTACCGGCGGAACGTGAAGCCGAGCGGCACGGCCTGGTAGCCGCCGCGATAGATGAAGTACATCGGGACATCGAGAGCCCACTCGGTGTACGCGCGAAAGATATCGTCGCGCTTGAACACGAAGTCGAGCAGGCCCGCGCGCGCATTGTCGGTGTCGCGCCAGATGAAGGCGCGGTAGCTCTGGTAGCCGCTGACCTTGTCCTCGACGATCGGCGAGCACGCCCACAGGGCCGTGAGGAGCGAGGTGACGGAATACAGGCAGCGCATCTTCGCGGAGGCGTCGGCCTCGTCCGCGAAGTCGAGGTTCGCCTGCACGGTCGCGGTCCGCGTCATCATGTCGAGGCCGCGCGAGCCGACGTGCGGCATGTACGCGCGCATCACGTCGTAGCGCTGCTTCGGCATCCACGGCACATCCTCGCGGGATCCGAACGGCCGGAACCCGGTGGACAGCCACGTGATCCCGAGCTCGCGCGAGGCTTTGCCCAGCGCGTCGACGTACTCCACGAGATCCTCGACGAGCTTGCGATCGTCATCGACCGGGCGAGACGCCAGCTCGAACTGGCCACCGGGCTCGATCGTCAGCTGTGACTCACCGCGCGTGAGCGCGATCGTGTGGTCGTGCTCGATCACCGGCGTGCCCCCGCGTTCGGCGAACCACCGAAGCAGCGCACCGATCCCTCGGGGGCCGTCATAGACCGGAGGAGCGCCGGTGTCGGACAGCACGCCTACCAGCTCGTGCTCGCTTCCGACGCGCCACTGCGCGGCCGGCTTGTCTCCCCCTGCAAAGTATCCGATCAGCTCGTCGGTCGAGCGGATCGGTACGACGTCTTGTTCGTCGACGAGATGCACTAACTATTGACTCTAAGGGCTGATCTCGATCGCGTCAATGACACGCGCCGGCCATGGGTGGTTGGGTGTCGTGCGCGTCGGCACCTTGCGTCCGTGTGGTAGCGTCGCCGGAGATGGAGAACGTGCTCGATCATCCAGCGTTGACACGTCTCGGCCCCAAGCGGACACGCCTCCTCGAGCTGCTCCGCACGCGCTCGTTTGCCGAACGAGAGGTGACGTTGTCGTCGGGGCTCAAGTCGAACTTCTATATCGACTGCAAGCAAGTCAGCCTCGATGCCGAGGGCGCATGCCTGATCGGGGAGCTGTTCCACGCGGTCATCGACGTGATCGCGCCCAGCGCGATCGCGGTGGGTGGGCTGACGCTCGGTGCCGACCCGCTCGCGACCGCGACCTCGGTCCTCAGCTTTCAGCAAGGCCGCCCGCGCGCCGCGTTCATCGTGCGCAAGGAGCCCAAGGGGCACGGCACCAATCAGTGGATCGAGAGCACGAGCCTGGCGGCGGGATCCGAGGTCGTGATCCTCGAGGACGTCGTCACCACGGGGGCCGCGACGATCAAGGCGATCGAGCGCGCACGCGCGGCGGGGTTGGTCGTGCTGCACGCGCTCGCGCTCGTCGATCGGCTCGAAGGCGGTCGCGAGGCCGTCGTGGCCCATGCTCCGCTCGCCGCGTTGTTCACGCGCCGGGATTTCCTGTGAGGTCGCAGTCGCTGGCGCTGGTGGTGGTGATGGTCGGGATCACGACGGCCTGCACGGGGCAGAGCCCGTATCAGCGGGTCACCAGCGAGTGGACGAAGACGACCAGCTTGCATCACTCCTACCAGGATGTGCTCGAGCTCGCGGCGACGTTCAAGTCGCCCGAGTGGCGGACCGCGTATGCCATCAAGGACGCAGAGGCACGCGGCCTGTCCGGACCGGCGCGCGAGCAGCGCCTCGCCCAGGCCCAGGCCGACGCCGCGGGTCCGCTCGAGATCGAGCTGCTCGTGACGACCTGGGACCGTCGCGAGAACGACCTCGATCGCGGCAAGAAGAGCGTCTGGCGCGTCCGGATGCTCGATGATGCCGGGGCCGAGATCGAGCCACTCGAGGTCATCAAGGACAAGCGGCCCATGTTCGTGCTGCGTGCCGAGTTCCCCGCACTCGGAGACTTCGCGACCGCCTATGTCGCGCGGTTTCCACGCCCGGCGCAGCCGCCTCGGGCGCTACGGATCCGCGTGAGCAGCGAGCGCGGTGGCGTGCAGCTGGAGTGGCCGGTCCGCTGAGCGGCGACTAAGGGACCGCGAATGGACAACTCGCTCGTCCTCGCGGCCGATCCATCCCGACTGGCTTCGTTGCTCCTCGGTCACGTACCGACGGGTACGCGCCCTCGTCGCGCCTCGCCATCCGGGCGGCTCGACCGCGATCACCGATCGATTTGTCCATTCGCGGTCCCTGACCCCGGGGTCAGGGTTTCGGCGGCTTGCGCCCGAGCACGCGATCCCAGAACCCGACCGGCTGATAGCCTTCGTCGAGATCGTCGAACGACTCGCCCGCCGCGCGCACCGGTGGCTGGACCTGGGCGACCCCGGCGCGGAAGAAGTCCTCTTCGAGATCGGTGAAGACGGTCGTGGCGTCCTTGTGGACCTCGATCACGGCCCGCTCGGTGGAGGCGGACGAGGCGTTCGCGGTCTGGGGCGCCGCCGCCTGCGCGACGGCCACCATCGCGACGGCATGGTGAACCGCGGCGAGATCGGCGACGAGGATCGAGGGTTCGGAGGTCGTTTCCTCCAGGTCCTCCAGCGAGATCGGGCTCGTGATCTCGCCGTTCGTGTCATCGGGTCGGTCGTCGACGGGCAGCTGGGCGGCGAGCGGTGTGCGGCGAGGGATCGGCGCGCTGTTGGACAACAGGTTGTCGCGCACGATGCCATCCGAGGGCTCGTCGTAGGTCTCGGTCGGCGCAGCGGACAGCGTGCTCGGCTCGGTGATCGTGGCGATCGGACTGGCGACCAGGCGCGCGGTGTGATCGGTGGTGGTCACCGTGACGCGGTCACCGACCAGCACCGTGGTGCTCGCGGTCTCGCTGACGACGATCGACGGCATCTGGATGCTCGAGTCGGCATGCGGCCTCGCGATCGCCTTGGCCTCCAGCTGGTCGCGGCGTCTGGCATCTCGCTTCGCGGCACGCGTTCGCTTGCTGTCTCCGCGCGAGGTTTCCTTGACGGTGAGCTTGGCCTTGGCGTCGGCCTTGGCCTCCGCGTCGGCCTTGGCTCTGGCGTCGGCCTTGGCCTTGGCCTCGGCGTCGGCCTTGGCTCTGGCGTCGGCCTTGGCCTTGGCCTCGGCGTCGGCCTTGGCCTTGGCCTTCCCCTCGGCGTCGGCCTTGGCCTTGGCTTCGGCGTCGGCCTTGGCCTTGGCCTTGGCTTCGGCGTCGGCCTTGGACTTGGCGTCGCGGCGCGCCTGCTCGATCGCGGCCAGCCTGGCTGCCTCGACGCGCGCCTCCGCCGCGGCGAACGCTTTTGCGACGCGTTCGGCCTGCTCCGCCCGCGCCACGGCTTCCGCTTCGTGACGGAGCTTGGCCTCGATCTCCGCGGCGGCCCGGGCCGCGACCTCGGCCGGGCTTTCTCCAGCGGGCTGGGGGGCGGGCGGCGACGGCATGACGGTGCCACGGGCGGCCGCGAGCCTGCGCGCGAGATCATCGGCGCTGTCGCGACTGCCGCCGGCTTCACCCGCTGACTTCGCGTCGGCCTCGAGGCGCGCAGCTGCCTCGGCCACCGCGCGCGCGTGGGTCTCGGCCGCGGTGCGTTCGGCGGCCTCACGGATCCGCGCCGCATCGGCATCGGCTTCGCGCTCGCGCTCGCGGGCCTCGGCCTCGGCCTTGACCCGGGCCTCGCTTGCGCGCTGCTCCTGGTTCTCGTCCCAGACCACCGACGGCTCGAGCCCGATGTCGCGCGGGAAGATCCGGTCGCGCTTGTCGGTGTCCATCAGGGCCTCGAGGCGCTCGCGCGGCTCCTCGCGCGTCGCCGTCACGATCTCGCCCGAGGTATGCGAGGCCGGGACCACCCCCGCCAGTGGACCGACCTCGGACCCGACGGTGCGAGGCACGAGGGTGCCCCAGTCGATCTCCGGCTTGGTCACGATCGCCGGGATCGCGACCGGCGTGCTGATGCGCCGCTTCTTGCGCTTGCGCCGCGATCCCCGGCTCGGGCTGCGCTCGACACGACCGGTATCACGCAGCGCGTTCATCGAGCCGCTCTCCAAGGATGCCCGGTCGAGCATGCCCGCCCGGGTCTCGGATCCGACGAGCCACTCATCGATCGCGAGCACCGCGCGCCACGTCGCCTTGGGGCGGGTGGTGGTGGCCTGGCGTAGCAGCCCGAAACCGAGCGCCCGCTGCGTCACGCGGAGGGTCTCGAACACGCGATACGGCGAATCCTCGAGAACATCGGCGAGCACCCGGTGGCCGTCGAACATCCGGAGCACGCCGTGGACCTCGGTGGGGATCTGCTTGCCGAGCGTCTGGACCCGCGCGACATCTTGTTCGAGCACCATCGAGGGCGACAGCGGGCCGCTCGAGTCCCGGATCGTCGCGAGGAACTGCTCGGCATCGGCGAACAGCTCGTCGTGCGCGAGCGGGATCTGCTGGCGCCGCACGACATCCTGGTGCTGGAAATCGAACCGCGCGTCGGTCCACAGCAGCAGCTGGTGGAGCGCTGCCTGGCCGTGGATCACCCCGACCTGCGCCGAGGTGACCTCGCCATGAAAGAACCGGATCTCGCCGCGACGGAGGCCGCGAATCAACGTCAGGACCGCGCTGCGGCCCAGGGCCGACAGCGCGCGGATCAGGGTGAACACGCCCGTCGTCTCGACCAGCTGGCCGACGAGGCGACCGCGCTGGTTCGCCGGCCTGCCGCGGAGCACCCGGCCGATCGTGACCAGATCTCGCAACTGGGTGGGCTGAAGGACCACCTCGTCCGCGCCGGCCGCCTCGACCGGCGCCCGCTTGACCCCGCGCCCGGTGAACATGATCGGTGCGTCGATGTGGGCCTCGTCGAGCAGCCGTCGGGCCTGCCGCAGCAGCTCGAGGGACCGGCCCTCGTGGCTGCCGCCGACCACCACGAGACCGACGTCGTCGTCGGGCAGCGTCAGGCTGCTGCAATTCACCGGGATCTGGACCGCCATCGTGGGGATGCGCTCGCGCTCGAACCCCAGCTGGACCTGCCGGCTGGCCCGGGCATCGGGATCCAGGACGATGACTTTCGAGAGTCCCGACATGCGTCGCGAAAGAGTGTGCAGTATAAACGCGGATGGGGGGCGCGCGTTCGCACGCTTCTGACACTCTTTCGCCTGATTGACCTCTGTGATCGTCCTCGAGATCCTTAGCGGCACCGCCACGGAACGCCTACATCGCGTCCTCGCGACCGGCGGCACCGCAACGATCGGCCGCTCCCCGGCGAGCACGATCGTGGTCACCGACTTTCACTTGTCCGGTGATCACGCGCAGATCACTCAGATCGGCGAGCACTTCGTGTTCCGGGATCTACGCTCGACCAACGGTTCCGCCATCGAGCGTGATGGTCGCCGCATCCCGGTGGATGCGGCGGCTCGCTGGGAGATCGCGCTCGTCGATGGCGACTTCCTGCTGCTCGGGAATCCAGCGGACCCGGTGCGGATCGCGGTCCGGATCGGCGACGAGGCCGAGGATGACCTCGGCGATCGCCTGATCGCCTCGCGCTCGATCATGGATCTGCCCGCGATCGCGGATCAGATCGAAGGCGATCCCGCCAGCGCGCTGCAGATCTACAAAGCCTTGCAGCCGCTCGGCTCGCGGCTCGAGCCTGGAGAGGTCATCGAGGCCTGCGTCGCGGCGACGTTCGCGCTGCTCGGGCGTGCCACCCACGTCGCGATCCTCCTGCGCTCCGAGGCCGACAAGGATCGGTTCGCCCTCGCGGTCTCTCGATCGATCGTGTCCTCGGACGGCAGCCCGACCAGGGATGCCGGGCCCTCCACCGATCCCGTGCGGGCAAGCCGCGCCGTGCTGCGCCGGGTGCTCGCGGATCGCGCCGCCGTGCTGACCGCCAACGCCCAGGAGGCGCTGTCGAGCGAATCGATCCTCGGCGGTCAGATCCTCTCGATCCTCGCGGTGCCGCTGTGGCGCGGCGACGACATCATCGGCCTCATCCAGGCCGACAACCGCGACTCGGTCGGCATGTTCAGCGAGGGCGACCTCGAGGTCGCCCTGCTGCTCGCTGGCCAGGCCTCGCTCGCGATCGACAACGCGACCCTGGTCCAGCGCCTGCGGGTCGCCGAGGAGCGGGCTCGCGGCGAGAACGTCTATCTCAAGCGCAAGGACCAGAAGCTCAAGTTCGACAACATCATCGGCGATTCGCCGGCGATGAAGGCCGTACTGAACCAGCTCGAGCGCGTGATCGACACCCGCGCCACCGTCTGCATCGAGGGCGAGACCGGCACCGGCAAGGAGCTCGTCGCGAGCGCGGTCCACCACCAGTCACAGCGCCGCGACAAGATGTTCGTCGCGCAGAACTGCGCGGCCCTCCCGGAGAACCTGCTCGAGAGCGAGCTGTTCGGCCACAAGCGCGGCGCGTTCACGAGTGCCGACAGCGACAAGAAGGGCCTGTTCGAGATCGCCGACGGCGGCACGCTGTTTCTCGACGAGATGGGCGAGATGCCCGTCACGCTGCAGGCCAAGTTGCTCCGCGTGTTGCAGGAGAACACGATCCGCCCGGTGGGCGCGACGGCCGAGAAGCAGGTCGACGTCCGCATCATCTGCGCGACGAACCGCGATCTCGCGGCGGAGGTCGAGAAGGGCCGGTTCCGTCAGGACCTCTACTACCGGCTGATGGTGTTCCCGATCAAGCTGCCGCCGCTCCGCGAGCGCCGCGAGGACATTCCGCCGCTCGCCGCCCACTTCCTCAAGCGCTACGCCGACGAGTATCGCGTCGAGCTGACTGGCTTCACGCAGGACGCGCTCGATGCGCTGTCGTCCTACAACTGGCCCGGCAACATCCGCGAGCTCGAGAACGAGATCCAGCGCCTCGTGATCCAGGCCGAGCCTGGCCACTGGATCGAGATCACCGATCTGTCGCCCCGGCTGCGCAAGATCGAGGGCACCGTCACCCGGATCGCTCCGAAGCAGGGCACGCTCAAGGAGATGATGGATCAGGTCGAGCGCTGGCTCCTGACGGAGGCGCTCCGCGATCACGGCAACAACAAGACGAAGACGGCCGTGACGCTTGGCATCACGCGCGAAGGTCTCCACAAGAAGCTCGCCAAGTTCGGCGTCTGACCCGCGTCAGCTGTCGTCGTCGGCGGGCCCTGCGGGGACGGTGAACAGAGTGTCCGAGAGCTGCGCCATCGCGGTGGCGAGGTTGGCGACCTCGACCGACGGCGGCGCGTTGCGCTTCAGCATGAACGTGCAGGTCGCGCACGAGGTCACGACCATGCCGCCACCGCCGGCCTGGACCTCGGCGAGCCGACGCTTCGCCATCTGGTCGGCGACCAGCGGCATCGTCTTCGGCAGCAAGCCGCCGCCGCCACAGCACTCCGTGTCGGCCTTGTTCCAGCCAAGCTCGCGGACCTCGACGAGCTGCGACAGCGCCCGGCGTGGCTGGTCGATGACCCCATTGTAACGCGCGTGATAGCAGGGGTCGTGGTAGTAGACCGACCGCTTGTTGACGGGGCAGGCGAGGCTGTCTGCGACGGGCGCGAGCAGATCCGCGAGCGAGACGATCTCGGTGCGCACGTTCACACCCTCGGCGGGATACTGCGCGCGCATCGCGTAGAGACAGGCCGAGCAGTTGATCGCGATCTTGCGGAAGCCACGCAGCGAGGCAGCGACCCGACCGGCATGCCAGCGGAACAGATCGTGGTGGCCGGCGGCCAGGAGTGGATACCCGGCGCAGGCCTGGGACGCGTCGACGATCCGGACGTCGGACAGGCCCACCCGCTCGAACAGCGCGAGCGCCGCGGCGATGTCGCCGGCACCCTTGTCGATCGCATCGCAACCTGGCCAGTACCCGAGCTCACCCTCGGTCGCGAGGTGGTCTGGAAACATCGACGCCAGCTGGGTGGTCAGCCGCTGCTCGCGAGCCCGGAACCGCTCGCTGTAGTTGGCGAGCGCGGGATGGGGAACCCCACGCTGGACCGCGGCCGCACGTCCGGTGAACAGCACGAGCCCTGGCTCGTTCTCGTGGTCGCAGTACATGGTGCAATGCCGGCACCCGGTGCACGCCCACAACGGATCGGTCGACTCGGCGGTCCACGGCGCCCGACCGAGCCGCAGCTGGTTGAGTCGGTCCATCTTGGCCTGCGGGATGTGGGTCTCGCGACCACTCGCCGTCGACACCGGGCACGCGTGCCGGCACATCTTCGGGCAGTACGTGCAGTAGTCGAGCTGCTTCGCGACGGATCCCGGCGAGAACGCCAAGGACTTGGATCGAGGCAGGTCGGCCATCGCCGGGGACCATAGCAAACCCGCTGTCTTTAGTTGAGTCCGCCGACCCGCTCGCGCAGCTGCGCCAGGTCGCGTGCGATCCGCGGATTCGCCGGCTCGAGGATCGAGAGTCGCTCGAGCACATCGAGGGAGCGAGGCAGAT
>JAGSPR010000262.1 GCA_018262455.1 Deltaproteobacteria bacterium | reverse complement strand
GAAGCCCTTCGTCGACTGCACCTTCGTGATCGCAGCGGTCAACGTTGTCTTGCCGTGATCGACGTGACCGATCGTTCCGATGTTCACGTGGGGCTTGTTACGGACAAATTTCTCTTTCGACACCGGTGTTCTCCTCTGGTCTTCTCAAGCGCCGCGTGCGCGGCTCAGGTCTTCACGAATTTGCTGTGGGACTTCAGCGTAGTGGTCGAGTTCCATTGCGTAGGTCGCGCGGCCGCGGGTTCGGGATCGAAGGTCGGTGGCGTAGCCGAACATCGCGGCCATCGGGACAAAACAGGCGACGGTCTGTACACCAGGTCTGGTGGTAATTCCAGCCACTTTTCCCCGTCTGGCATGTAAATCGCCAAGTACTTCGCCGACGTGCTCGTCCGGAGTCGTGACCTCGAGGGTCATGACCGGCTCGAGGACGGTGGGCCCGGCCTTGGTAGCAGCCTCGACGAAGGCCCTGGAGCCGGCGGCCTTGAATGCGTAAGGGTTTGAATCTACAGGGTGATAGCTGCCACCAACGACCTGAACCCGGAGGTCGGTCATCGGGTGTCCGGCCAGCACGCCGCGCTCCACGGCCTCGTTGACCCCCGCCTCGACCGCCGGCGCGTGCTCGTGGGGGATCTCCGAGGTCGACGCACGATTCTCGTAAACGTAGCCGCCGCCGCGGTCGGTCGGCTCGACCACCAGGCGGACGTGGCCGAACTCGCCGCGGGGTCCGAGCTGACGCACGAACCGGCTCTCGCCCTCGGCGCGGTGGGTGATCGTCTCGCGATAAGCCACCCGCGGGTTGCCCACGTGAGCGCGGACGCCAAACTCGCGGCGCACCCGCTCGACCACGACCTCGAGGTGGAGCTCGCCCATCCCGGAGATCACGATCTGTCCCGAGTCAGGGTCGGTGGCGACGCGGAACGAGGGGTCCTCGATCGCGAGGCGCTCGAGCGCCTTGACGAGCTTCGCGTGATCCTCGTCGGTCTCGGGCACGACGGCGACACCCATGACCGCGTTGGGCACCACGATCGTGTCGAGCAAGATCGGCGATCGGGGATCGCACAGGGTGTCGCCGGTCGCGAGCTTGGTCGGCGTGCTCGCCGGGTGAAACAGCGCGCCGATCATGCCGGCCTCGATCTGGCGGATGTCTTCGCGGTGGTTCGCGAACATCCGCACGAGCCGGCCGATCTGCTCGAGCCGGCCCTTGGTGGCGTCCAGCACGGCGTCGCCGACGCGAAGGCAGCCGGTGTACACGCGAACGAACGTGAGCTGACCGCCGGTGTCGTCGTTCTGGACCTTGAACGCGAGTGCGGCCAGCGGCTCGGCATCGGCACCCAGTGCCGGGACCGCGCGGACGACCGTGGGAGCGCCGGTCGGATCCGAGGGATCGCGACCGCGCACCTCACTGACATCGGCGGGTGATGGCAGGAAGTCGACCACGGCATCGAGCAGGTTGTGGATGCCCTGGTTCTTGAACGCCGCGCCGACGAGCGTCGGGACACCCCGACCCGCCAGCGTGATCCGGCGGAGCGCGGCACGGATCGCGTCCGCCTGCAGGTCGCGTCCGGCGATCCACGTGGCCATCAGCTCATCGTCGAGCTCGGCGATGGCCTCGATCATCTTCTCGCGGGCACGGCTGGCCGCCGGCACGTGCGCCGGCGGGATCGGGGTGTCCTGGAACGTCGCGCCAAAGCTCGCCACGTCCCACGTCCGCGCGCGCATCGTGATGAGATCGAGCACGCCGAGGAAGCTCGGCCCGAGGCCGAACGCCAGCTGGATGACGATGGGATGAGCGCCGAGCCGGCTCTTCATCTCGGCGATGACCCGCTCGGGATCGGCGCCCGCGCGATCGCACTTGTTGATGAAGGCGAGCCGCGGCACGCGATGGCGGTCGGCCTGGCGCCATACGGTCTCGCTCTGCGACTCGACGCCGTTGACGGCACAGAACACCGCGACGGCACCATCGAGCACGCGGAGCGAGCGCTCGACCTCCATCGTGAAGTCGACGTGGCCCGGCGTGTCGATCAGGTTGATGACGTGATCACCCCAGCCAAACGTCGTCGCGGCGGCGGTGATCGAGATGCCGCGCTCCTGCTCCTGCGGCATCCAGTCGGTGACGGTGGAGCCGTCGTGGACCTCGCCGATGCGGGAGGTGGCGCCGGAGTAGAACAGGATCCGCTCCGTGGTCGTCGTCTTGCCGGCGTCGACGTGCGCCATGATCCCGATGTTTCGGGTCTTGGCGAGGGGAACGGTGCGAGTCTCGATGGACTTCACGGCGTGTTCGAAGGGAACGAGCGCCGCGGGGCAAGGAATGAAGAGGAGGTCCACGAAGCGTGGCGGTCCTCTTCCATGAGCTCGATGGTTTAGTCCTGGCGACTACCTTCCGAGCCCCGCGTATGAACGCTTCGTTCCTGCTTCGCCTCCTGCCGTCCGAGTGGTCTCTGGTTACCAGCGATAGTGGGCGAACGCCTTGTTGGCGTCGGCCATCTTGTGAACGTCTTCCCGCTTCTTGACCGCGTTGCCGCGGTTCTGCGCGGCGTCGACGATCTCGTTGGCGAGCTGATCGACCATCGTCTTCTCGTTGCGCTCGCGAGCGTACTCCACGAGCCAGCGCATGCCGAGCGCCAGCGAGCGGTCGGGGCGAACATCGACGGGGACCTGGTAGGTCGAACCACCGACGCGGCGACTCTTGACCTCGACGCGCGGGCGGACGTTGGCGAGCGCGCGCTCCCAGACCTTCAACGGGTCGTCCTTCGCACGCTCGGCGACCATGTCGAACGCCTTGTAGACGATGCCCTCTGCGACGGCCTTCTTGCCATCTCGCATGACGACGTTGACGAACTTGGTCAACCGGCGACGCACATCGACGGGAGCGTCGGTGTACTTCGGATCCGGGAGGACCTTGCGCTTTGGTACTTCACCTTTACGAGGCATGACGTCTCCAACCCTACTTCGGGCGCTTCGCGCCGTACTTGGACCGGCTCTGCTTGCGGTTCTGGACACCGGTGGTGTCGAGGGTGCCGCGGATGATGTGATAACGAACGCCTGGGAGATCCTTCACGCGACCGCCGCGGATCAGGACGACCGAGTGCTCCTGCAGGTTGTGCCCCTCGCCCGGGATGTACGACGTCACTTCCATCTGGTTGGTGAGTCGAACGCGCGCCACCTTGCGAAGTGCCGAGTTCGGCTTCTTCGGCGTGGTGGTGTAGACGCGGGTGCAGACGCCACGCTTTTGCGGACACTGCTTCAGGGCGGGAGACGCGCTCTTCACGCGAATCTTCTCGCGACCCTTACGGACGAGCTGGTTAATCGTGGGCATCTGATCTTTTTCGCGGAGCGATGGGGGGTACGACGACGGAGCGCGTGACTTTACGGATTCGCCCCGTTCTGTCAAGGCCATAGGGCCGGACGCAGCGGTTCGAGGTTAGCGGATGGCCTTCGCCAGGTCCGTGGCGAGGCGCTTGACGGCCAGATTGGAATCGTATTTCGCCGCGAGCCTCAGGTAAGGGACCGCCGGCTTGCCGATCGTCTTGCGCAGGAAGTACTGGGCCTTACCCGAGGTCTTCTTGCTCGCCAGCATCCGGATGATGTTGCGGTTCAGCGTCGGGTTGCCCCGGTAGCCGGCGTTCTTCGCGATCGCCAGGCGGTAGTGATCCATCGCCACGGACCACCACAGCTTGTCGTAGTAGAGGTTCCCGAGCAGGAACGGGATGTACGCGCTGCGCGAGTTGGTCTTCCACAGCGTGCGGAGGCTCGCGATGGCGAGATCGGCCTTGCCTTCCTTGATCTGCTGAACGGCGCCCTGGATCGAGCTCGCGAGGACCGGCGCCTTTGGCGCGCGCTTGTCCGCGTCTTCCTCGGTCTCCGGGGCATCGGCGGCCTCGTCGTCGGTCTCGACCACCTTCGGCGGCACCGGGTTCTCGGCGGTGACCGGATCGGGTGCCATGTCGGTCTCGCCGGACCCGGATCCGGACCCAGCCCCGGACCCGGATTGCACGCCCGACCCGGCTTCGATCCCCGACCCGGCTTCGATCCCCGACCCGGCTTCGATCCCGGACCCGCTCCCGACGGCGAGCTCCCCGCTGCCTGCCGAGGCACTGCCCGCGGCGGCGCCCTCCGGGAGGACCGGGCTGTCGACCGTGACGTCTGCGGGTGGTGGGCTCGCCGACGCATCGAGCGCAGGCTTGCCCGCCACGACGACCGGCGGGGTGTCGCGCCCCTTGAGGTACCAGACTGCCGCTGCGACGCCTCCGAGCAGGAGGACGACAAGCAGGGCGCGCCCGAAGCCGTTCTTGGGTGCGAGCTGGGTGCGCTCGGTCCCGCCATGGAGCGAGGAGACCACCGTCGGGGCCAACGGATCGGCCTTGCGCAGCGCGGGGGCTTTCGTATCGGCCGCGCGCCGGCGCGCACCGGACACGGCGTCGATCGCCTCGGCGAGCTCGATCGCCGACTGGTAACGATCGTCGGGCGACTTCGCCATCGCCTTCTCGACCACGGCCTGGAGCCCGTCCGGCAGCTTGATCCGATCGCCGACCCGATCGAGCAGCTTCGGGATCGGCGCGGTCCGGTGCATCCCGAGCAGCGCGAGCGTGTCGTCCGCCTGGAACGGCTTGTCCCCGGCGATCATCTCGAACAGGACCACACCGACCGCGTAGATATCGGTCCGCGCGTCGATCGTGCCACCGCCGACGGTCTGCTCGGGTGCCATGTAGTTCGGCGTGCCGACGACGACGTTGCTCTGCGTGGCGTCGCGTCCGACCGCGCCACGCAGTCGCGCGAGCCCGAAATCCAGGATCCGCGCGTGCTCGCCGGTCCCGATCTCCTCGGTGATCATGAGGTTCGCGGGCTTGATGTCCCTGTGCACGATGCCCTGCGCGTGGGCGTGGGCGAGCCCTGCCGCGACCTGGCGCACGATGGCGAGCGCGCGGCTCGGCTTCACCGGCCCGTCGTCGATGAGCGCGCGCAAGGTCGTGCCGGCCACGTACTCCATGACCAGGTACGGGGAGCCATCGAACACGCCGAAATCGACCACCGAGACGCAGTTCGGGTGCGCCAGCTTGCTCATCACGCGGGTCTCGCGTTCGAACCGGGTCAGGAACTCGGATTCGTTCGCGAACGACGCGTGGAGGAACTTGATCGCGACGATCTTGCCGACGGGGATCCGCTCGGCCTTGTAGACCGCGCCCATCGATCCAGATGCCATCGCCTCGAGCACCTTGTAGCGCTCGTCGACCAGGGCACCGATCAGCTGATCCGCCTCGTCGGGCGCCTCGCCGGCCATGATGAGGCAGGAGCCTAGCACGCCGACACGGCGCGCTCCGCTCAGACTCGGATCGCTAGTGCGTCCACTTCTCTTCGCGGCGGTGCTCCCCGTCCTCGTACTCGTGTGCCATCACGAAGTGATAGGCAACTTCACGAGCTTTCTCGGTCTCGATGATGCATTCGAACAGCCACTCGCCCTCGGCCTCCGAGGGCTCGACCTGGACGTACGCGACCTCCGCCGGGAACACGAGCAGCTCGCCGACGAGCTCCTTCGCGCGCGCGAGCTGGACGACCAGCGTGTGATCGTCCTCGGTGATCAGCGTCCAGTGGAAGTCCTCGTGATCGAGCAGCACGGCCTCCGGAGTGCCGGCGCGCAGGATGCAGTTCGCGTGACCTGCCAGCCAGGTCCAGAACTTGTCGAAGCTGAGCGTGGTCGCGACTGCGGCGAGGTTGCGCTTACCCGGAGAGGCCATTTGCGGCGGAGAATAGCCAGGCCAGCGTCCTGCGCAAGTCCGAATCTCGAACGATCTAGAACCTGCCGATGACGCTGGCGCCGCCCACGCCTGCGCCTGCGTCGACGATCGGCACGATCCGGATCGCTTCACTGGACGGCTTGTCGAACAGATACAGGGCCGCCCCGACTGCGCCGGCGGCGAGCGCGCTGCCGCCTAGCACGAGCGCAGTGGTCTTGAAGTCATCGCGCCGGCGGACCTCGCGATCGAACCTGTCGCCGTCGGTCGGGGGCGAATTCCCCAGCGAGATCCGATCGCGGAGCTCGCTCGCACGGCCATCGTGCACGGCCGCGAGGATCGCCGTGGTGGTGGCGGCAGCTGCCAGCACCCCTGCCCCGCCGAGGACCCACGGCACGGCACGCCGGCGAGCGGTCTTGACGAGCGGAGCCGTGACGACCAGCGCCTGACCACGGCTGACCGTCAGCTCGCGTCCGTACGGCTCGCGCCCAGCGTACAGGATCGCGAGCACGTGCTTGCCCGCGGCGAGCTCGAGCAGCGATCCGGTGCTGGCGCGACCGTCGACGAGGATGCGCGCGTCCGGCTCGGTCTTGACGGTCACGCGCGCCGGGCGAGGCGCGAGCTCGACCTCGACGAGCGAGGTCGCACCGGCGACCGCGCGCTGCTTCTTGTCGACAGCGAGGTAGCCGTCCGCGGTCACGGTGACGACGTGATCACCTGGCGCGACCTCGAGCAGCGCGAACGGTTCGACGACCTTGCCATCGATCATCGTGGTCACGCCCTTCAGCGGATCGCCCGTTGCGTCACCGATCTCGCGAAGCGTGCCGGCATCGCTGGAGCGCTGGTCGGCCAGCGAGACATTGACGCCGAGCCGCGTCCGTTCGCTCGACTCGACGTGGGTCCTCGCGCCGCGGGCCTCGACAGCGCCGCGAGGCTCGAGAGCGCCGCGGGCCCCGAGGTGATCGAGCTCTCGCTCCATCTCGCCGAGGCTATCGCCGGCGTCCCCGACTCGCCCGCCGGACTTCACCTTCGCGAGGTAGACCCGGTAGAGCTCGATCGCGCGCCGGACGTATGCCGGCTGCGGGTCGGAGCGATACAGCCGACGATAGGCCTGTGCCGCGGAGAACGCGATCTCCGGCAGGGGGAGTGCCTTGTAGGCCTCGTCGAAGTTGGCGACGGCTGCGCCGAAGTTCTGGGCGGCGTACGCCTTCGCCCCGGCGCGGAAGTAACGCTCCGCGGTGGCCCGGTCCTCCGCAGCGGCGGCACCGGCGAGCGACGCGAGGATCACGACGACGAGTCCGATCCTCATGGCCCACCTCCAGGCACCGCGGCCGCCTGCGGGCAGGACTCCAGATCGCGCGAGCTGCACTGCGCGAACACGACGATCGATTGCGCGCCGGCGTTGCCCTGCACGGCGATGACGTCATCGATGCCATCGCCGGTGACGTCCGCGACCCGGATCGATCGCAGCCCGACGCCCTGCGCGAGGGGTGTTGCGGTGAGACCATCGCCGCCGCGCACGATCCGATACAGGCTCGTCACGCCGGGGTCCTCGTGACACAGGACGACGAGATCGTCGCCCGGGGTCTCGGGGGTGAACGGATCGTGACGGGTGAGGTGACCGGGAGCCGCATCGGTACAGGCCGTGACGGCCGGGGCGACCGCAGCGATGATCGGAGTCAGGTCGTCGCACCGCTGCGGCACGCCCGCGGCCATCAGGCAGACGCGGACGGTCCCGGCGAGGGGGCCACCGCGCGTCTCGAACGAGGCGACGAGCTCGGGCGCGCCATCGCCGTCGAGGTCGCTGGCATAGAGCGATCGCGCGCTCGCCCCGGCCGGCACCCCCGCCAGGAGCACCGGGATCGCGGTCGCGTCGAACCCGGCCGGCGCCGTCGGATCGAGCAACGCCGCGTGCGGCACCGCCTGGCGATCGACCGCGATCACGAGATCGTGCGCTGCGCCGGGCCACACCAGGTAGAGCGCGTCGGTCACGCAGACGCCGGTGCCGTCGCAATCGGCGAGGCCGAGCGCCGAGATCCCGGCGCTCGGCGTGGTGGCGAGCCCCGCCTCGGTCCCGGCCACGAGCCACGCGCGCATCCCGACGGACGTGCCCTGATCCGGGGTCGCGATCGCGAGCAGATCGGGCCTTGCCGAACCGGTGAACTGCCCGACGACGGCGCCTCGCAACGTCGTGTCGGGGAGGATCACGTCGTCGCGGGGCTCGAAGAACGACAGCATCGTGCGCTGCGGGCTGCCGTGGAGCAACGTCATCGTCGGGAACGCACCGGCGGCGGGCCCAGCCTGGATCACCGCGAGGTCGTCGGCGATCGACAACCGGTCGACCGAGTCGGGAAACGCGATCGTGCTGACAGTGCCGACGCTCGTGAAGGTCGCGACCTGCACGGGCGCGAGCGGACGGTCCGCCGTGCCGTAGGCCACCATCAGGTTCTGGTGATCCGTCGAGGACTCGGTGTACGCGATGTCATTGACCGCGTTGCCGTCGAAGTCAGCGATCGTCAGCGACGTGACCTGGCTCGCGGTGTCGATCCGCAGCAGCTCGAGCCCGAGCGGGAACCGATAGAGCACATCGAGGTCGTCCTCGTGGTCGGTCGCGAGCACGCAGTCGAGGTCGCCGTCGCCGTCGAGATCTCCGGTCGCGACGTGCGAGATCCGCCGAGCCGACGAGCCATAGACCTCGACGAGCGCGTCCGGGCCGGGCGCGTAACCGTAGATCCCGCTCGTCAGCACGAGCGCGTCCGACGCGAGCCCCGCGATCGCCGGCACGATCGGCATCCGACCAACGGCCACCGCGGACGGCGGGGCGTTCGCGACCGGCGGGAGCGCGAGCCCGGTGGGACCGGCCGGATCGAACGTGCAGTGCCCGCCTGCCAGGTGGCCCTCCCACCTCCGCATCGCCGACGGGCCGCCGTCCGAGCTCACCAGCGACGGACACGGGTCCCCGTCGGCATCGAGATCGACGAGCACCGGGCGCTCCGCCACCGGGTTCGTGCCGGCCGGGGTGATGTCGGCGAAGCTCTTGCCGGCGAGCGTATTGCCGTGGATCGAGGTGGCGCAGAGCGCGCCGCCGGTCGTCGTGAACGAGACGACAAGGTCCGCGTTCACCGCGCTCGCGCGATACAGGTCGACGCTCGGCTGAGAGAACCGCGCATGCTCGATCGCGCCGAGCCGCGCACCGCACGGGGCCGTTGCGTGGGTCGCACCGGGATCGAGGAGGTCGACGACGACGAGCAGGATCGAGCCGCCTCCGTCGACGAACGCGCCGAGCTGGAACGGACCGATCGGAAACAGCATGAGGATATCGAGCGGCGTGCCAGCCTCGCCGAAGATCGGCGACTCGATGTCGACCGGAGACAGCGTTCCGAACCTCGAGGTGTACGAGACGATGCCGTCGAGCGTCGACAGCGTGACGTCGATCGAGCCGTCACCATCGACGTCACCGAAGGCCGGCGGACCTGACTGGGCCGGCGTGACGAACGACGTGATCGTGGACAGCGAGCCGTGGGCATCGCCGTGGTGCACGACGATCGAGGTCTTCGAGACCCCGATCACATCTCCCGTGCCGTCGTGATCGACGTCGGTGATGCGAAGGTCATCGGCGCCGAACGTCACCGGTGGTGTCGGGTCCGCGAGCTGACCGCCGGGGGCGTGGCAGAACCCGTCGACCCCACACGTGTACGCGGCCGTCGGGCAGTCGATCGCGCCACGGCAGGTCACCGCGCACCGCACGCAGCTCGGATCTCCGCTGTCGCAGTCCTCCCCCGGCTCGAGCAAGCCCCCCGGCTCGAGCAAGCCGTTGCCGCACGCCCCGCGGGTGACGGCGGTGAAGTCGGTGCAGGCGGAGACCACCGCGCCGAGCAGGAGCAGGAGCAGTCGAGGGGTCATGGGGCTCGCTTTCCGAAGATGTCGATCAGGTCGTCCTTGGAGCTGCGGTGCCCCGGTGCGCTCGTCGGCTTCTTCTTGAGGGTCACAGTGAGCGCCTGATCGCGATCCGGCGTCACCGTGCGCGACGTCGGCAGGTAACCGTCGAGCTTGAACGTCAGCACCATCGGTACCTGGTCGCGCGGCAGCTGCACGGGCCCCGGCGCCGCACCGGCGGTCATCCCGCCCGCGATCACCTCGGTGCCGTCCGGCACGCCCGCGACCGTCACGATCACGGTCTGCGGCTCGGAGGGTGCGCGGTGCGGGCGCAGCGCGACGGGCGGGTCGATCAGCACCGGCGCGACCGCCGGGTCCAGCGCATGCGCAGGGCGATCCGGTGCCCACGGCGCCACGATCGCCAGCGTGGCCACGGCCACGGCTCCAGCCGCGATCACGTACCGCACGACGCGCGAGCGCTTTGCAGGCGGCACGGTCGAGGAAGGAGTCCCGGCGGAGGCGAGGTGCGGCGGCCGCGTGCCGAGCTTGCTCGCGGGCATGATCGCCGGAGCAGTCCGGGGCCCGGTCTGGGGACCGGCCAGGGGACCGGTCTGGCGCGGGACGTCGAGGCCGGCGGCCCGGGCCACTGACTCGAGAGCGGTCACCGCGGCGCGTAGGTTGGGCGGCCGATCGACGGGGTCCTTGGCCAGCAGCCACGCCAACACCTCGTCGACGCCAACCGGCAGGTCGCTCGCGATGCTCGACGCGGGCGCGGCTTGCACCGTGATCTGCTGCATGAGGATCGACAGGTAATCGTCCGCGTCGAACGGGTACTTGCCGGTGAGCACGAGGTACGCAAGCACGCCAAACGCGTAGAGGTCGGTGCGGTGATCGACATCGCGCCCCCGACATTGCTCGGGGGACATGTAGTACGGCGTCCCGACCGGCGTGCCCGTTCGCGTCTTGTGCCCGAGCCCTGGTTCCGGCGCCATCAGCTTCGCGATCCCGAAATCGAGCAGCTTCGGCCACACGCCGCCATCGGGATCACTTGCGAGGAACACGTTCTCGGCCTTGAGATCGCGGTGCGCGATGCCCTTGCCATGCGCGGCATCGAGCGCGCGTCCGATGCCACGCAGGATCGGCAGCGCCTGCGCGAGCGACACCCTGCCCTCGCGCTCGATGCGGGCGTCGAGCGTCTCACCGTCGAGATACTCCATGACGTAGTACTGGCGACCGTCCTCGAGTCGGCCGAACGAGAAGATGTCGATGATGTGGCGGTCCCGGATCTGGTTGACCGCACGTGCCTCGGCGACGAACCGCGAGACCATCTCGGGATCCACGGAGTACTTGCGAGCCAGGACCTTGATCGCGACGACCTTGCCGATCAGCGGGTGCGCTGCCCGGAACACGGTTCCGAACGCGCCCTGCCCGAGCTTGCCGTCGACCACATACTCGCCCACGGCCTCGCCAGGCTCGAGGTCTGGATCGACCTCGTAACCCTCGGGAAGGCATGAGTCCTGCTGGGACATCGTCTCGATTGCTCCACGGCTGCAAGAGCGCAGCCGCGCCGGCTGTAGAGCAACCCTACGGCTCTGACGCATTCTCCTGCATGGTGGTTAACCACCGGGTCCGCGCAATCACGGCGCGTGCCTCCCACCTGTAGGTCGTCGTCGGTCAACGAGAAACGGCCGGGACAGGCCCGGCCGTTCACCGCAGTGTCAGTGCGGAGTTACTCGACCGTCGCGCCGGCCGCGTCGGTGTCGTTCTCCATCATGTACGAGCTGTCGTCGGCTTCCTCGGCCTGGACGTCGACCGTGAGGCGCTTGTACGCCCCGAGGCCCGTACCGGCCGGGATCAGGCGACCCATGATGACGTTCTCCTTGAGGCCGCGGAGGTAATCGACGCGTCCATTGATCGACGCCTCGGTCAGCACCTTCGTGGTCTCCTGGAACGACGACGCCGAGATGAACGACTCGGTCGACAGCGACGCCTTCGTGATTCCGAGCAGCAACGCATCACCCTTCGCCGGCTGTCCGCCTGCGACGATCACGCGCTCGTTCTCCTCCTCGAAGATGTGCTTCTCGACGTGCTCCTCGATGAGGAAGTTCGTGTCGCCCGGATCCGACACGCTCACGCGACGCAGCATCTGACGAACGATCGCCTCGATGTGCTTGTCGTTGATGCGCACGCCCTGGAGCCGGTAGACCTCCTGGATCTCGTCGACGAGGTACTTCGCCAGCGCGCGCTCGCCGAGCACCTTGAGGATGTCGTGCGGGTTCGCCGGACCGTCCATGAGGGCCTCGCCCGCGCGGACGCGGTCGCCTTCACGAACCGACAGGTGCTTGCCCTTCGGGATCAGGTACTCGCTCGGATCGCCGACCTCGGGAACCACGAGCACCTTGCGCTTGCCCTTGGTGTCCTTGCCGAAGTGCACGGT
>JAGSPR010000570.1 GCA_018262455.1 Deltaproteobacteria bacterium | reverse complement strand
TCAAGCGTCAGGACGCTCTACACTCTCACCACTCTCCAGCCTTGCGATGCGGCGAACCCCGCGAATGCCAACGGGTTCGGCGAGGACGCTCTACACTCTCACCACTCTGAAGCTGCGTCGGCGAGACAAGGCAGGGTTGGCTCGGGTGCGATTGGCTAGGGGATCTTTTCGAAGATTTGCGAGGTCAGGACAGAGTGGTGAGAGTGTAGAGCGTCCTGTCAGATCCACCGTGATGTCGGATGGTTGCGAGATGGGGTCGGGCGGAGAGTGGTGAGAGTGTAGAGCGTCCTAGTCGCGGTGATAGGGCTCGCCGCGCAGGATGCGGAAGCCTCGGTAGATCTGCTCGATGACGAGGAGGCGGACGAGGCGGTGGGCGATGGTGAGCTGGCCAAACGAGAGCAGCTTCTTGGCACGGGCGCGCATCGCGTCCGCGTGACCGTCGGCGCCGCCTATCGCGAACACCACAGGGGCGCCGCCGCCGTGCTGCGCCTCGGCACCGAGGATGCCCTCGGCGAACGTGACGCTCGACATCGATGTCCCGCGCTCGTCGAACGCATAGACGTGCGCATTGGCCGGGATCGCGGCCAGCTGGGCGGCGGCATCCTTGGCCTCGTGTACGGCGAGCGTGCAGTACGGCCGCAGCCGCTTGCGATACTCCTCCTCCGCTTCCACGAAGTACGACTCCTTGAGCCGACCGACGACCGAGAGCGTGATCTTAACGAGCCGCCTCGCCGTAGGCGTCGATGCTGCCGTCGTAGGCGTCGTCCGCCGGGATGCGGGCCTCGGGCGGCACCTCGATCGGGACGCGCGGCGCGTCGTTCCACAACCCCTCGAGGTCGTAGTGCTCGCGCGCCGAATGCAGGAACACGTGGACGACGAAGTCACCGTAGTCGAGCAGCGCCCACTGCCCGGTGCGCGAGCCCTCCGAGCCGATCGGACGCAGCCCCTCCATCTTGAGCCCGACGTTGATCCCGTCGGCGATGGCATCGACCTGGCGGTCGGAGCGCCCCGACACCACCAGCTGGTAGTTGCAGAACGAGCACAGCTCGCGGACGTCGAGCAGGACGGGCTCGAGCGCCTTCTTGTCGAGGGCGAGCTCGAGCGCGCGCATCACGCCCTCGAACCCCTCGGCGGTCTTCGCGCGCTTCGTCGGCGGATCTTCGGCCACGCTCCGGGCCTTGCCCTTCGTCGCCTTCGGGGGAGTGGCTCGCTTGGGTGCGCTCTGCTTCTGAGTCATGCGTCGTTCGTTGCTCCTGTGCCGAGGTCGAGAGAGCGGTTACTTCCTGAGCTGTCCGTTGCCGCGTACCACGAATTTGGTCGTCGTGAGGCCCTCGGCGCCCATCGGACCATACGCGTGAAGCCGCGTCGTCGAAATCCCGATCTCGGCGCCCAGGCCAAGCTCGCCGCCGTCGGCGAACCGGGTCGAGGCGTTGACCAGGACGGTGGAGGAGTCGACCTCGCGGACGAACTGCTCGGCGATCACCGGGTCGGTGGTCAGGATCGACTCGGTGTGGTCGGAGCCGTAGCGCTCGATGTGGGCGATCGCACCGGCGACGCCATCGACGACGCGCACGGCGAGGATCAGATCGAGGTACTCGGCATACCAGTCGTCCTCGGTCGCGGCGCGCACGGTGGGGCCGCCGAGTTGCTGGACGCGCTCATCGCCGCGGAGCTCGACTCGGTCACCGATCGCGCGGACGAGGCGCGGCACGAGCTGGTCCGCGATCGAACGATCGACGAGCACGGTCTCGACCGCGTTGCACACTCCCGGGCGCGACACCTTGGCGTTCTCGATGATCGCCACGGCGTGGTCGAGGTCGCCCGAGTGGACGTAGATGTGGCAGACGCCCTTGTAGTGCTTGATGACGGGCACGCGCGCATGCTCGGTGACGTAGCGGATCAGCCCTTCGCCGCCGCGCGGGATGCAGAGGTCGATCAGCCCGTCGAGCTTCACCAGGTCCGCGATCGCCTCGCGATCGGTGAGCGGCACGAGCTGGACCGCCTCGGCGGGCAGCTGGGCGGCGAGCAAGCCACGCTGGACGGCGGCGAGCAGCGCGCGGTTGCTCTCGAGCGCCTCGCGCCCGCCGCGCAGGATGCAGGCATTTCCTGCTTTGAGGCATAGCGCGGCGGCATCGGTGGTGACGTTCGGCCGGGCCTCGTAGATCATCGCGATCACCCCGAGCGGGATGCGGACGCGCTCGACGACCAGCCCGTTCGGCCGGACCTCCGTGCGCTCGACCCGGCCCACGAGCTCGGGCGCCTCCGCGATCTCCCGAACGGCACGTGACAGCGCGGCGATCCGGCTGTCGTCGAGCCGCAGCCGATCGAGCATGGCCGGCGACAGTCCGGCGGCCTCGCCCGCCGCGAGATCACGGGCGTTCGCACCGAGGATCTCGGACCGCGCGTCGTCGATGGCTGCCGCGATCGAGACCAGGGCGTGTTGCCGGACCTGGGCGGGTGCTTTGGCCACGATCCGCGCGGCCTTGCGTGCCGCCTCGGCCACGCTGCGGATCAGCTGGGCTCGCGGGGCGGGGCTATGCACCGCGAAGTCGACGCCGGAGCGGATCGAGGTGGTCACAGGATCACGAGGTCATCTCGGTGGATCGCTTCGTCTAGGCTCTTGTACCCGAGCCTGGCCTCGATACCCGAAGATTGCAAGCCTGAGATCTTACGCAGCTCTTCGGCAGGGTAGGCGACCAACCCGCGCGCCAGCTCGACCCCGGCCGCGGTGACGACGCTCACCGTATCCCCGAGCTCGAAGTCGCCTTCGACGCGCACGATCCCGGCGGGGAGCAGGCTCTTGCCGGCCTGCTTGAGCGCGCGTACCGCACCCTCGTCGACGGTGAGCTTGCCGACCGGCTTCGCGCCGTAGGCGATCCAGTGCTTGCGCGACGACAGCACGTCGCCCGTCGGTGGGAACAGCGTCCCGACATCCGCGCCGGCGAGCGTGCGCACGAGCACGTCGGGCTCTCGCCCCGGCGCGATCACGGCCGGGACGCCGGTCCGCGTCACGATCCGCGCCGAGCCGACCTTGCTGGCCATCCCCCCGAGACCCACCCCGCTGGTGCTGCCGCCGGCGACCGGCACCGCCTCGCGATCGATGTCGCGCACGATCGGCATCCGGATCCCGGCCGCATCCCGCACGCCTTCGACGTCGGTGAGGATCACGAGCGCATCGGCCGACACCAGGTTGCAGACCAGCGCGGCGAGCTGATCGTTGTCGCCGAACTTGATCTCCTCGGTCGCGACCGTGTCGTTCTCGTTGATGATCGGCACGGCCCCCTGATCGAGCAACGCGCGCAGCGTGAGCCGGGCCGACAGGAAGCGCCGGCGATCGCCGAGGTCATCATGGGTGACGAGCACCTGGCCGATCACGACATCGTGCGCCGCGAACGCGTGCTCCCAGTGCTGCATCAGCTGGCTCTGCCCGACCGCGGCGGCTGCCTGCAGGCCGGGCATGTCGGTCGGCCGGCCCGCGAGCCGCAACCTGCGGATGCCGAGCGCGATCGCGCCCGAGCTGACGATCACGACCTCGACGCCGCGCCGGCGGAGCTCGATCACCTGGTCGGCGATCGTCGCGGGCCGGCTCGCGGGGCTCTCGGCGAGCAGGCGGCTGCCGATCTTGACGACGATCCGCTTCGCAGAGGTCAGCGCGGCGCGCGCCTGATCGGCTGGTTGGTGGATCATGGAAGC
>JAGSPR010000054.1 GCA_018262455.1 Deltaproteobacteria bacterium | reverse complement strand
ATCGTGGCGACGAGGCCGAGATAGACGCCCCACACCAAGCAGAACCCGCCCAGCGCCCAGAGCAGGTCGCGCCGGACCCATCGGCGCTTCGCCCTGCTGTCATCCGCCTTGATCGGACTGGCCATCGCCTCGCGGCAGGCTAGCACTCGCGCCGATGCGGCCTCAAGCGGGGTTCGCTCGTAGGGTCACGGCGCGAACACGAGCGGCGTGCGGAACGTCAGGCCACCGCCCGCATGAAAGGCGCCCACGTCGGCAGCGAGGTCTCGCGCGCCGGCCTCGATGTAGACGCCGATCGCGTATGTCCCGAGGAACAAGCCGCGCGGCTCGAGCCCGACGCCGCTGACATAGATCTCGGCGCTGAGCCGGCCGGTGGCGCCGATCCCCTGGTGGTCCTCGCCGAATGCGGAGCTCCCCATGTACTCGCCGCGGGCAGCCGCCCATGTGCGCCAGGAGCTGCCGTGCGCCAGCGTATGGCCAGCCTCGAGATAGGCACCTCCGTACACCACGGCGTTCTTGTCGTTCATCACGGTGGTGTCCTTGGGCGCACCGAGCAGCGCGCCGAACACGCCGATCCCGATGTCCGTGTTGGTCGGCCGCGGGCTCAGCGAGGCCCAGTGGATGCCGACGGACGCCCCGATGCCCGGCGCGAACCCACGCGTGGTGTTGGCTCCGGCGGCGCCGATATCGACCTTCAACGGCATCATGAACCGCGGGCCTGGTCGCCTGCGATAGCGGGGCGCGCTGTTCACGGACGGCTGGACCACCGGGGCTCGATGATCGCGGGTCTCGGGGGCGGCGAGCGCCGACGAGGACTCGAGGACGGAACCCGCGGTGGCGGCGACACAGAGCAAGCTGACGAACGTGCGCATGACAGGGACCTCTTTCAATGGATACGGCGCGACGTGTCCACATCCCGTGCCAGCAGCGAGACACACGGCGGAGGCGCGCCTCGAGGCCTCGAACGTGAACACGGGTTGACGCTCGCGGACGGGATTCTTCACAGCAAGCGCTCGAGCCGAAGTGCGTTGAATCCTCAACAGCTGAATCCTCGACAAAGGTGCTCGAACCGCCCGCCTCGACGGGTATGGTCCCTCGGTGCGACCCGAGCTCGACGACACGCTGGCCGCGGGTGCGGGAACGCCAGCGCTCGCAGGCCCGGCCCCGTCAGGTTCTGCCGCGCTCTCGAGCGGCCAGCGGCTCGGGCACTTCCGGATCGAACGGCCCCTCGGTGCCGGTGGCATGGGCGAGGTCTACCTCGCGACCGACCTCGCGCTCGATCGGCCGGTCGCGATCAAGGTGCTGCCCGAGGATGTGGCCCGCGATCCGACGCGCCGCGATCGGCTGATCCGCGAGGCCCGCGCGCAGGCGCGGATCAGCCATCCCAACGTCGCGCACATCTACTTCGTCGGCGAGGAAGCCGGGCGGCTGTACTTCGCGATGGAGCTCGTCACGGGCAAGACGCTCGCGGAGCGGATCGCGGATGGCCCGCTGTCGGTCGACGCCGCGCTCGCGGCGATCCGCGCGGCCGCGCTCGGCGTGCGCGAAGCGCAGCGCAGCGGCTTCACGCACCGCGACCTCAAGCCGTCGAACCTGATGATCGACGGGCACGGCGAGATCAAGGTGCTCGACTTCGGGCTCGTCGCGGGCGCACCGGAGGGAGTCACCGCGGGGCCGGTCGCGCAGACGTCGCTCGCGGGCACGCCGCTCTACATGGCGCCCGAACAAGCGCGGGGCGAGCCGATCGATTTTCGTGCCGACATCTACGCGCTCGGCGCGACGCTGTTCCACCTGGTCTCGGGGCGCCCGCCGTTTCAAGCAGACAGCGTCGCCGAGCTGGTCACGCTGCACGCCACCGCGGCGCGTCCGACGCTGCCTCGCCGCGGCCAACCGCGCACCCAGATCGGCGCGATCGACAGCCTGTGCGCGAAGATGATGGCGTCGCGTCCGGAGGATCGGTTCGCCAGCTACGACGAGCTGCTGCGCGCGATCGAGCTCGCCTCGGCGGTGCACACCCAGCCCGCCGGATTCTGGGCGCGCAGCGTCGCGACCGCCATCGACTTCGGGTTCGTCGCGGTCGTCCTCGGGATCGTCTTCGCGCTCGCCGGTTTCGTCGCCGGTCTCTTCGCTGGTTCCCTGACCATCACCATGGACTTCACGAGCCTGCTCCCGGCGTTCGCGGCCTACCAGGCGATCGCGCTGTCGCGGTGGGGGCGCACGTTCGGCAAGGCCCTGCTCGAGCTGGAGGTGGTCGACGTCGCGACCTCGGCCCGGCCGTCGTTCCTGCGCGCGACTTACCGTGCGCTCGCGATGTACGGCCCGCCGTGGCTCGCGCTGTGGATCAACGACCCTGCGGCGGGGACCGGCCTCCGGATCACGAACGACGTCGGTGGGCTGCTCAGCGCGCTGGTGAGCGCGATCGGCATCCTGATGCTGCTCTACGCGTCGGCGCGCGTCGCCGGCAAGCGCGCGCTGTGGGACGGGATCGCGGGCACGATGGTCCGCTACCGCACGTCACGTGCCTCCATGTCGGAGCTCCCGACCTAGGGCGTCACTTCGACGACGCTGTCGCAGACGATCGAGACCAGCCCGGTGGCGGCATCGCGCACGACGTCGGCCTCGTCGCCGTCGCACGTGATCGCGAAGCTCGCCGCCGCGCGCTCCGGGATGTAGATCTCGTGGGCGACGCCGCCGGTGTTCGCGACCTCGAGGTGGAGGCTGCCGGTGATCCGATCGTAGCGGTTGGCGACCACCGTGCCGGCGATCCGCGCCGCGTGGATGCGCGAGATCCACGCGACCACCTGGGGCCGTTCGGTCCACACATCGCCGCCGCTGCCGTCCACCGCGTGGTCGTGGACGCCCCACGCGCCCTGACTGTTCTCCTTCCACAGCCAGAACGCATCGCTCGCCAGGTACGCGTCGTGAAGCTCGGCCTGGACGCCCATCCATACGTCGGCGTTGGGCTGGGTCGGCCCGATCCCGTACTCGCCGATCAAGATCGGCGTGTTCCACCCGGCGGATTCGGCGCGCGCTGCCTGCACGCTCGCCTCGAGGTCGGCGGGCTGGAGCTGCTCGAGCCGGGTCTGGTCGAGGTAGAACACGTAGGTGTAGATGTGGGGCGCGTAGACCGCGTCCTGCGTCGCGAACGGCGCGGCGGGCTTGGGGGCGAAGTCGAACAGGTTGCGGACCGCGCTCGGCTCGAACATCACCAGCTTGCCGGGGGCCGCGGCACGGACGCGCGCTGCGGCGGCCGCGCTGAACACGTCGACGGCGGGCTGGCCGACGGGCGGCTCGTTGTAGAGCTCGAAGCCGATCACCGCCGGGTCGGTCGCCCAGCGGGTGGCCACCAGGTCGAGCACGTCGAAGAACGCCGCCTGCAGCCCGGCCGGGTCGGCGGGATCGAAGAACGTGGCGAACGCGTCGGTGACCTGCCCCGACGTGCGTCGGGCGTCGAGGTCGGTCAGCGGGCCCTGGAGCAGCATCGTCGGGGCCGGCTGGATCGCCCACAGCGGCGCGCCGTCCTCTCCGATCTCCTTGGAGTACGCATCCTGGTGGAGATCGATCAGGACGACCAGTCCGGCATCGGCGGCACATCGGACCGCCGCATCGACCCGGCCGAGGTACGCATCATCGTAGGTCCCTTGCGACGGCTCGATCCCGCTCCAGTTGATCGGCAGCCGCAGCAGGTCGAACCCGAGCGCGCGCATCCGCTGACAGTCCGTCGCGTCGAGCGGCGGGAGCGGCTCGAGCGCGGTGCGGCCATCGTCGAACCGGACGTCGAACACGCCGTCGATCCGCGCGTTGATGCCGCGCAGCAGCGCGATCCGGCCGTCGGCATCGCGCAGGTGCGTGCCATCCGACCACAGCGGTGCGGTCCGCGGAGCCGGGTCGCCGCCGCCCCCGCATGCCACGACGAACACGACGAGCAGCTGCGGGGCGCGTGGCATGGCGCGGAGTATAGGCACGCGGGCGCGCAATCGGCGACGGGGTTTCGGCGTGACCCGGGCCTCAGGTGACCTGGAAGCAGTGCACGCCGTGACCCTCGAGCGCCACGTAGAGCCCGTCGGAGGCAAGCGGTCCGCCCTCGCGTTCGAAGCGCTGACCCGACAGCAGATCGTCGAGGCGGATCGTACGACCCTCGAGATCGGTCCACGGGATCCCAACCCGCCCATCGGCCCGCGCCGCGGTCGGGTTCACGACGACGAGGTGGCGGTGGTCCGCAGCCGTCCAGGTCCAGCCGAGCAGCCGCTCCGCGCTCGCGTTGTCGGGCCAGCCCCGGATCGGGGCGAGCGACCACACCCCACGACGCATCCCACCGGCGAGCGCGGCCAGCAGGAGCGCGACGAAGGCCCGCAGCTCGAGGTCGGGCGGCTCGGCAGGTCGGCGGCCGAGCGTGACCGGGATCCGGATGCGCCGTCCGTCTGCCTCCCCCTCGTGGAGCAGGGCGATGCCGGGCAGCGTGAACACCGCCGCGAGCGCGGCGCGATGAGCCGCGGGATCCAGCAGCGACGCGGCCCTCGGCTCGTCGTGGTTCTCCACGAACCGGATCGTGCGGCGCTGGTGGCCGAGATCCGCGCCGAGATGCGCTCGGACGGAGGCGACGTCGATCGCGCCCTCGACCGAGCCCTGCACGAGCCGATCGTAGAGCCGCTTGTCGTAGCAGGCATCGAAGCCTTGCTCGAGCAGCACCGGCTCGAGATCCCAGTAGGCCTCTGCCCAGAACGCGAAGTCGGGGCGGACGTGCCTGGTCGCGCCGATGATCCTCGGCCAGTAGCCGCGACCGCCGTCGGGGTGCGGACCGCCGCTGGCGCGGTCACCCCAGGTGCGCGCGAACACGTCGTCGAGCACCAGCATGGCCATGTCGCAGCGCACGCCGTCGCAGCGCCGGGTCAGGCCGGCGACCAGCTCGACCATCGCCGCGCGCAGCCCGACGTGGGATGCGTCGAGCTGGAGCACCTCGGGCCACGCCGGGAAGTACGGATCGCGCCCGCAGGCCAGCACGCGATCCCCGATCTGGAGGTACGCGTGCGGCTCGCGCGCGAGATCGGCCGGGGTGCCCTCGATGAAGAACTCGGGGTGGTCGTGGACCCACGGATGGTCCGGAGCCACGTGGTTGGGGACGAGATCGAGCACCAGGCGGACGCCACGCCGTGCGAGCGCGGCGCGCGCGAGCGCGAGGCCGGACTCCCCCCCGAGCCGGCGATCGACCACGTAGTCGGCAACGCAGTAGGCGGAGCCCACCACGTCCGCGTCGGCGAGCCCTGGCAGGGCGGCGCGATGCGCGGCCTGCATCGAAGGGTGGGTGCGAGCGATCTGGGCGCCGAGCGGGCTGCGCTTCCACACGCCCATCAGCCACACGAAGTCGATGCCCGGTCGCGCAACGTCATCCCACACCTCGTCGGGGACGTTGCCCAGCGTGATCTCGCGACCGTGGAGGCTCGAGAGGTCGGCCAACCAGACCCAGGTGAAGATCTCGTGGACGATCGGGTTCACGGCAAGGGCGCTCGACGCGCGGCGAACATATCGAAGCTGAAGCTAGTGTCGACACGGCGGGACGACGGCCCCGCTCGGGTTGTCGCCCCCGTCGCTGTTCGTCGCCATGATCAGGACATCGTCGCTGGCGGTGTCCCAGCCGGACCAGTCCGTGCCGAACTCGGCGTCGGCATCTTCGATCGCGTCGTCGAGGAACGTCGTCTCCTGGTGGCGCCAGCCCCAGACGATGTACATGTCGCCCATCATGCTGTCGCCCTGGGACGACGAGACATCCGCGGCCTCCTTCGGATCGCCGATGTAGCACACGCCCTGCGTGCCGATCTTGTAGTCCTCGAGCGAGCTGGCGAACCGCATCATCTCCCCGTCGATCGTGATCCCCGCCTTGGTCGCGAGCTCCTGGAGTCGCATGTCGTAGCTGGACATCTTGTCGGAGAACTGGGTGTCCGGATCGACGAACGTGTAGCGCGCGAAGCCCGTCACCCCGACGGCCTTCGCTTGCTCGTTGAACGACGTGATCGAGAGGGTCTTGCCGTCGGCATCTTCGAGCACGAGCGGCACGCGCAACGAGGTCTTGAACAGGTGGTTGTCGGTGACGAAGCGCAGCAGCCGCTTGAACACCGTCTTGCCGACGAACCTTGCATCATCGAGATCCGCGAGGTCCTCGATCTTGCCACCGAGCATGGCGCGCTGGCCGAGGATCGAGTCCGCGACGCGCGTCGACAACCCGACCTCGTCATGGAGCTTGGCGGTCGACGCCGTGCTCACGAGCTCGAGCACCGCCGCGCCATCGGGGCTGAAGTCTTCGACCCCGAAGGCATCGGCCTTGGCGTCTCCGACCAGGAACCCGTCATTCTCGGGATCCTCGATGTCCGGGGACGAGTCGGCCCCGGCGCATCCGATCAACGTCATTGCAACGAACCCAGGTAGGAAGACGCGCATGGCCAACGCCCGAGCACGCTCGATGCCAACGGGATTCGGCGCAGAAACGATGACTTGTGCCACGCGCTGCCTGGCAACCCCCACAGCCATGGCCAGCCAGGCTTCGCGACTGCCCACTCGAATCGTCACCGCCACGCAGTGCGTCAACCTCGCCGGCGGCGATCGTGGCGGTCCGGCCGCGCGTCCGCGACGGAACGCCACAGCCCGACGGCGGCCAGGAGGGCGACAATTCTTCGAGGAGGTCACATGACGAAAGCGCTAGTTGCGTGCCCAGCGACCGAGACGATGGAGCTGATCGAGTTCGTCGAGACGCCGCTCGGAGCGCTGGTCCACGGCTGCTCTCGGTTCCGCCCAGCCACCGCGCTGACATGCGGCCGCGCCTGCGCGTCGAAGGCGCGCTGCGATCTCGCCAAGGCCCCCACCGAGTTCGAGCTCGATGACGCCGACGAGGACACCGCGATCGACCTCGTACCCTGTCCTCCGCCACTGGCCGATTTCGACCCACCAGCCTGACCCGCGGCAGCCCGTGGTCCGACGCGCGCCACGGCCGTCGTCAGGACCGATACACTCGTCGGATGGCGAGCGCGCTCGACGGCTACCGATCACCGACCCAGCGAGAACACGCACTCGACCAGCTCGCGGCGTCTGCGAGGGGCGAGGTCCACGTGCTCGGCGCGAGCGTGGAGGGCCGGCCGATCCGCGCGGCCCGGGTGCCATGTCGCGGCCGACGTGCTGGGGCGGATCGCCGATCGCTGCTGGTGTGTGCGGGGATCCATGGCCCGGAGTACATCGGGACCGAGGTCGCGCTCGGGTTGCTCGAGCGCGTGCGATCGCCGACGTTCGAGGCGCTGCTCGATCACGCCGACCTCTGGGTCCTGCCGTCGCTCAACCCCGACGGGTACGAGCGGACGTGGGCGTGTCAGGGCGAGGGCGACCTCCACGCGCTGAGGAGCAACGCGCACGCGGTCGATCTCAATCGGAACTTCCCGCTCCCGGGGCCGCAGAAGCAGGTGAGGCTGACCTTTGGAGGCTGGCGGACCGGCTCCGACGATCCGACGAACTCGTTCTATCGCGGCACATCGCCGGCGAGCGAGCCCGAGACGGCGGCGCTGATCAAGCTCGCGGCCGAGGTTCACTTCGACGCCAGCGTCAGTCTGCACTCGACGATGGGCCTGTTGATCCCGCCGTGCGTCGCCAGCGCCTCGAGCGCGGCCGCGTACCGCGCGCTGTGCACGGCGTTCGCGCGGGCCCAGCCTCGTGCACGGTACCGGCAAGGCTCGGTCGGCAAGCTCGATGTGTTCACCGGCGAGCAGGAGGATCACCAGCACCATGTCCACGGGACGTGGGCGCTCACCGTCGAGCACTACCCGTTGTGGGTCGACGTGAAGCGCTTCCTCCAGCACAACCTGTTCCGGCGGTTCAACCCACCGGATCCGCGGAGCTGGATCGACAACGATGGGCTGGGGATCGCGGCCTACTTCCGCGCCGCGCTCGAGCTACCGCCGCCCCAGCACGAGCCGTGATCGAGCACTGAGCGCGAGATCGGCGCTGGCGGCGGTCAGTGGCGCGCGCGAGGTCGTGGTCAACTGCGCTCCGCATGAAGCCGCTGCCGCCCTCCGCGTTGTTCGCGCCCTGCGATCCCACGACGCTGCCGTTCGCGACCACCGCCGAGGTCGAGGCGCGCGACGAGATCGTCGGCCAGACCCAGGCACTCCGTGCGCTCGAGCTCGGGCTCTCGCTGCGCGTGGTCGGCTACAACCTGTTCGTCGTCGGCGAACCCCAGACCGGCAAGCACTCGATCGTGCGGCGGCTGATCGCGGCCCGCGCGGTGACCGAGCCGACCCCGCCCGATCTCTGCTACGTCCACAACTTCGACGATCCGGACCGCCCGCTCGCGCTCGAGCTGCCGCCCGGGCGCAGCCGCGTGATCCGCGGCGAGCTCGAGCGCCTGGTCAACGACTACGCGCGCAGGCTGCCGGTGGCGTTCGAGACCGAGGTGTTCGGGAGGCGCGAGGGGGCGATCGCGGAGCGCGCGGCGCGCGAGCGTGACCAGCTGATCGCGGGCATCGAGGCTCGGCTCGGTCAATCCGGGTTCCGGCTCGAGGTCGCCGATACCGCGCTCGACATCGTGGTCGCCGGTCCCGATGGCAAGCCGCTCGACGAGCAGGCGTTCGCCGCGCTGCCCGCCGCGCGGCGCGCCGAGATCGACGAGCGCGGCCGCGCGCTCCGGGCCGAGCTCGAGCCGTCCGCCGCGCAGCTCCGCGCGCTCGAGCGTGGTGCCGAGCTCGAGCGCGAGCAGCTGATCGCCGAGACCGCGCGCACGGTCGCGCGGACGGTCACCGATGAGGCACGCGCCAGCATCGGCGAGCTCACCGGGCGGCTGGCGCGCCACGTCGACGCGATCCAGGCCGACCTGGTGGCCGAGGCCGCGAGCTTCTTCGCGCAGGACACGCGTGACGACGAGGACGATGAACCTCCGGCCGAGCGCCACGCCCGACTCCAGGCCGAGCGCCAGGCGCTGCTCGCTCGCTACGTGGTGCACATCGTGGTCGATCGCGCGGCGGAGACCGGCGCACCGGTGATCGAGGAACCGAACCCGACGTACGCGAACCTGTTCGGGCGCATCGATCGCAAGGCCAGCTTCGGCGTGCTCGAGACCAGCGTCGCGGGGCTCAAGGCAGGCGCGCTGCAGCGCGCGCGCGGCGGGTATCTGCTGCTCGACGCGGCGACGCTGCTCGAGGACGGCGAGACCTGGGCGGCCCTCAAGCGCGCGCTGCGCCGGGGCGAGATCCGGATCGAGGAGGAGCACGAGGAACGGCTGGTGGTCGGGAGCCTCCACCCCGAGCCGTCGCCGCTGGACACCAAGGTCGTGCTCGTCGGCACGCCCGAGCTCTACCTCGCGTTGTTCGAGGCCGACGAGGCGTTCGTCGATCTGTTCAAGATCAAGGTGGAGCTCGAGGATACGCTCGAGCGCACGCCGGCCAACGAGCTGGCGCTGGCGCGGTTCATCGCCGCGGTCGCGCGCGAGCTCGGGGTGCCGCCGTTGCGCGCCGCCGCGGTCGCCGCGTTGATCGAGCAGGCCGCGCGCGAGGTCGGCCACCAGCATCGGCTGTCGGCACGCCTCGGGCGACTGCGCGACCTGATCGCCCTGGCCGGCTATCACGGCCGCACGGTCGGCCACACCGAGCTCGTCGCCGAGGACGTGGCGCTGGCGATCAGCGAGCGCGCGGATCGCCAGCGCCTGCTCGAGCGCACGTTCGGTCGGCTCGCGGACGACGGGACGCTGGTCGCGCGCACCGAAGGTGCTGCGATCGGGGCGGCGAACGGGCTGTCGGTCATCAACGATGGCGATCACGCGTTCGGCCAGGTCCTCCGCGTCACCGCGCGGGCCCGGGCCGGACGGCCCGGCATCATCGACATCGAGCGCCGGGTCGGGCTCGCCGGCGCGCACCACGCCAAGGGCGTGCTGATGCTCTCCGGCTACCTCGCAGGGCACTTCGTGCCCGACCTCGCCCTCGCGTTGCATGCATCGATCGGCGCCGAGCAGAGCCAGGGGATCCTCGAGGGCGACTCGGCGTCGCTCGCGGAGCTGTGCGCGCTGCTGTCGGCGATCGGTAGCCTGCCGCTGCGCCAGGATCTCGCGGTGACCGGCGCGGTGAGTCAGCTCGGCGAGGTGCTCGCGGTCGGCGAGGTCACGCTCAAGGTCGAGGGCTTCTTCGAGCTATGCCGCCGGCGCGGGCTGACCGGGAACCAGGGCGTGATCCTGCCGCGCGCCAACGTGCAGCACCTGATGCTGCGTCCAGAGGTCGTCGAGGCCGCGGCCGCCGGGCGCTTCGCGATCTACGCGATCGAGCGGATCGACGACGCGCTCGCGCTGCTCACCGGGTGCGAAGCCGGCGAGCGCGGGCGCGACGGCGTGTTCCCCGCCGGCACCGCGAACGCCCAGATCGAGGCCGCGCTCGCCCGCTGGGCGCCGGTCGGCACACCGAGTCGGTGAGGCTCACGCCGGCTCACGCCGGGGCTCGCAGGATGACGCGCGTCAGCTCCGCGGGTGCGCCGAACCGGACGGGCGGGCCCCAGTAGCCGGCCCCGCGGCTGACGTAGAGCTGGGTCTTCCCCTCGCGATACCATCCGGCGAGCAGCCCGCCCTGCTGGGCCGCGACGAGGTAGTGCCAGGGCCAGACCTGGCCGCCGTGGGTGTGGCCGGACAGCTGGAGGTCGACATCGTGACGGGCGGCGTCGCGCACCTGACGCGGCTGGTGCGCGAGCAGCACCACGGCGCGGCGCCGATCGCGACCGGCGAGCGCGGCGGTCAGATCGGGGCCGTGACCGCGCGCGTAGCTCGCCGCCTCGTGGTCGTCGATCCCCGCGAGGTCGAACGCGGCCTCACCCCGCGTGATCGCGACGCGCTCGTTGCGGAGCACCCGGATCCCGAGCGAGGTCAGGTACGCGATCCACGCCTCGACCCCGACGTAGTACTCGTGGTTTCCGGTCACGAAGTAGACGCCGTGCGGAGCGCGCAGCTCGCCGAGTGGGGCGAGGTCGTCGCGCAGCTCGGCGACCGTGCCGTCGACGAGATCGCCGGTCAGCACGATCAGATCGGGGGCGAGGGCGTTGGTGCGAGCGACCAGGCTGGTGACGAGCTCGCGACCGATCGTCGCGCCGACGTGGAGATCGGTCAGCTGCACGATCGTGAAGCCGTCGAGCGCGCGAGGCAGCCGATCGAGCGTGATCGGGACGTCCACGACCGGGGCATCGCGCAGCGCCGCGACCATCCCGGTGCCGATCTCCGCGACGACCAGGGTCGTCACCGCGCCGCCCGTGAGCCGCGCCAGCGCGGCGCGCCGCGCTGGATCCATCGGCGCCGAGCGAGCGATCCTTCGTGCGCTCCACACGCACAGCCGCACGGCATCGACGGTCACGAGCCCGACGAAGGTCAGCGCGAACAGCGTCCAGCCGAGGAAGGCGGGCCACGCGGCCGGTCCCTGGATGTTCGGCGGGCCGCCCGGGCCGAGCACGTTGGCGAGGACCATCGGGGTCACGCTCGCGCCGATCGCGACGGTTGCCGCGATCCGCGCCTTGCCGCGCAGCTGCGTGTCATGCACCAGCCGACGCCACTCGTAGTAGCCGATCGCCCCGAACATGCCCACGCCGACAAGCGCCGCGGTCCAGGACATGCCTGACTATGGCCCCGCCGGGCGCGCGAGGCGAGCACCTGTCAGCCGCCGACCCTCAGGCGAAGCCGACGAACACGTGCAGCTTGACGGTCAGCGAGGGCCCCGAGTTGCGCACTCGGAGCTCGAGCACCTTGGTCTTGGCGTCGTACGACATCCTGGTCTCGAGCTGCTTGGGCTGGGGCTCGATCACGATGTCGAAGCCCTCGGCGCCGCTACATTCTCCGTGCCACGCGTAGACGTGCTCACCGGGTGTGACGAGCACGGTCGTCGTCGGCGAGCCGTGACAGTCCCACTTGCCCAGGTCCTGGATGGCTGGTCGCGCGATGGGCGCGGCCTTGTCGGCACGGACCGAGGAACCGAACGCAGCCAGAGCCAGGATTCCGGCGAGCAGGATTCGCATCTGGCGAAAGCTAGCCGATGCGATGAGCCAGTTCGAGGTGAATCGGCGCTCGCGCCATCAGGAGCGGACGGGACGGACGGTCAGCGGCGGCGGTAGATCGGGCGCGGATCGTCGACGCCGGCCTGGTAGGTCACCGTGAACTCGCCGAACGCTTCGAGCGCGCTCTCGAGCGGCTTGCCGGGCTTCAGCTCGAACGCGTCGAAGCCGCAGCGCTCCAGGTAATAAAGCTGGTCGCGCAGCACCCAGCCCACCGCCCGGATCTCACCGGTGAAGCCGTGACGGTCGCGCAGCTGGCGCGCGATCGAGTAGCCCCGGCCGTCGGTGAACCGGGGGAACTCGATGGCGACCAGCGCCAGCCGACCCAGCTCGGGGATATCCAGCGGCAGCTTGTCGCTCGTGATGCGCACTCCGAGCGACGGGTAGCGTCCGAGCAGCGCGTCGCGCGCCTCTACATAGTACGCGAGCGTCACGATCGGTTTGCCGGTGTCGGGCAGCGCGGCGCCGTCGGGCACGTGCACGAAGTCGTCGTCGGTGATGGCTCGCTTGCGGATGATCTGCATGGGTTACTCCGCCGCCGGCGCGGACGTTGCGGCCTCGCCGTAGACCGCCTGCTTGAACGGCTCGAAGCCGACGCGGCGCACGGTCTCGAGGAAGCGCTCGTCGGGTGAGTCGCGCACGGTGAGGTAGCGGCCGAGCACCTTCTCGATCGCGTCGACGATCTCGTCCTGGGCCAAGGCCGCGCCCAGGATCTTGCCGATCGAAGCATCGTTGCCCGGGCTGCCGCCGAGCATGAGCTGGTAGAACTCCTCGCCACGCTTGTCGATCCCGAGGATGCCGATGTTGCCGACGTGGTGGTGTCCGCAGGCGTTGATGCACCCGCTGATCTTGATGCTGACGTCGCCGATGTCGTTCAGGTAGTCGATGCGATCGAACCGCTCGGCGATCTCGAGGCTGAGCGGGATGCTGCGCGCGTTGGCGAGGTCGCAGTAGTCGAGTCCCGGGCAGGTGATGACGTCGGTCAGCTTGCCCACGTTCGACTTGCCGAGGTCGAGCGCGCAGAGCTCGGCATGGAGGCGCGGCAGCTCGGAGGTCTTGACGTCCGGCAGCACCAGGTTCTGCGTGTGCGTCACCACCACGTGGCCGAACGAGTAGCGGTCGGCGACCGCCGCGATCGAATCGAGCTGGGTGTCGGAGACGTCACCCGGCGGCACGCCGGGCATCTTCACCGAGATGACGACCGCGCTGTAGCCGGGCACCTTGTGGCCGGCGACGTTGTTCTTCACCCAGTTGCCGAGCTCGCGATCGCGTCCGAGCGCGAATCCCTCGAGCTGGGACTTGCTCGCCGGCAACGCCTCGTAGGGCGGCGGCGCGAAGAACGCGCTGACCCGGGCGACCTCCTCCTCGGGCAGCTCCAGGGCAGGGGTCCTCGAAGCCACCCAGTCCTCCTCCACCCGGCGCCGAAACTCGTCGACGCCCAGCGCCGAGACCAGGATCTTGATGCGCGCCTTGAACTTGTTGTCGCGGCGGCCGCACAGGTTGTACACGCGCAGGATGCTCTCGATGTACGACAGCAGATGCCGCTTCGGCAGGAACTCGCGGATCACCTCGCCGATCAGCGGCGTGCGGCCGAGCCCACCGCCGACGATCACCTCGAAGCCGTGCTCCTTGGCCGCGTTCTCGACCAGGCGGAGCCCGATGTCATGGAACCGGACCGCCGTCCGATCGTCGCCGGGCGTGCCGGTCACCGCGATCTTGAACTTGCGGGGCAGGTGGGCGAACTCCGGGTGGAACGTCGACCACTGGCGCAGGATCTCGCAGTACGGGCGCGGATCCTCGAGCTCGTCGGGCGCGACGCCGGCGAAGTGATCGGAGGTGATGTTCCGGACGCAGTTGCCGCTGGTCTGGACGGCGTGCATCTCCACGGTCGCGAGCTCGTCGAGAATCGTCGGCACGTCCGCGAGCTTGGGCCAGTTGTACTGGACGTTCTGGCGCGTCGTGAGGTGGGCGTAGCCGCGGTCGTACGTGCGGGCGATGTGCGCGAGCTTCCTGACCTGCGTCGAGCTGAGCAGGCCGTACGGGATCGCCACCCGGAGCATGTAGGCGTGGAGCTGCATGTACAGCCCGTTCTGCAGGCGCAGGGGCTTGAACTCCTCCTCGGTGATCTCGCCGGTCAGTCGCCGCGCGACCTGCCCGCGGAACTGGTGCGCCCGCTCGGTGATGATGCGGCGGTCGTAGTCGTCATACTGATACATGGGTCAAGCTCCGGTCAGCGTGAGATGCCGGTGTCAGGACGGCGCAGGGGGACGGTGGGCCCGTTCGCGCGGATGCGTTCCCGCGCGGTCAACGGATCGATGGTGTCGCCCGCCGCGTAGACCTCGATGACGTACGGATCGGAGATCTCGCGTTGCTCGCGCGCGACCGCGCTGGCCACGAACGCCTTGCCGGCGGCCTCGTCGCCGAGCAGGCCGGCCTCCGCGAGCTTGCGGGACCAGGTGCCGTCGGCGCGTCGCCACGCGTTGGCCGCGTCATCGGTGAATTTTCCGGTCACGACCCAGTGGTTCGCAGGAGGCACAGCCACATCCTAAGCCCAGACGAGAAATAAGAAAAAGACCTAACTGGCATGCTACACATAATCAAAAGGAATGGCAGCGGGAGTCGATATGCTCCCTCGTCAGCTCGATGAACCTCCACCATCTTCGCGTGTTCCATGCCGTGGCGGTCGCGGGCAGCATCACCGCGGCGGCCCGTGCGCTCCAGGTGAGCCAGCCCGCCGTGTCCAAGCAACTCGGCGATCTCGAGGACTCGCTGGGCGCGCTGCTCGTCGATCGACTTCCCCGCGGGATCCGGCTCACCGCGGCAGGTCGCGCGCTCTCGGAACACGCGGCGCGGATCTTCGGCATCGAGCACACCGCGGAGGCCGAGCTCGCGGCGCTGCTCGGGGTCCGGCGCGGTCAACTCTCCGTCGGCGCGAGCACGACCATCGGGAGCTACCTCGTCCCGCGGGTGTTCGGCGCGTTCCAGCGCCGGCATCCCGCGCTGCGCCTCGATCTCCAGATCGGCAACACGACCGTCGTCCACGACTTCGTGCGACGGCAGGTGGTCGAGCTCGGGCTGACCGAGGGCCTCGTCACCGACGATGATCTCGAGACCGAGGTGTTCGACCAGGATGACATGGTCGCGATCACCGCTCCCGGTGATCGCGTGCTCGCGCGTGCACCGCTGTCGGCCAAGGAGCTCGTCGCCTTGCCGTTCGTGATGCGCGAGCGCGGCTCCGGCACCCGCGAGGTGATCGAAGCAGCGCTCGCGAAGAAGCGGCTCGTCGTCGAGCCCGTGATGTCACTCGGCAGCACCGAAGCGGTCAAGAGTGCGGTCGCGGCGCGACTGGGTGTCGCGATCGTGTCGCGCCTGGCGGTGGAGCTCGAGCTCGTCAGTGGCTCGCTGGTGGCGATCGAGCTCGCCGATCTCGAGATCCGCCGTGCGCTGCACCTGGTCGAGCTGCGCGGCAAGTCGCGCAGCCCGGCAGCGTCACGCTTCCTCGAGCTGCTCGGCCGATCGCGGGAGGCGCCGCCGGCTCGCCGACCACGCGGGGAGTCGCGCGGCTGAACGCCCGCGATCCTGGCCGGTCAGAACTCGAAGTAATGCTGGATGGTCAGGTAGCGCTCGCCGGTGTCGCCGAACACGGTGACGACGCGCTTGCCCTCACCGAGCTCGCGCGCGATCTGGAGCGCGACGTGGAACGCCGCACCGGCGGAGATCCCGGCGAGGATGCCCTCGCGCGCCGCGAGCAGCTTCATCTGCTCGAACGCATCCCTGTCGGACACGCTCCGCGCCTCATCGATCACGCTGCGATCGAGCACCTCGGGAACGAACCCCGGGCCGATGCCCTGGATCCGGTGCGAGTCGAGCTTGCCGCCGCCGAGCACCGCCGACCGCGTCGGCTCGACCGCGATGATGCGGATGCCGGGCACGCGCTCCTTGAGGACGCTGCCGACGCCGGTGATCGTGCCGCCGGTGCCGATGCCGGCGACGAACGCGTCGATCCGGCCGTCGGTCGCCTGCAGGATCTCGAGCGCGGTGGTGCGGCGGTGGGTGTCGGGGTTCCAGCGATTCTTGAACTGAAACGGCACGAAGGTCTTCGGGTGCTTCTTCGCGAGCTCCTCGACCTTGCGGACCGCGCCGGCGATGTCATCGCGCGCCGGCGTCAGCACGACCTCGGCGCCGAACCGGCGGAGCAAGAAGATCCGCTCGAGGCTCATCGAGTCGGGGATCACGATGATGCAGCGATACCCGCGCGCCGCGCACACCATCGCGAGCCCGATCCCCGTATTGCCCGAGCTCGCCTCGATGACGACGGTGTCTTGCTGGATCAGCCCTTCCTCTTCGGCCCGCTCGATCATGTTGAGCGCGACGCGGTCCTTGATGCTCCCCGATGGGCTGAACAGCTCGAGCTTGGCGAGGATCTCGGCCGAGCCGGGCTCGCGGAGCCGGTTGATCCTCACGATCGGCGTGTTGCCGGTGAGCTCGGTCACGTCGTTGGCGATCTCGTGACCGGTCTTCTTGGCTTGGCGTTGGTCCATGGCACCCCCGGATGAACATGACGAGCAGGACGAGCGAATCAGTCGAACATCAGGAGCTGCAGCGCGACCAGGGCCGCTGCGACCAGCGGAGCGCCGATCCACAGCAGGACGATCTTGCGAAGCATGCGGTGCCGGAGCAGCCCGTGCCCGCCCTCCTTGGCGAACGCGATCGCGAACACGCACAGCACCTGCGCCTGCACGAGTGATTGTGGGATCCCGAGCCTGGCGCTCGCGAGGATGAGCGAACCGACGACGACATTGATGATCGTCGCGGAGTAGAGCCCGAGCGGGACGACCTCGCTGCCGATCGTCTTCGCCGTCCGGGAGAACACCAGGCCGCCCAGCGCGAACACCGGGGTGAACAGCAGCATGCCGGTCTGCACGCTGAACACGCCGGCGGTCGCGAGCGGCGCGACGACGTTCGGCACGTTGCTGGCACCGATTCCCAGCGCGACATAGCACGACGACGCGATGACGAGCGCGCGCAGCTTCCATTCGTGCTTGGTGAGGTGCTCGTACAGGCGGTAGTTCCAGCCGCGGAGCGGATAGAGCCGCCGGGCGAACAACCAGGTGGCGAGGAACGCCACGGGCGGGATGGTCAGCCACGCCGGCAGCAGCCTGAACACGAACGTGTGCCAGCTCAGGTTCCCTCGAACCATGCCAAGGCTGATCAGCGCGAACACCGTGACCCAGGTCGTCGATTGCGGGATCCTCGCGACGTTCGCCAGGAACAGCGCGCCCGCGGCCGCGGCGACCAGCACGAGCGCCGTCGGCCGATCGATCGTCTCCGGCGGCACGAAGCCAGCGCCGAGCGTCTTCACGACGTTCTCTCCGACGAGGAGTGCCCCGATGCCGACGAAGGTCGCGAACAGCAGGAGCGCCGCCGTCCGTCGGATGAGGTTCGCGCCGAGCGCGGCGGAGAACGCGGGGCTGAACCCCGTGCCGCCCATGTTCAACGCGAAGAAGCTCGAAAACGCGACGAGGAGAACGTTCACCACGGGCGTCGCCATCGGCCCCGAGCCAGTCGATCGGTTTCGGTCCGCGTCCTGAGGACCGAAACCACCTTGGGCGAGGGGTCCCCCTTGCGGGGGCTTCGGCCGGACGCACGACCCAGGGGCTCACAGGAAGTCGAGGTCATCATTCCGCGCCAAGATCTCCTTGGCCTCTTCGGCTTCGCTGATCGGGGCCACCAAGACCTCCTTGAGGACCTTCACATAGGACGTGTACACGGTCCGCGCACCGTTCGTGGTCACGACGAAGAACGGCGCCGCGTCGATCCCGAGCTCCGCGGCCAGCTTCATCCCCTCGGAGTCGGGATCTCGCTCGTCGGCGATCGCTGTGTGATCGATGCGCGCCATCAGGCCGGCCGAGTGGAGCCGGTCTTCGACCTCGGCGCACTTCCGACACGGAGTGCCGTCGGACTTGATCTTCTTGACGAACGTGACGTGCGTCATCGTCCCGACCTCGGGGACCTCGGGGCCGCCTTCGGGGGCGCGACGTGGAGCCCACACTCCTTGATCGTCGCTTCCTCCCACCACCACCGGCCCTCTCGTTCGTGCTGATTCGGCAGCACGGCACGGGTACAGGGCTCGCAGCCGATGCTGCTGAACCCCTGTGCGTGGAGCTCGTTGTACGGGACGTCGTTGTCGCGGATGTACCGCCACACGTCGGCGGACGACCAGTTCGCGAGTGGGTTGAGCTTGACGAGCCGGCGCTCGGCGCTCGAGAACGCGGCGTCTTCCTGGAGGACCGGGATGTTCGCGCGCGTGCTCGGGCTCTGGTCCTTGCGCTGCCCGGTGATCCACGCGTCGAGGGTCGCGAGCTTGCGCTTCAGCGGGACCACCTTCCGGATGCTGCAGCACTCGGTGTGGCCATCCTTGTAGAAGCTGAACAGGCCCTTGTCACGGACGAGTCGCTCGACCGCGAGCGAGTCCGGGGACAGCACGTCGAGCGTGATGCCGTAGCGCTCGCGCACCTTCTCGAACAACCGATAGGTCTCTCCGTGCAGCCGACCGGTATCCAGGCCGAACACCATGACGCCGGGCCGGATCCGCGTCGCCATGTCGATCAGGGCGACATCTTCTGCGCCACTGAACGAGATCGCGATGTTCTCGAACCGCTCGAACGCGAGCTCGAGCAACTCCTGTGGCCCGCGCGCCGCGTACTCGCTGGCGAGTCCAGCGATCTCCGGCGGCGCAATCCCCATCACCTGCATCATTACGCATCTGCCCGTGGGAGCACTACCCTTACCAAACCAAGACTCACCACGTGGTGGGCTGAGCGACACCGACCCACCCGGGAACGGCGCATGCGCTCCCGCGAGCCCTGGGAGGGCTCATCCGTCGTGCGGGGCGGCAGCCAGGACCTGGATCAGCGACGGGATCTTCGGGGTCTGGTGATCGCCGGCCGAGCGCCCCTGGACGCGGCTCCACAGCCACGGCAGCAGGTAGTCGCGTCCCCACCGGAGGTCTTCGGTGATCCGGGCACGCAGTGGCATCGGCGGCGCGGCCGGCAACGCTTCCAGCCAGCGATCGTCGGAGCCGGGGAGCGCGAGTGCCCAGGCGAGGGCGTCGGCGATCCGCGTGTGGCCGGAGGCGTTCGCGTGCAAGCGATCGCGACTCCACATCCGGGGATCGGACGCGAGCGCGTGGCTCGCGAGGTCGAGCAGGATGGCTCCGGACGCGCGGGATACGCGGCGGAGCTCGTCGTCGAGCGCGCGCGTGCGGTCCGACAGGATCCGGGCGAACGGGCCCCTCGTGAGGCGGCGCGAGATATCGGGAATCGTGAACGTGAGGACGACGCAGCCGCGATCGATCAACGTGCGCTGCATGTCTCCGATGTCGGCCGCGATCGCGCGGGCATCGAAGCTCGCACGCAGGAGATCGTTCATGCCTGCGACCACGGTCGCGAGATCGGGGCGCAGGGCGAGCGCGGGACCGAGCTGTTCGTCCTTGATCTGCCGCGCGCACCGGCCGCGGATCCCGAGGTTGGCGTAGGCCACCGAGCCCTGGTGCGCCGCGATGCGCTCGGCGAGTCGGTTGGCCCAGCCGCGATAGCCACCGGCACCGTCGGGATCGTCGAGGCCCTCGGTCGTGCTGTCACCGAGGGCGACGTAGCGTGCGAAGCGCCGCGGGGTCATGGCGCGGGCTCCGAGGCAGTCCCGTCACGCTGGGCGCTCGCGCCCGCCAGCCGCGCCAGCCGGCGCGGCCACCCGTGGCTCGGACGGTCGCTGGCATCGCGCTCGTTCGGCACGCCAAATGCTTTTGGCTGGCTTGCACTCACGGACGGAGAATCCCATGAACCACGAACCTGTGACGGCTCCCGGCTCCAGTTCCACCCCCTCGATCAAGGACAGCGTCCAGCGCCTCGTCGATGACGGGGTCGAGACCGTCGACGCGATCAAGGGCCGGGTCGGGGACGTCTCCGAACACGCCTACGCCCGGCTGGCGGCCTTCATCACGGCCAACCCGCTGAAGAGCGTGGCGATCGCGTTCGGGATCGGCTACCTCGCGATGCGGATCAAGACGAGCCCGCTCCTGAAGGTCGCTTTGACCGGCGTATTTGGATACTACGCGACGAAGCTCCCTGCTCGGTGACGCGCGGCCGATGGGTGGTCGCGCGCTTCGCATCGGGCCGCGGCGCATCGGGCATCAAGCGGATCATGAACTCGCCGGACGCGACCTCCGCGATCGGCGGCGGGTCACTGCCACGCGCCAGTCGAGCGGCCTGCGCCTCCGAAGCACTCGACCGTACGGTGCGGGCACGCACGGCGCGCAGGTGGGCGGCGTGGTGGATGTCCTCGTCGGGCGGTTCGTCGAGCGCCGGCGTGGGGACTCCATCGCTGGGTCGCCCGGACTGGCGGAACACCCAGCCGACCACGGCGAACAAGCCGACCACCGCCAGACAGATGGCGAACCCCCCCATGCCCGGAGATCCTGCAATGAACGATCCTCATCCAAGATCCTGAGACCACAGGCGCGTGACCGAAGGGGGTTGGGGGCCGCAAGGGACACCCCGGGCCGTGGCCCCCCACTCCGGTCAGCGGAGCTGCTGCCAGGGGGCTCGTACGTGGGTGTACGCGCCCTTGAACGGGGGCGCGCCGGCAGCGGGGCCGATGACGTAGTCGGCGCGGCGATTCGCACGCTCGTCGGTCGCGTCGGCCGTCTTGACCTTGAGCACCTCCTCGCCGAACCCCGCGAACGCGATCGGGATCGTGACTCCCTGGCGACGCAGGTAGCTCGCGATCGCGCGCGCGCGGTTCTGCGAGAGCGCGCGGTTCTTCGCGGTGGTCCCGACGGTATCGGTGTGCCCGGCCACGTAGAGCTTCAGCTGGAGGAACCGTTCGCTGCGCTTCACGACCAGGTTGATCTTGGCGACGCTGGCGTCGAGCTTCGCGCGCTCGCCGGGCTCGATGACCGCGCTGTCGACGCCGAAGTTGACGTCCTCGTGCTCGACCGTCACCGACCACGGGATCAGCTCCACGTTGGTGGCGAGCCCGTCGGCCGCGACCACGCGCAGCTTCAGCATCATCACGTGCGTGCCGGGCGGCTGCGTCCAGCTGATCGACAGCCACGTGTCGGGCGCTGGCTGCTTGTAGGTCGCGGCGCCGGTCGCGAGCTGCTTGCCATCCTCGCCGATCACGACGAGCTCCGCCGATCCGGCCGGGCGCGACAGCTTGAACTGCAGCACCTGGTGATCGAGATCGAGGTGGTCGGCGTCGTAGGTGACCTTGATCGGCGCGCGGACCAGCGTGTCGAACGTCAGCTCGCCGCTCCACCGCCCTTCGCCCGCGACCTGGGCCGAGAGCGTGCCCTGGTACGAGGCCTTGCCCGCGTCGCCATCGCCGATCGGCAAGCTCACCGCCTGGCCTTTGGCGAGCGCCGCGTGGTTGACGACGAAGTGCTTGCCATCGTCGCGCACGAGCTCGAGGCGGAGGTCGGTCACCTTGCGGGTGGCGGTCACGGCGAGCAGCGGTTTCTGCCCGACCGCGACGTCGCCCTTGAGCTGATAGCTGACCGGCTGCGCCGCCGCGGTCCCGCCAGCGAGCACGACGACGAGCACGCCGACGACCATGACGACGACCCAGGCGATGCCACGCATGGAATGCAGCATAGCGTCAGCTGGGCCGGCTTCGGCCGCGGCTGACCCTGCGTCTGCCCCGCGGGCCCCGGTCCTGGCGAACCGTCAAACCAGCTTGACGGATCTGGTGAATACCAGACGCAAAATCACGGAAGATCAGGCATTT
>JAGSPR010000053.1 GCA_018262455.1 Deltaproteobacteria bacterium | reverse complement strand
CATGCCGCCGGCGCGCGGCTCACGGTGGCGGACGTCGACAAGCTGAAGAGCGAGCGTGCCAAGCGCGAGTTCGGTGCCGCGGTCGTCGCGATCGACGACATCCCGAAGGTCGACTGCGACGTGTTCGCGCCGTGTGCCCTCGGCGCTGGCCTCAACGACGACACCGTCCCGCAGCTGCAGGCGCGGATCGTCGCCGGCGCCGCGAACAACCAGCTCGCGGAGCCGCGGCACGGGGATGACCTCCACGCCCGCGGCATCCTGTATGCGCCCGACTACGCGATCAATGCGGGCGGCCTGATCAACGTCGCGCAGGAGGTCAAGGGGTACGACGCCAAGGCCGCACGCGAGCAGACGCTCCAGATCTACGACACGATCTGGGACATCTGCGAGCGCAGCAAGAAGCTCGCGGCGCCGACGCACAAGGTCGCCGACATCATGGTCGAGGAGAAGCTCGGGGCGGTGCCGCGCGGGTGACCCTGAATCGCGGTCGCGGAAATCAGCCGCGCGGGAGCGGGATCGCCGACGAGTCGGCGCGTCGTGCCTGGGGTAGGCTGCGGCCGCATGCAGTACGTCGGGAGCTTCCATGTCGATTAACGCACCGCAGGTCCGCAAGGGCGATCACATCAAGCGCGTGGCGATCGTGTTCTCCGGTGGGCCGGCGCCCGCTTCGAACGCGGTGATCTCGTCGGCGGCGATCTCGCTTCTCGAGGACGATCGCAAGGCGATCGGGTTCTTCCACGGCTACTCGAACTTGCAGGACTACCACCCGGTCACGCGCCGGCTCCTGCCTGACGAGCACTACCGGATCTTCGAGGAGCGCGATCTGCGGGGCCTCCGCAACTCGCGCGGCATCATCATCGGGACGGCGCGCTCGAACCCGGGCAAGGGCATCGAGCGGCCCGAGCATCTCGATGATCCGACGAAGACCGTGATGCTGCGCAACGTCTACAACGCGCTCGTCGATCTCGAGATCGATGCGTTGATCTCGATCGGCGGCGACGACACGCTCAAGACCGCGAACTTCCTCTACGAGTACCAGAAGCGCCTGCCGGAACAAGCGCGGCGGGTCCAGGTCGTCCACGTCCCCAAGACGATCGACAATGACTATCGCGGCATCGACTTCACGTTCGGCTTCTTCACCGCGGTCGACGTGATGGCCAAGGAGCTGCAGAACCTGCGCGCCGACGCGATGGCGACTGGCAGCTACTTCATCGTCGAGACGATGGGCCGCAAGGCCGGCTGGCTGTCCTATGGCGTCGCGATCGCAGGCGAGGCGAACCTCGTGCTCGGCGTCGAGGACGTCGATGCCAGCCTCGGCGTCGAGGAGACGATCACCGAGCACGGCAAGTCGCGCACCGAGCTCCGGCTCTCGCTCGATCTGCTGACCGATCGGATCGTCGAGCTCATCCTCACCCGCGAGCGGCGCGGCAAGCACTACGGCACGGTGGTCCTCGCCGAGGGCCTCGCCGAGATGTTGCCGACCCAGACGATCGCGGACGCCCCGCTCGACGAGCACGGCCACCTGCCGCTCGGTCGGTTCGATCTCGGCAAGCTCGTCGCGCAGAAGGTCACCCAGCGCTACGAGGAGCGCACCGGCCGCAAGAAGAAGGCGACCGGCCTGCAGCTCGGCTACGAGTCGCGCTGCGCACCGCCCCACGCGTTCGACGTCATGCTGGGTAGCCAGCTCGGCATCGGCGCCTACCGTGCGCTCGTCGAGGAGAACCTCGATGGCCACATGGTGAGCGTCGAGGGCCAGCTCGACCTCGCCTACGTCCCGTTCAAGGAGCTCGTGAACCCGCAGACGCTCAAGACCGACGTCCGGCTGATCCGCACCGGGAGTGACTATCACCGGCTCGCGCGCTTCCTCGAGACCCGGACCGACAAGATCACCGACTGGGCACCAGGCAGGCGCGAGGAGCGCTAGCGCGTATGTCCGCCGGACGGCTCATGCGACGACGGCTCACGCGACGGGCATGGGCAACCCAACCTGGACCCGCCGAGTCGGTTCGGGGCTCATGAGGTGCATGCTCGCGCTTGCCGCCGCGCTCGCGACCGCGTGCATCGGACCGGCGAAGCTTTCGCTGTTGCCGCCGCTCTCGATGCAGCCGCCGCGCGATCCCGACCCGACCCGGCCGTTGGTCGCGACCCCGGGCAGCGCACCAACGGGAGAGGGAACCGCCGGTACTGCGTCGGCGAGCGTCGGACCGGTCGGGGTCGGCGTCACCGGCGCAGCCGTGATGTCCTGGCTGCTCGGTGGCGCGAGGCCGCTCGTCGGTTTCTACGGCGCGTTCGACGAGAACGCGGCGTTCGAGCGCCAGCCGAAGCGGCCGGCGAAGCCCGCGCCCGTGCAATAGCTTCAGCCGCCGCTAGCCTCCACCTGGCTGTCGCAGGCGAGGCCCACGGGGCGCGCCGCTCGCGGCCATCGTCCGGGGTCGGACCTTAGAGGGGGTGTTGTCAACTAGGTGGGCGAGACGCTTGCTTCTGGACCAGGGTGGAAAGACAACCCCTGTATGCGTTGCTTTGCGGCACTTGTCATCGCGATCGTGACCACCACGTCCGTAGCCCGGGCTGGAGTCGAGGTCGGTGGAATCGGCGGACTCAAGACGTCCAGCGAGAAGTCGTCGCTGGGCGCCGTGGACGAACCGTCTTCTCGTACGACCCTCAAGAACTCCGCGCTGTTCGGAGTCCGGGTGGGAGTGTACTTCGGCAAGGCCATGAACCTCGGCGTCGAGGCCGAGCTCGGGCTCATCCCGAACGAGCCGCGGTCGCTGCTGTTCGATGTGTGGAGCGTCGCCTACCGCGCCCAGGCCATCTATCAGCTCGGCGCCGCCGTGGACAAGGAGCACGTCCTGATCCCGTTCGCGCTCGTCGGTGCGGGCGCGATCACGATCGTCGACTCGAAGAACGAAGACATCGTCAAGAAGGACACCCAGATCGCTCCGTACATCGGCATCGGTGCCAAGTACCGGACCAACACCGGCTGGGGCGTGCGCGCGGATGCCCGCGGCTTGCTGGTCTCGAAGCTCGATGCCGACGCGATGACCGCGAAGACCAAAGGCGTCGCGTTCGAGGCCGAGATCCTGCTCGCCGTCTATCGCGACTTCGGCCACAAGGCGGCCAAGAAGTCCGACGTCAAGCCGCCGCCGCCGCCCAAGGGCGGAGACGAGGATCCGGACAAGGACGCGATCGTCGGCGCGGCCGACAAGTGCCCGACCGAGGCCGAAGACAAGGACAGCTTCCAGGACGACGACGGCTGCCCGGATCCCGACAACGACGCCGACGGCATCGCCGACGCCACCGACAAGTGCCCCGTGGAGGCCGAGGACAAGGACAGCTTCGAGGACGACAACGGCTGCCCCGATCCCGACAACGACGGCGACGGCGTGCTCGATGCGGCCGACAAGTGCTCGGACAAGCCCGAGACCCGCAACGGGTTCCAGGATGACGACGGCTGCCCCGACGAGATCCCGGCGACCCTCAAGCAGTTCACGGGTGTGATCCAGGGGATCAACTTCAAGGTCAACGACACCGCGCTCCTGCCGGCCTCGAACAAGATCCTCGACAAGGCGGTCGCCGTGCTTGCCGAGTTCAAGGACGTCAAGCTCGAGATCCAGGGCCACACCGACGACGTGGCGCTCGTCGCGGGTGGCAAGTTCGCCGACAACGCCGCGCTCTCGCAGGCGCGCGCGGACGTCGTCAAGGCGTACTTCGTGTCGAAGGGCATCGACGACAGCCGGATGACCTCCAAGGGCTACGGTGACACCGCGCCGATCGACAACCCGAAGGACCTCAAGGGCGCGCAGCTCAACGCGGCACGCGCGAAGAACCGTCGGGTCGAGTTCAAGCTGATCTCCGCCGAGTCGGCAGCGACGCCGACGCCGGCGCCCGCGCCGGCGCCCGCGCCCGCGCCTGCTCCTGCGCCTGCTCCTGCGCCGAAGCCGTAAGCGCGCGGCTCGTCGCCGTGGCGCCCGAGACCGTGGCCGCGGCGCACGTAGGCCGGGGTTGCCGCCGGGATCGCGGTCGCTGATTCGCGGTGTTGGCCGATGGGCATGGCCGTTGCTCGTCTCCCGAGCATGATGGCCCATCGCCTCCTCGTTCCTGCACTGGCATCCCTTGCGGTGATGTCGACGGTCGGCTGCACCGACGATGGCATCATCGCCAGTGCGTCGCTGCGGGTGACCAACCACTCGGACTTCGCGATCGTCGAGATCTACCTGGCCGAGGTCGGTGACCCGGTCTGGGGCTCGAACCTGCTGGGTGACGATGTGCTGCTGCCCGGTGAAGCCCTGCTGCTCGGCGTGACTTGCGGCTTCTACGACGCGCTGCTCATCGACGAGGACCACGTCGACTGCGAGCTCGATGACCTCGATCTGTGCCGCAACGATGCCGACTGGGTGATCCACAACAACACCTGCTCGGTGTTCGGCGCCAGGAAGGCCGCGTCGCCGCGGCAGGCCGCGCCGCAGGGCTCCGCGGTGCGGCCATAGCTACCCGCCGTGGCAGCGCTTGAACTTCGTGCCACTGCCGCACGGGCATGCGTCGTTGCGACCCACGCTGGCGACCCGGGTCACCGGCGCGTGGAGGATCTTGCCGTCGACGTAGTACCACCGGCCGTCGTGGTGGCGGAACCGCGAGCGCTCGTGCTGGGCGAACGGGACTCCCCCTGGGGGGGACCCTCGCCGTGGGGTGATTTCGATCCTTGGTTCGCTGCGGACCGAAATGGATCGATCCGGATCGGGCCCCGCCGTCACGCCGCGTGCGATGAACTCGACGGCGCCCTCGAGGTCACCTGGCTGGCCACGGTCGGTGGCGACGATCTCGAGGCCGAGCCACACGGTGTCGCGGGACCACCGCCGCGCCGCGTCGCGATCGATCTCGCCCCGGGTGGTCGGATCCGTGGTCGCCACGACGTGGTCGATCGCGCCGCGCACGTATGCAGTGTAGCGCGAGCGCATGAGCGCGACGGCTGTCGTCGCCGGCACTCCGTCGAGGATCGGGCCACAACACGCCGGCTCGAGCGAGCCGGAGCCGCAGGCACACGTTGGTTGGTCGGCCACGGCCGCGAACATACCTGCTAGGCGAACTGCGCGTGGCCGCGGATCGCTTGCTCGAGCACCGCGTGCTGGTCGGGCGCGATGTCGGCGCCGAACTTCGCCGTCGAGCGCGCGCGGCGGTCAAGCCACTCGCGGCCGAGCAGCGCGTGCGGGCCGGTCGCCGAGCCGATCGTGCCCTTGAGCGCGATCGTCGTCTCCGGCTTGGCGCCCGCCGCGACGCCGCGCGCGACGTGAAATCCCGCGGCCAGCATCGACGATCGGATCGCGGTCGACGCGGAGTACGTGAACAGCTCGACGGGCCCGCCGAGGAACGCGAACAGTCGCTGGAACGTCGCGAGCGACCACATCTCGCCATCGACCTTCGCCGAGAACGGATCGTAGAAGATGACGTCCGGTTGCGGCTGCGACGCGAACGCTTCGAGGAAGTCGCCCTCGACCAACCGCCACGACAGCACGTCGCGGGCATAGGCGGCGCGATGCGCGAGGATGTGAGGCGCCTCGTGCCGGAGGTGGGCGAAGCTCGGTAGGTTGTCGAGCGCGAGGCGAAACGCGTCGAGATCACGCTCGAAGCTGACGAGCGTCAGCGGCGTTCCGGTGCCCTCGAGCTTGCGGACGAGCGACATCGCGTTGTGGGCCGCACCGAGCCCGACATCCCACACGACGAGCGGGGTCTTGCGGGCGAGCGCGTCGGCGAGCCGAGCGGACTGCGCGAGGTAGACGCGCTCGGCCTCGAGATCCGGATCATTGACCGAGTGCATGATCTCGCCCGACCCGACGTGCTGGACGCTGGGGAACGCACCACCCGCGTGGAGCGCGAACGCTCCGCGCGTGGTCGGCCTGCCGCGCTTCGCCCGTGGCTGCGCGCCCGGCGGATTGTCGCGATCGGCCTGGCCGAGGACGGCACGCTGCTCGGCGTGGAACGCCGCGAAGGTGCCGGCACGCAGGTGGTCACGGATCGCGCGCATCAGCGCGGCATAGAACCGCAGGTTGTGCGTCGCGAGCAGCTGCCAGCCGAGCGGTTCCTTGCACTTCACCAGGTGGTGGAGATACGAGCGCGAGTACAGCGTGCAGGCATCGCAGCTGCACGCGGCATCGAGAGGCTGGGTGGCGAGCTTGTGGACCCCTCGCCGTAGATCGATCCGGCCGTGGGAGGTGAACGCGACCCCTTGCTGGGCGAGCGCGGTCGGCAGGACGCAGTCGAACATGTCGACGCCGCGGTGGACACCCTCGAGCAGATCGAGCGGCGTGCCGACGCCCATCAGATAGCGCGGGCGATCTTCGGGGAGCAGCGAGGTCGCGAGCTCGCAGGTGTCCTCGCGCTGGGCGCGGCTCTCGCCGACGGCCAGCCCGCCGATGGCATAGCCGTCGAACTCCATCGAGGTCAGCACACTCGCGCTCTCGCGCCTCAGGTCGTCGAAGCAGGCGCCTTGCACGATCGCGAACAACGCACCGGCGGCATCTCCTCGGGCTGCGAGCGAACGTCTTGCCCAGCGGTGCGTCAGCTCCATCGCTGTCCGTGCCTCGGCATGCGAGCTGGTCGAGTCGATGCACTGGTCGAGCACCATCATGATGTCCGAGCCGATCGCGCACTGCATCGCGATCGACAGCTCGGGCGTCAGCAGCACGGTGCGGCCGTGCGTGCGCAGCGTGGCGCCGTCTTCACGCATCACGCAGTCGGGCAGCGAGAAGATCTGGAATCCGCCCGAATCGGTCAGGATCGCGCGGTTCCAGCCCATCCATCGATGGAGCCCACCGAGCCGCTGGAACACCTCGATCCCGGGGCGAACGAGCAGGTGGTAGGTGTTCGCCAGCAGGATCGGCGCGTCGAGCTGTTCGAGCTGCGCCAGCGTCTGGGTCCGCACGGTGCCTCGCGTGCCGACGGGCATGAACACCGGCGTCTCGAGCGTGCCGTGCCCGGTCGTCAGGGTTGCCAGCCGGGCACGCGAGCCCGGGGCCGTGGTGTGGAGCTCGAGCTTCAACAAGCGAGCAGGGCCGCCCGTCGAGCGGGCACGAAGGCCGCCTAGCGGTGGTCGCGCTCGTCCTTCTTCTTCGGATCGCGGTGATCGCGCTGGACCGGGGCGGCCGGAGGGGCCGGGCGGTACGGCGCTGCCGGCTCGCGGTGATCGCGGACGACCGGCGGCGGCGCGGCGGGCGGCTGGTACGGCGCGGGCTGCGGCGCGCGATGGTCGCGAACGACCGGCGGCGCGGGCGGCTGGTACGGCGCGGGCTGCGGCTGGCGGTGGTCGCGGACGACCGGCGCGGGCTGGTACGGCGCGGGCTGCGGCTGGCGGTGGTCACGCACCGCGGGCTGGTACGGATCGCGGTGGTCACGGACGACCGGCTGGCGCTGCCCGCGCGGCACGTAGCCGCTTGGCCGATACCGGACGTACGTGGTCGGGCGATCGATGCGGCGCACCGAGTACGGCACGTCGTTGTAGACGACCCAGCCGCCGGTGTGGACGCTCGAGCGATACCAGGTGTTTCCCGAGAACCGCCAGTAGAAGTTGTCGGAGTAGAACACCGGCTCGTCGTAGTCGGCGATGACCTGCACGCCGGGGCTCACCTCGACGAGATCGGGCTGGTCGTACGTCGTGCCGACCGTCACCGTGGCGACGGGTGGCGGTCCGACGTAGGCCGCCCGGAACCCGACGCCAGAGCTCGCGTAGCAACCGCCGATGGCAACAGCAAACAGCACTGCAGGAATCTGAATCCTCATAGATGCGCCCCCAACAAAGGTAATAACACGGATCGGCGAGCCGACGATGACCCCACAATGACCCTGGGCGCCAGCACCTTCGGCGTCCAGCTTCACTGGCCCGTGCGGAATGTCGCACGAGCCTTGCGCCCGGCGGACGTCCACAACAGACTGCTCGACGATGTCTCGTCGAACCGCGCCGCGGGCGCAGCCGTGGATCATCGCCCTCGCTCTGGTCGCCGCCGTGGTCTGCGCATCGAGTGGTACGGCCGAGGCGCGCCACCGCGCCAGCCTGCGTGCCTGTGAGGGCGGCACCCCGTGTCCGCCCGAGGTCGCCAAGCTCTACGAGCAGGAGCCTACGATCGAGCTCGTGACGATGGGCATCGGCGAGCTCGCGTGGGAGCGCCATGGCCACATCGCGCTGTGCGTCCGCTATCACGATCCGGCGAAGGACGTTTGCTACAACTATGGCATCGGCGACTTCCACCACCCGGTCCAGATGGCCTGGGGATTCTTTCGCGGCGCCAAGAGCTTCTGGGCCGGCGAGCAACAGGTCCAGGAGCTGCTGGAGATCTACGTCGGCCGCGATCGCACGGTGTGGGCGCAGCCGATCCCGCTGACGGCCGAGCAGAAGCAGCAGGTGATCGAGAAGCTCCAGTTCGACATCCTCGACGAGCACCGCTACTACGCCTACGACCACTTCTGGGACAACTGCACCACGCGCGTCCGCGACATCCTCGACAACGCCACCGGCGGCGCGCTGAAGTCGATCACGGACGAGACCGATGGCAAGACGTTCCGCGAGCTCGCCCGCGACGGCTTCTACGGGCTCCGGCTGTTCTTGCTCGTCACCGACCTGGCGATGGGGCGCGTCACCGATCGCGTGCCGACCTACTGGGAGCGCATGTTCCTGCCGCAGTACCTGCGCGAAGGCGTGGCCAGGCGATGGGGCATCCAGCCGATCCTGCTCTACGAGCGTCACGGGCCGATCGCCAGCGACAAGCAGGACGCGAACGGCAACGGCATCGCGGACATCCACGAGGACGCGAACGGCAACGGCATCCCCGATCTCGAGGAGGATGCCGACCACAACAGCGGCCGCGTGCTGTTCGCGCTGTTCATCCTGCTCGTGACGTCACCGGTGCTGCTCACCCGCTGGCTCGGCCGGTTCGAGCGGATCGGTCTCGCGATCGCGATCGTTCCGCCGGTGATCCTCGGCCTGGTCCTGTGGCTGCTGGCGATCATCAGCCCGCTGCCGTACATCGAGTGGAACGAGTCCTGCCTGGTGTTCCTGCCGCTCGATCTCGCGCTGCTCGTCCTCGGGCCTGACAAGCGGCGCGTCTATGCACGTGGTCGCGTCGCGATGCTCGGGCTTTGCGCGGCGCTCCATCTCGTCGGCGTGCTGACCCAGCCGCTGGTCGCGGCCTTGCTGTGGCCGCTGATCCCGGTCGCGGTGGTGGGGTTCTGGAAGCCCGCGTGGTCGCGCAAGCGCGACGAGCCGGCCGCCCCCAGCGCTGGCTCGAGCAAGCCGGCCACGGCCTCGGCCGGCAAGGCCGGCTCGCGGTTCGCGTCCAGCCCGACGAACAAGCCCAAGCGACGCTAGGCCCCGCGGCGATGACGGTGTTTCGTGACGAGCCGCTGCTCGCGATCGTCGCGTTCCTCGAGCATCAGCTCGCAGCGGGCGCGACCTCGCTCGCGATCCGCGTGGTCGATCCCGACCATGGGCGCGGCTGCTATCCCGGCGAGCGCGTCGAGATCGAGGGTGTCGCGTACGTCCATCGCGGGTTCCGCGTGTGGGTCGATCTCGCCGAGCGCCTCGGGCTGCGCCTGCTCGCGCCCCGGCTCGTCGACAGGCCGTTGATCGAGCTCCGGTTCGAGCGACTCGCGCCCCGCCGAGCCCCGGCCTCCGAGGATCCGACCGAGCGGTATGGCGCCGGTTCCGAGCTGGGGCGCGCCAGCAAGCTCGAGGAGCCCGGCTTCGTGCTCGACTTCGCGGACGCGCTCGCCCGCGCACAGCTGCCGCCGAGGCCGCGGATCCTCGAGCTCGGCGTCAACACCGGCGATGCCTTCGCGCTGCTCTGCGCGCTCGTCCCGGCGCTCCGTACCGAGGCGACCTTCGTCGGCATCGACCACAGCGCCTCGGCGCTCGCGGTCGCGGCCATCCGGTTGCCCGGCGACAACATCCAGCTCCTGCGCGCCGATCTCGCCGACCTCGCTGCACTCGCGCTGCCCCGGTTCGACCTCGTGCTCTCGATCGCCACGCTCCAGAGCCCCGGCATCGACGATCGCGAGGTGTTGCGTCGCATCGTGCAGGATCACCTCGCGCCCACCGGCGCCGTGATCCTCGGGATCCCGAACTGTCGCTATCTCGACGGCGAGCTCGCGTACGGCGCGCGGATGAAGAACTTCCGCCAGCCCGAGCTCGGCTTGATCGTCAAGGACGTCGCGTTCTATCGCAAGTACCTGCAGCAGCACCATCGCCAGGTGTTCGTCACCGGCAAGAATTATCTGCTCGTCACGGGCGTTGCCGGAAGCGATCCAGCTGGTTCGTAATGTGGCGCGCTCGCGCGGCTCGTCGTCGCCGAGCTGTCGTATCGTCCGGCCCGTACCCTCACCGCGGAAGGCATGCGCGTGCTCGCAGAACACAAGGCTTCGTTCGCTCAACCCTCGGCGCTCGACATGCTCGGCGGCAGACGAACGATGCGCGCGCTGCTCGCGGTCCTCGTGGTCGCGGGTTGCTCCGGCAAGCAGGCGCCGGAGCCGCAGCTCGGGAGCGCACCGGCTCCCGCGGGGCCCGTCGCCGCCCCGGCCGCGGTGCCCGCCACGGCGCCGGCCGATGCGGCACCGGCCACGGCGATCCTCGCCGATGCCGCGACCGCCGCGCCGCCCCTGGTTGCCGCCGGCGGCGTCGACTTCATCGACGACGCGCGCCGGCTCTACCGGGTCGCCGGCTGTGGCGGCGAGGGCCCGCTACCGGTCGACCTGTTCCTCACGATCACCGTACCCCCGAGCTCCCGCGACGAGAACCGGTACAAGAAGCGGCAGACCGTCGTCGACCGCCACTGCAAGGCGATCTCCAAGGACGTCGAGAAGTTCCGCGAGACGTACTACGTCAAGGCGCGGAAGTGGTTCGAGGACAAGCTGCCCGCCGATGCGCCGACCGAGATCGTCTACCCGTTCGGCGGCGGCGATCTGATCTCGGTGCTCGCGGCGTTTCCCAGGGCGACGGTGTTCACCTCGATCTCTCTCGAGCTCGCCGGCGATCCCCGCAAGCTGCGGAGCCTGACGCCCGAGCAGCTCGACCTCTCGCTGGCCGCGTTTCGCAAGGAGATCAGCTGGCTCATCTCGCTCGGCTCGAACACGAGCGTGAATCTCTCGGCACAGCAGCGCAACGAGCTCCCCGGCCAGGTCTCGTCGTTCCTGCTCGCGCTCGCCGTGGGCGGCTACGAGCCGGTCGCGATGCGCTACTTCACGCTCGACGACAAGGGTGCGATCCACTACGTCGAACAGGCGGAGATCGACGCCGACAAGACCGCCACCAAGGCCCTCAGCGGCAGCTGGAACAAGCCCACGTTCGCCGCGTCGTTCCGCAACGTCGAGCTCGCGTTCCGCAAGATCGGGGACACCCGGGTGATCATCCACCGTCACATCGCGTGGAACCTCGATGACAAGCACCTCGCCGAGAGCCCGGGGGTCCTGAAGCACCTCGAGGCCAAGGGCAAGGTCACGATGGTCGTCAAGGGCGCGAGCTACCTGCTGTGGCTCAAGGACTTCCACACGATGAAGCAGTACGTGATCGATCACCTCGCGTGGATGATCTCCGACTCGACGGGCATCGGGCCGAAGGACGCCAAGGCCGCCAACTTCGTGCAGGAGCCGTACGGCAAGTTCCTCGGGCCGGGCCTGCCCCACGCCGCTGGCCTCAGGGAGGACGCCGAGATGCAGGCGCTGTGGAAGGACGCGAAGCCGGCCCCGTTCCGCTGGGGTTACATCGATCGTGCGAACAACGCGCACCTCATGATCACGCGCCCGAAGTGACTCGCCGCGAGGCGTGATCCCAGGGCAACGTCATCGGCGCCTGGTGCGCGGAACAACTCGCTCGAGTCCGTCGTTGGTCGGCAGCATGCCGACGCTGATCACCCGCGACGACGCGCTCGCGCGCATCCGCGCCGATGGCGGCGCCCCCCCCTGCCTGATGTGCGCGATCCGCGATCGCCACGTCGGCGCGACCCACGCGGTGTTCGAGGACGACGACCTCCTCGTGTTCTTGCCGCGTTACGTCCGGCGCTGGGGTCACGTCGTCGTGATGCCGCGCGCGCACGTCGTGACCTACACCGGCGTCCTGCCGGCGCTGTGGGCCCGGATCAACGCCGCCGCGCTGCACGCGGCACGTATGCTCGAACGGATCCGCGACCCGCTGCGGATCTACATCACGTCGACGGGCAGCAGCGCGGGCGAGCTGACCCAGACGTCGATGCACCTGCACATCCACGTCATCCCGCTGTACGACAACCACGACCGGCCCGCCGATGTGTTCAGCTGGCAGGCCGGGGTTTATGTCGCCGAGCACGACGAGTGGGAGGCGCTGCGGGCCGAGTATGCGCGCGCCTGGCTCGAGCGCGACGATCACGGCGCGACGACCAGCGGCGGGCCTGCGGGGTCATAGGCGGTGAGCGCGGCGAGGATCGCGTCGAGCTGGCGTGGCTGGGGATGATAGCGGCCGTTGTCGAACGCGAGCGCCGCGTGCCACTGGGTGACGAGATCGGCCGTGGTCGGGACGTGTCGCCAGGCCGGTGAGGCCGGGCGGGCGATCTCGGCCGCGGACAGCGCCGTGAACGGCGCCCGAAGCTCGCGCAGCAGCGCGAGCTCGCGATCGAGCTCGGCGCGGATCTCGAGCGTGGCGACCGACCACGCGGCGACCATCGCGCTGCTGCACACGACGTACTCGCGGAACCGGACGGCCTGCCCGCGGTCGGTGCGGACATGGAAGATCGCGGCCAGGCGCTCGGGCTCGGCGAGCACGGCCGCGGCCTCGACCGGAGCGCCGTGGGCGTCGACGAACGTGAACGGCACGGCGGCCTCGGGATCGAAGCGACCGATCCATGCTTGCGGCCGTAGCTCGATCCGGATCAGCGCGTTGCCGTAGGTCCGTGGCCCGACGCCCATCACGGTGGCGAACGGCGCCGGCCACGCGTAGCGGCGGCGGATCAGCGCGGGGTGGGTGGCGAGCATCCGCGCGATCGTTGCGCCCCGACCGGACGCCGCGACGAGCTTGGCGAGCGCGCGGTTGAACGGCGACGTGAACTGGCCGCTCGACGCGGTGGCGACCAGCAGCCGCCGGGTGGTGCGCAGCTCGGCGACGTTCGTCGGGCTCGTCCACGTGTACAGCACCGACCGGTAGAAGTCGTCGTCGCCGATCGCGAGCGCGTGCAGCCGATCTTCCAGGGTGGACGCCGGCGGGGGCACGCGCGTGGGCTGCTCGGGCGCGCGGGCCGATCGCGGCAGCGCACGCGCCGGTGCGACCGGACGGGTGGGCGCAACCGTGCAGGCCGCGAGCGCGAGTGCGAGCGCGCGGAGCATGCGGCTCACGTGACCCTCCGCGCGATCCAGGCCCATGCCAGCGAGGCCACCGCGACGCCAGCCGCAGAGATCACGGCGCTCGAGCCGGCAAGCCCCGCGACCATGACCGCGATCACGCCACCGGCGCACTGGGCGATCGCCTGGGCCACGACATCGTGGGCCACGGCCTGGCCAAGCACGGCATCGGGCGAGGTCGCCTGCAGCACCGTGGTCGCCGCCATCCAGTTCGCGCCGACGCCGATGCCCCACACCACGGCCCACGCCAGCGCGCCCGAGGCCGAGAACGCGGCGACCCCGACCAGCCCGACGGCGGTCGCAACATGGATCCCCTGCCAGCTCGCGCGCCACCGCCGGGGCCAGGCGACGGCCGCGATCCCGTTGCCGGTGGCGCGCGCGACGTGGATCGCGCCGATCGCGAACGCGGCCGTGGCCGGCTCGGCCTGCCGGCCGCTCGCGAGGTTGAGGAGGATCCACGCCGCGCCCGTCGCGATCGAGATCGGCACCTTGGCCAGCGCGGCGCGGCGCACCGGTGCCGACAGCCCCGGGCGACGGCGCGGGCGCTGGGTGCGCTCGGCGGGGATCGGCGGCAGCCTCGCGAACGCCGCTGCCGCGATCAAGAACGTGACCGCGTCGGCCGCGAACGCCGCCGCCACGCCCCAGGTCGCGGTGACGATCCCGCCGGCGACGATGCCGAGGACGAAGGTCGCACTCCAGCTCGCGCCGAGCAGCGCGTTGGCGCGCGCGAGCCGCGATGACGGCACCAGCCGTGGCAGTGCCGCGCGGGCCGCTGCGTCCGTGAATGCCCCGAGCGCCATCCGCGCCAGGTGCAGGACCTGCACCGCCCAAGCGGACCCGGAGATCGCGGCGGCCACCATCGCGAGCGCCGCGATCCCGCGCGCCGCGCTGGCCGCGACCAGCATCGTGCGGCGGTCGACGCGATCGGCCAGCGCACCCGCGAGCGGCGCGCACGCCACGCGTGGCAGCGTGTGTGCGATCAGCACGACGGCCAGCGCGAGCTCATCGTGGCGCTGACCGATCGCCAGGACGCTGATCCCCACGTAGGTCAGCCAGTCGCCGAACGAGGACACCGCATCGGCGATCAGCAACCGGCGAAGCCCCATGTGCGCGCTCAACGGCGCAGGGCGGGGCACTATTCGCGCGGTCGGGCGAGCCGCTTGCCACCCGGCGACTTGCTGAAGTGCCGGTGCTGGCGCTCGAGCGATGGACCGCGCGTTCTCAGGGGCAGCTGCTGCCCGGGTCGGCGAAGTCGTACGGGAACGTGTGCGTCGTCAGGATCGAACGGGTCCCGTCGCAGCTCGTCAGGCCGTTGGTGACGAACCAGCCGTCGAGCCAATCGACGAGATCGACGCCCACGGTGCCGACATTGCGCAGCGCGGACGTCTTCAGATAGAGGCTCTGGACCCGGAGCACGGGGTCGTGCGCTCCGGTCGCGAACAGGTCGTCATCGCCGGCGCCGCCGTCGCCCAGATCCCACAGGATCTCGGCGACCATGTCCTCGCTGATCTTCTGGCTGAGCGCGCCGGCCGGCTGCGCCTTGGTGACCGCGCTGTCGGCGTCGAACGAGAACCCGCCGCCCGCGTTGGAGTCCATGTAGATCGGCGCGCCGCGCACGGCCATCGCCCAGTAGGTCGCGAAGCCTTCGGACCAGGCGAGGCGTGGGTCGGTGACGCCGCCGTCGTGGCCCCCGCCGGGGCTGTCGCTGCGGCCTTCCACGTCCTCGATGTAGTGCCCGGACTCGTGGAGGATCACGGTGTCGTCGAACCCGTCGTCGTCATCGGCCGCGCCGAGCAGGTGCATCGAGTGATCGGTGTAGTAGGTGCCATCGTCGTTGCCGACCTGCCAGAACGCGGTGAGCGGGATCGGGGCCGGCTCGGCGTAGGTCACGCGGACGCGGTCCATGACGTTGACCAGCTCGTCGAAGATGTTGAATGCGCCGGCCTCGCCGGAGCTCACGGTGACGAGCACGTCGCTGGTGGGGTCGACGCCCGCGGCGAACGTCGCGCCACCGAACCCGTGGAGGAGGCCCGGCGCGCCGGTGTTGGAGTCGATGTGCTGGACGGCGATCGGGCGCGCCGGCAGCGTGCTCGAGGCGACGGCGAGGATGTGGATCGGCTGGCCGCCGACTGCGTCGAAGCTCAGCGTATACGAGCCGTCGTCGCCGGTGACGCCCATCGCGAGCGTGGCACCGTCCGCTTCGGCGATCGCGGCGACCGAGACGCCACGCGACAGCTTCGGGGCGATCGGCCCGAGCGCGCCGCTCGACAGAGGTGGCTGGTCCTCGTAGCGCACCACGCCAGCGATAGCGTACGTCCCGGGCACGCCGATGGGGCTGGCATCGGGGAGCGGACCGTCCTCGCCGCCGCCGCAAGCCCCGACGAGGCAGAGGGCGAGGCCGAGGCCTCGAGTTGCCAGGCGCGGCATCACCGCACCTCCTGGACCGCGCGGCCATCGGGCAGGGTGCGGGTGATCGAGCGTGGGGGCGACGCGCGCCTGGGCGAGCCGAGCCGGAGCACGGCGGCCTTGTTGCGCATCGCGCCGGTCGCACCGACGGCTGCGGAGCCGATCACATCGGTGCCTGCGCCGGGCGCCAGCGCGACGACCACGGTGAGCTCGCGACGCTGCCCGGCGGCGGTGGCCGCGAACGCGAGGTGCTTGCCCGCGAGCGACAGCTCGACCGCGGGGACTGCCCGCGTGGGCGCCGCGACGATCGTCACCTGATAGCCGCCGGCGACCGCGCGCGATTCGAGTCGGACCATGACGGGCGCAGCTGGCTTGGCGTGACGCTCTGCAGCTGCAGGCGATGTCGCGAGCGCGACGACACACAACACCCAGAGAGGCTTCACCCACCACGTATACGCGTTCCGATCGGTGGCGGTCACCTGGATTTCGCTCGCAGGGCCTCTCACGGGGTGAGGCGTGACGTGGCCGTCGGGACGCGCGCCGTGACGACAGGGACCAGCCAGAGCGCGAAGCCGTCGGGGTCGCGGATGCACTCGATGGTCGCATCGAACAAGTCACGAACGTCGGCCACGGGCCGGCCCAGGTGGAGGGCGAGCGTCGCGGCGTAGCCGTCGCGCCAGGCCTCGAAGATCGCGGCGAACGTGGCGCGCGGCACCCGCAGGGTGTCCACCGCGACGTAGTCGATCCGGATGTCTTCGATCCCGAGCCGGCGGAGGTGGTGGAACAGGTTGCGGCCGATGTGCAGATCGCAGCCGGTCGCCTTGCTGTAGGCGCGCGGCCCCGCATGCCAGAACGCCGCCACGTCGCGACGGGCCGGGGCGGCGTGGATCATGTCGTAGTCCTCGGGGATGATGTGCAACGTGGCCCCCGGTCGCGCGACGCGGAGCAGCTCGGCGACGATCCGCTCGGGGTGCGGCACGGCCTGCAGCAGGTGACGGCACACGACGAGATCGAACGAGCGATCGGCAAACGGCAACTCGAAGGCATCTGCCTGACGGAACTCCACGCGATCCGCGAGCTGCGCGTAGCGCGTGCGCGCGTGCGCGAGGTGCGGCTCGAGCAGATCGACGCCGACGAGGTGCGCCCGCGGAAACACCGCCGCGAGTCGCGAGGTGATCTCCCCGGTGCCACAGCCGACATCGAGGATCTCGGGGCGGTCGCCGAGATCATATCCACGGACGATCGGCGCTTCCTGCGGCCAGATCGCGTCCGCCTGCGCAGCGAGGGTGCGCACCATCGACTCGTCGGCCATCTCCTTGGCCTGGGGATTGCGGTCCATCCGCGGACGGTACGTGAGGCGAGATGCCCCACACGTCCCGTGGCCCGCGAATTCTTCGGACCCGGACGATGACGAGTTGGGCGCGCGCGGTTCTCGTGGGACGATGCCGCTCCGGAGGATCCCGTGAGACCCAATCGATGGCTCGTCCTGGTGCTCGTCGGTGCGGCGGTCGGACTCGTGTTCGCCGGCCTGTCGACGTACGACTTCGTGCAGCACCTCGATCGGCAAGTTCATAGCGTGCACTGCTCGTTCATCCCAGGCCTGGGCCACTCACCCGGCGAGTCCGGCTGTCAGGTCGCGATGATGAGCGAGTACTCGTCGGTGTTTCGCGGTCGGGTCTGGGGTGGGATCCCGATCGCGCTGCCCGCGATGGCGGTGTTCGCGTTCATCGGGTTGTTCGCGATCGACCTGCTGCTCACGCGTCGCAAGCACGATCCGCTCGCCACCGGGTTCCTGGCGCTGGCGACCGGTCTGCCGGCGGTGGTCTCGATCGTCATGCTGGGGATCTCGCTGTCGAAGCTCGGCACGACATGCAAGCTGTGCGTCTGCATCTACATCGCGAGCGCGCTGTGCCTGGCAGGCGCGATCGGGCTGTGGCGGCGTGCGGTCGCCATGCGCGCCACCGGTGATGCGCCGATCGTGCGCCGGCGCGCGCCGAAGCCGAGCCGCGCGGAGGGCGCCGATCCCGCCTGGATGGGTGCGACGCCGGATGCGAAGGAGCTCGAGCCCGCGCCCGAGCCCGCGCGCCGGCCGCTCGCCGCCGAGGTCGACGCTCCGGCTGCGTCGATGGCGTACCTCGGCGGTGCGTTCGGTGCGGGCGTCCTGTTCGTCGTGGTCCCGATCGTGCTGTACCTCGGCCTGGCGCCCGATCACGGCCGGTTCGTCGGCACCTGCGACACGCTCATCAAGCCCGACGACACGTACGGCGTGATGGTGAAGGTCGGCGAGGGCCGTCCTGCGGGCGATGCCGCGCCAGCGATCGAGCTGCTCGATCCGCTGTGCCCGGCCTGCGCCGCGTTCGAGCATCGCCTCGTGGCGTCGGGCGCGGCCAGCTCGCTCGACCGCCGTGCGATCCTGTTCCCGCTCGACAGCACGTGCAACTGGATGGTCACCGAGACCACGCACCCCGGCGCGTGCACGATCAGCGAGGCCGTGCTGTGCGCGGAGACCGGAAAAGCTCCCGGCGCGGCCGCGGTGATCGCGTGGGCGTTCGAGCACGGCGAGCGGATCCGCACCGAGACCAAGGCCGATCCGGGTGCGGCTGCACGGATCGTGAAGCAACAGTTCCCCGAGCTCGCGTCGTGCATCGGTTCGCCGGAGGCAAAGGCGCGGCTCAACAAGTCGCTGCGCTGGGCGGTCGCGAACAACATCCGCGTGCTGACCCCACAGCTGTACGTCGACAACGTGAAGCTGTGCGACGAGGACGTCGACCTCGGCCTCGAGTACGCGCTGAAGATCATGCTCGAGCGTCACGCCAACCACACGCTCGCGCCCACGCCCGTCGAGGCGCCGGCCACCAAACCGGCCGTCCCGAGTGAGCCGTCACACCCGGACACGGCTGCCAGGCCGGCGACGGACAGGCCGGCGACGGACAAGCCGGCGACGGACAGGCCGGCGACGGACAAGCCGGCGACGGACAAGCCGGCGACGGACAAGCCGGCGACGGACAAGCCGGCGACGGACAGGCCGGCGACGGACAAGCCGGCGACGGACAAGCCGGCTGGCGACCCACCCGACCCACCGAAACCGGAGGCGCCAAGACCGGAGGCGCCGAAACCCACGGAGCCCGCGAACAACCAACCGGTCACACAGCCGTCGGCCAGCGACGGCTCGGGCGGCGCGCCATGATCGCCGCCCGCATCGCCGTCTTCGTGGTGTTGCTCGCGATCCCTGCGACCCTCACGAAGGTGTGGATCGGATCGGCCGAGACCCGGCTCGACGAGATGTCCGCCAAGCCGGCCTCCGAGTCGCCCGCCGTGGCCGCGGCCTCCGACATGTCGTACTGCAACCCCGAGCTCAAGCGCATCTTGCGCCGCGTGCTGATGAGCTGCGGCCTCGTCGGGGGCGGCGCCGCGCGTGGCTGTCAGCCGGTGCAGGCCAAGAACGTCGCGACCATGAGCGGCACGGACTTCAACGCCCTGTTCCGGCCGATGAAGGAGCGCGGCGGCATCATCCAGTTCGATCTCGACAAGTCCGAGCTCGATCCCGGCGATCTCGCGCTCGTCGACAAGGTGTTCGCCGACCAGCGCGGCGCGAGCTGGTTCTTCGTGGTCGCGCGGGCCTCGCCGGAAGGCTCGACCGAGCACAACCGCGATCTCTCGAAGGGTCGCGCGGAGGCCGTGATGAACCACCTCCGCCAGCAGTTCAAGGATCCGGATCTCGACAAGGAGGTCGGCATGTTGTGGCTCGGCGAAGAGTTCGCTCAGCTCGAGGAGGAGTTCTGCCAGTGGAATCGCAGTGCCAGCGGCGAGTGCAAGACCAAGGAGCTCAACCGGAGTGCGTTCGTCGCATGGATCGACTGTCAGCTCTGACGATCGCGTTCGCCCTCGTGGCGTGCAAGGACGCTGGCGACCACGCTGGCGAGCCGCCGCCATCGCGCACCAACAGCGCGAAGGCCGGCGCGCACCAGGCTGCCAGCGCGGTCGCGTTCTGCGACCTCCACGCCAGCGCCGACAAGGCCGCACCGCTGGCGTGGCCCGCGCTCGCCGTCGGAGACACCGCGCCGCCCGCGGCGACCACCTGGCGCTGGATCAACGTGTGGGCCACCTGGTGCAAGCCGTGCGTCGAGGAGATGCCGCGGCTCGCCCGGTGGCGCGACAAGCTCTCGGCCGGCGGTCACCCGATCGAGCTCGCGTTCGTCTCGGTCGACGAGTCGGCCGACGACGTCGCCGCGTTCCGCAAGCTTCATCCCGACACCCCGGCCACCCTGCGGATCGCCAGCGGCAAGACGGCCGAGGCCTGGTTCGCCCAGCTCGGCCTGGTCGGCGCGCCCCCGATCCCGATCCACGTCTTCGTCGATCCGCAGAGCCGGATCCGGTGTGCTCGTGCGGGCGCGGTCCGCGATCAGGACTTCGCGGTGATCGAGCGCCTGCTGGCCGAGTAGGGCGCTAGCGCTTCGTCGGCGACTTCTTGCGTGTCGGCAGCTTGTGCTTGATCCGCGTCGGGTTGTCGGGGAACAGGTCGGGATCCTGGTCCTCGGGCCACGTCACCTCGGGGAGCGGGAACGCCGGGCGGGCGAGCAGGTAGCCCTGGCCGAATCGCGCGCCGGCCGCCATCACCGCGTCGAGCTCGGTGACGGTCTCGATGCCCTCGGCAACGACCATGGCGTCGAGCTGCTCGCACAGCACGACGATGGCCGACACGAGCTTGAACAGCCGCGTGTTCTGGGTCAGGCCGGCGATCAGGCCGCGGTCGAGCTTGACGACCCGGGGATGGAGATCGGCGATGTACTTGAGGTTCGAATAGCCCGCGCCCAGATCGTCGACGACGAGGTAGATGCCGCGGCCCCGGACCTCGGACAGGATCGACTTGCAGAGCTCGAAGTGCGAGAGCGGCACGCCTTCGGTGATCTCGAGATAGACATCGCGCGAGTGGTCGAAGATCGGATCGTTGGTCTGGACGAGGAAATGCTCGGCAAGCTCGGCGGGATGGACGTTGAGGAACAGCGGATGATCGGGGCAGGCCTCGACCGACATCTCGCGGAGCATCCGGCCGAGCTCGCCGGTACACGAATGCTCGACGGCGGCGTCGAACAGCTCCATCGGATTGGCGAACGCGGGCGACTTCGAGCGGACGAGGGCTTCGTATGCGAAGGTCTTGCGCGTCCGCAGGTCGACGACCGGCTGGAACACCATCCGGACGTCACGGGTGTCCAGCAGGTTGCGGATCGCGATGCCCGTGTTGCGGCTCGCGAGGTCCTTCGGGATGGGTGGAATGGGCGGACTCTTCACCGAGGGGTCCATTCTCATCCGGCCGCCGGGGCGATGCCATCGCTCAGCCAGCGATTCGACGGCGCGACCGATGTGGCCGCGGACCCGACAGGTACCGGGGTGGATCTCCGGGCGATCCGGCCCCGGCTCACGGCGACGATCCCCGCGGCGCCCGGCGGTCACGCACCGAGAGACGCGCTAGCGTGCAGGCGTGGCGAGCCGCGAGATCCATCAGGGCGACGGGCTCGCGTTCCTCGCCCGCGGTCGGCTGCCCGACGATCACGCGATCGTGACGTCGCTGCCCGATCACTCGGAGCTGCCGGCGCTCGGCATCGACGGCTGGAAGCGGTGGTTCGTCGACACCGCCGCGCTGGTCTGCCGCACGGTCGCCGACGACGCGGTGGCGATCTTCTACCAGACCGACGTCAAGCACGACGGCCGCTGGATCGACAAGTCGCACCTCGTGCTGGCGGGTGCCGATGCAGCCGGCAGCCACACGCTGTGGCACAAGATCGTGTGCCGCGTGGCCCCTGGCACGATCACGTTCGGTCGGCCGGCGTACGCGCACATGGTGTGTGTCAGCCGCAACCGGCGACTCGCGCCCGGCGATTCGACTCCCGATGTCCTGCCGTCGCTGGGCACGATGACGTGGTCGCGCGCGATGGGCGCTGCGGCGTGCGAGGCCGCGGTGCGATTCGTCGCCTCGATCGGGGCTCGCAGCGTCGTCGATCCGTTCTGCGGCATGGGCAGCGTGCTCGCCGCCGCGAACGCGCACGGCCTCGATGCCGTCGGCGTCGAGCTGTCCCGCCGACGCGCCGCGCGGGCCCGGCGCGCG
>JAGSPR010000052.1 GCA_018262455.1 Deltaproteobacteria bacterium | reverse complement strand
CCGATCGCCTGGATCCGCTTGTCGTCGCGCCGCTTCTCGGTGGTCGCGAGGAGATCCTTGAGCTCCTTCGAGAGGATCGGCGCCTCGGGCGTCGCCGGCCGCTTGCGGATGTAGAGCTCGGAGGTCGGGCCGCGGGAAGTCTGGACCTCACGCGCGGGCGCGGGTGTCTGCGCGCCGGCGTGGCCGGGAGCCAGGAGCCACGCCAGCACGAGCCCGGCGACGCGCTTTCGACCGGCTGCGCTCATCGCCAGCCCTCGTACTCATCGGCCGATCATGCTCGCGTTCCACAGCTTGCCGATCAGCTCCTCGGGGAACCGCCCGGCCGCGAGGTCCTGGACCTCGATGTCGAGCTTGCGCTTCTGGCCGATGATCGCATCGACCTTCCCGAGCTTGGCCTTGTCGAGCACCTTGCGGGTGTCCTCGTAGAGCCTCTCGATCGCCTGCTGGGCCAGCTTGTCGCCCGCGGCCTCGAGTTGCACGGCGAGCACGTGGGACGCCTTGTCGAGCCGTCGCGCTTCGCCGAGGTCGGCCTGGATCATCGGTCGGATGCCGGCCGAGGCCTGCGTTCCTACCCGCTGTGCCGCGCGATCGGCTGCCACGACGGCCTCGTGCTGGGCGTCCTCGATCTTGGTCTCGAGCTCGGCGAGCCGCCTGGCTTCGGTGGCCGCGGTGTCGGCGGGCAGCGTGCCTTCGCGCCGGCCACGGGCGAGCTCGGACCTGGCCTGCTTGACCTGGTCGGCGAGCCGTCGGAGATCTTCGAGCACCGCGTTGGCGTCGGCGAGCTGCTCCTGCTCGAGGGTCTTGCCCCCGCTCACCGCGGCGACCTTGGTCTCCGAGAGCTGCGTGCCGAGGTTCTGCCATGCACGCACCACGTTGGGCGCGCCATGCGACAGCTCGTGCATCCCCGTGATCGCGTCGCTCAGCCGGATGAATCGCGGATCGAGGCGGAGCAGGGCGAGCACCTCGTCAACCGGCGTCGTCGGGGCGGTCCTGCCGACCTTCGTGCCCGCGAGCTCTCCGGTGGTCCGGACCTCGCGGTAGCGGGTGATCGCGCCGGCCATCAGCTGCTTGCGGAGCTCGGGATCCTTGCGGGCCTTGTCGATCGTGTCGACGATCGGCTGGAGCTTCGCCGTGAGCAGGTCGTACCACTTCTGCGAATCGTCGAACTTGCAGTCGGCGAGCTCGACGTATCCAGCGAGCAGGCTCGCCTCGGGCCACAGCGGCGACGACGGGAACTCGTGGAGGAACTCCTTCACGAGGTCGCGCGAGGTCGCGAGCTCGCGCTTCTGGTACATCGCCCAGCTGGCTTCGAACAGCGCCTCGGGCAGGTACGACGAGTCATCGGGGATCTGGAAGTAGTGGTAGTAGGCGTCGTCGTACTCTCCCTGCTCGTGGGCGAGCCGGCCGAGCCCGAGCCGCGCGAGATCCTTGATCGTGAAGTAGCGTTCGTCGACAACGAACGTGATCTTGTCGTTGTCGGGCGTCCCGGCGACTTCGCACATGGCCTCGGCCGAGGCCTTGTACTCACCGCGGCGGGCGCGGATCACACCGCGCAGGTAGACGGCCGACGAGTACATCCGGCTCTTCTTGGAGATCGTGACCAGCTCGCCCTCGGCGTCGGCGAGCTTGCCAGCGTCGTAGGCGGCGCGGCCACGCAGGTAGGCGCGCTCGCCGGACACCGATGGTGGCACCGGATCGGTGGTCTTGATCGCCTCGATGCGCGCCAGCACGCCCGCGTGATCGCGGGTCTCGAGCGCGATGTCGACCGCGCGACGATGCGCGGGCCCGAAGTACTGGGCCGCCGGTCCGCGCCGGAGCACGGCCTCGAGGGCGTCGAGCGCCGCGCCATAGCTGCCGGCACGCGCGAGCGCGACGCCGAGATCGTACTCGGCGTTCTGGAACTCGACGAAGTCGGTGAACGCGCCGTAGCGCGGCGACTTGACGATCGTGTACAGCGCGACCGCGGCGGTCCCGAACGCGCCATCACGCAGGAAGCCTTCGGCGAGCTGCAGCTCGTGGCGGAGTGTCCCGAGGTTCCCGCTCTCGATGTCGATGAGCTTCATCGCCTCGAGCTCGGTGAAGTACCTCGCGATCGGGTCGAGTTGCGGCGCGACATCCTTCGCGGAGTCGCTCTTGGCGTCGGGTTGCGCGCTCGCGATCCGGCTGACCAGCGCGAGCGCGACCGCGGCCAGCGCCTTCATTTCTTGCCCTTCGGGGCAGCTGGCTTGGCGTCGCCGTCATCGGATCCCGCCGCGCGCGGCGTGGTCTTCACGCCGACGTCGATCCCGAGACCGTAGCTGCCGCGCTCCTTGCGCTTCCACTCATAGGCGATGTCACCGCTGTCGTGGGCCCTGGCAGCGACGACGAGGTCCTTGCCCGCGACCGCCTTGACGACGATCTGGGTCTCGGTCACCGAGGTGAACGTATCGTCGTCCTTACCGGTGGCCTCGACCCGGAACGTCAGGAGGTGACGCCCGGGCGCGACGTAGCCATCGAACCGGACGCCGTCGTCACCCGAGATCCCGCCGGTCGCGTTCTCGTAGACACTCGCACCGTCGAGCCGGATCGTGGCCTTCGCGGGATTGTAGTAGCGGGCGGTGGTGTACGTGAGCTTGACCTGGATGCGCGTCGAGTAGAGCTGGCTGGCGACCGCGTTCGCGCGCGCCCTGGACTTGAACAGCTCGTCGCGCAGCGCCAGGTACTCCTGACGGAGCGAGTCGACGTCGGGCTCGTCGCCGTGCGACTTGTCGGTGGCCTCGGCCTTCGCGGCGTCTCCGCTGCCGCCGCCCGCACCCCCGCCGCCACCGGTTCCCGGGCCGCCACCACCGGCAGGCGTGGCTGGGTTGGTGCTCGCCGGGGCCACGCTCGGGGGCGTCGCGGTGGTCGGCTTCGGATCGGGAACCGGCTCGGGCGTGGTCGGCTCGGTGGACGCATCGACGGGCTTGGTGGTGGCATTCTTCGCCGGCTTTGCGGGCTTCTTCTTCGGCCGCGGTGCAGCGTCCGCGCTGGCGTTCACGAGCGTCGGCACGAGCACCATCAAGATCAGGGTTCGCATGCGCATGCTGTGTTCTCCGCAAATGAGGCAGCGAGCGCCACCTGAGCTCAGTTGTGAAACGGCAGGAACAACGACAGAGAGGCTGTGATGGCGCTGTCGTTGACGAGGAACCGCTCGTCGAGCAGCTCCTGACGGAAGGTCCGGTTGCGAGCGTCGATCCGCAAGGCGGCAGCTTGCCCCATGAACAGCTTAAACCCGAACCCGAGCACCCCGGAGGCTCCCCGGCTCGTCTTCGAATCGATGACCCCGACGCCGATGTCGGCGTGAAGGTCGAAGTGGACGATCGACCCTCCAAGTCGCAGCTTGCCGTACACCGGGCTCCACACGAGCAGCGACTCGCCGAAGATCATCCGCGCGTACGTGTCGGTGATCACCGTGCCGCGTTTGTCCTCGAGCGCGCGGATGAGGTCGGCGTTGGCGTGCGTCCACGCGAACGAGAACTCGACGGCCGTCTCGTCGGTCATGTGATACGTGTACGAGCTGCTCACGAGGTACGTTCCCGAGAGCAGATCGCTGGCGTAGTACCCGCCGCCGACCGAGAGCTCGTGGCGGCCCTGCTTGACGAACAGCCGGTCCACCGCGCCGCGCCGCTTGCGCTTGATCGCGAGCCGATCCGCGATCTCCTGGTCGATGCACATCTGCGTGGTCCGAAGCCCCGCCGGCTTGTCGGACGACCTGTCGTCGGCCTTCGCGACCTGCTTGGTCGGCTTGGGATCGCTGTCGTCAGCATCGTCGGCTGCGGCAACGCGGGCCGAATGCAGGCCGCAGAGGGCGGCGACAACAGCGACTGCAGCCCGCATCTTCACAGGCCTGATGGGATCCACAGCACGAGGCCTGCGGTGGTGACGAAGTTGTTGGTGAAGTGGGTCTCGCCGGCGATCTCCTCGATCGCGGTCAGATCGCGCGTGTCGATCCGGATCGTGAGGGCGTGAGTCACGAACAGATCGAGCGCGAAGCCGGCATCGAACGACAAGCCCTGCACCGCGTCGTGGAACATCCGCCCACCCCCGGCGAACACCATGAGATCGGCGTGCACGATCCCGCCGCCCATCTTGAGCTTGGCGTGGACCGGCGACCAGATCAGGTTGGCGAGCCCGATGTACGCCATGCCGGGGTCGAACCGATTGTCGCCGAAGAACTTGTTGAGCGGTGCATCGAGATCGAGCGTCAGCGGGGTCAGCGCGACCTCGGCCTGGACGCCCAGGTCTTCGGTGAAGAAGAACCCCAGCGAGCCGCCGGCGATCCAGCTCGACGAGGTGAGATCCCCGCCGAACAGCCCGCCGTGACCGACGAGGACGATCTTCTTGTTCTTCTTGAAGTCGCGCTTCTGGACGCCACGCGGCTTGAGCTCGGCGCCGAGCTGGTCGCGGATCGTCTGGTCGAGACACGAAGGGAGCGGGGCGTCGGAGGGCTTCGCGGCGACCGCCGTGCCTCCGAGCGCTGGCTGGGCGCGCGTGATGCGGTGTGCGCAAACGACGATCGCAAGCGCAGCGAGTGCGACTCCCCAGGAACGCAACACTTACCAAACCGTACTCTCGTTGCAGACGTCAAACAACACATCGCCTCCGCTTCGCTACGTCGAGTGGCCCGCCCAGGCTCGATCGCGGTACCATTTTAGAATGGAGCACTTGACGGGGACACGGATCCGGCGCGAAGCGACGCCGGCGACCGTCAACCTCCGAAGGTGCAAGCTCGTCGTCATCAAGGGTGCGCAACGCGGCACCGAGTTCGTGATCGCGGGTGACACGTTCCGCGTGGGCAAGGCGCCGGACGCCAACGACCTCGTGCTCGGCGACGAGACCGTGTCACGCGTCCACTTCGAGATCATGCGCGACGCCAAGGGGTACCTGGTTCGCGACATGAAGAGCACGAACGGCACGTTCCTCGACGGCGCCGAGGTCAAGGAAGCGTACCTGCGGGCGGGCTCGGTGATCGCCGCCGGGTCCTGCGAGCTCAAGTTCACGCCGTTCGACGAGCGCATCGAGATCCTCCCCAGCGAGAAGGAACAGCTCGGCGAGATGGTCGGCAAGTCGCCCGCGATGCGCGAGATCTTCGGCCTGATCGAGAAGATCGCGCCCACCGATGCGACCGTCCTGATCGAGGGCGAGACCGGCACCGGCAAGGACATGATCGCCCGCACGCTCCATCAGCTGTCGCCGCGCAGTGCCGCGCCGTTCATCGTGGTCGATTGCGGCGCGGTCGCAGGCACGCTGATCGAGAGCGAGTTATTCGGACACGAGAAGGGTGCATTCACCGGGGCAGTCGCGGCCCGCCAGGGAGCCTTCGAGCTCGCGAACGGCGGCACCGTCTTCCTCGACGAGCTCGGTGAGCTATCGCTCGATCTCCAGCCCAAGCTGCTGCGCGTGATCGAGCAGCGCGAGCTTCGCCGGGTCGGTGGCATGAAGACCACCAAGGTCGACCTCCGCGTGATCGCGGCGACCCGCAAGGACCTGCGCTCCGAGGTCGAGAAGGGCAAGTTCCGCGAGGATCTCTACTTCCGCCTCAACGTCGTCCCGATCACTGCGCCGGCGCTCCGCGAGCGCCGCGAGGACATTCCGTTGTTGATCGACGCGATGCTGCTGAAGCTCGCCCCGGGGGGCGCGGCCGAGCTCAGCGACGCCAGTCGGGCCGCGTTGATGGCGCATGATTGGCCAGGCAACGTGCGCGAGCTTCGCAACGTGATCGAGCGCGCGCTCGCCCTCGGTGCCGATCCCGGAATGTTGGTCGCTCCGCTCGATGTACGAGCAGGGGCCGACTCCGGCCGCACCGCGCACCTTCGCGATGGCGCCGAGTTCGAGGCCGGGCTGTCGTTCCGCGACACCAAGGAGAAGTGGAACGAGCTGTTCGAGCGTCGCTATCTGGCGTGGCTCCTTCGCCGTGCCGACGGCAACATCTCGAAGGCCGCGCGCGATGCCGACATGGATCGCAAGTACCTCCACAAGCTGCTGCGGAAGTACGGCATCACCGCCGGCGATAGCGACGACGACAACTAGCCAATCGCCCGGTGCGAGCCGAGCCCGACGCCGCGCGGATCAGGCGGCGGCGGTGGCGGCGGGGGCGGTGCGAGTGTGCAAACGCGAGATGTAGCGGGACGCAGTGCCGCGCTTGAGGATGCCCTTGGTCACGGCACCGTCGATGATCGACACGGCCTTCTTGAGCAGCTTGCCGGCGTCCGTGGCGTTGGTGTCGACCGCGGCGCGCGCTTTCTTCACCGACGTACGAAGGGCTGCCATTGCCGCACGGTTACGCGCACGGTTCTTGATCATCTTGCGATTCTGCTTCTGGGCAGACCGGATATTAGCCACTGGGATTCTCCTGAAGGAGCAGGTGGTTAACCCGCCTGCCACCGGGTGTCAAGCCCCACGGAGGGCGGTGGCGCGCCGGCCCGGCCGGTACGAGGGGGGCTTCCGCAAGGGGGCCCCCTCGCCAAAGGGGGGGCTCGGCCCTCAGGGCGCGGACCGAACCCGATCGACTGGCGTGGGGCGGTTCGCGGATCCCCGGATCTCCGTCGGATCTTCTCCAGTTGGCGGGAGTACCCACCGCTGCATGTGGATAACTTGCGGACCGCTTGGTGACGGCGACTCGGATCTCATCGAGATCGCATCCACTCGATCTTCCCTGCACAAAAATGCATCACTTTCGTCACGCAGCGTGTCAACGACGGGGCGCGATTATCGGCCGCTTGCCTTCGCGTCATCCCACAGCGCATCCATCTCTTCGAGGTTCGATGATCGGGGCGTCTTGCCCCGCTCGATCAACCGGTCTTCGACATACTCGAACCGGGAGACGAACCGCTGGGTCGCATCGAGCAGTGCGTTCTCGGAATCGACCTCGAGCTTGCGAGCGAGGTTCACGACCGCCAGGAGCAGGTCGCCGATCTCGTGATGCATTGCGGCGCGATCGCCCGACCGCGCCGCCTCCTCGATCTCGGTCGTCTCCTCCTTCACCTTGTCGAGCGAGCCTTCCCAGCTCGGCCAGTCGAAGCCGACCTTGTGCGCCTTCTTGCCGAGCTGCTGCGCGCGAACGAGGGCAGGGGCGGGCTTCACGCCGCCGAGCATGCGGTCGGCATTGATGCCGGCCGCCGCCTTCTCGGCCTGCTTGATCTGCTCCCACTGCACGAGCACCTGCTCGCTGGTCTCGACGCCGGTCGTCTGTCCGAAGATGTGAGGGTGACGGCGCACCAGCTTGTCGGAGATCGCGGCGACGACGGCGTCGATGTCGAACGCACCCTCGGCACGCCGGATCGCCGCCTGGAAGACGATCTGCATCAGCAGATCGCCGAGCTCCTCGCAGTGTCCGGGGACGTCCTTGCGCGAGAGTGCATCGAGCACCTCGTAGGTTTCCTCGATGAGGAACGGCCGCAACGTGTCGAGCGTCTGCTCGCGGTCCCACGGGCAGCCGTCGGGCGCGAGCAGCCGATCCATGATCTCGACGAGCCGGGTCAGCGATGCGCCGGGCGACGATGCCGTGGTGGCCGGGGGCTGATGCGCGCCTTGGTCCATGCAGCGCACCATAGCAATCGGCGTTCCGCCCGGACGTGCTATACGACCGTTTCGCGCGTGGGCCGGACCTTCGCCCAGGTGCATGCAGTGCCACGTGACGCAGACCATCCGACGCGAGAAGCTTGCATTCGACGATCCCGAGGCGCTCCAGGCGCTGTGCGGTAGCAACAACAGCCGGCTCAAGCTGATCGAGCGCACCGCCGGTGCGCAGGTCAACGTCCGCGGCAACGAGATCACGATCGAGGGCGACGAGGCCGCGACCGCGATCGCGAAGTCCGCGATCGAGCAGCTCTACGATCTCGCGCTCTCCGGTAAGCCCCTATCATCGGACGATGTCGTGCGTGCGGTCAGGCTGGTGCAGAACGGCGGCAACGCCAGCGCATCGATCCAGCAGGTGTTCGGCGAGATCATCTTGACCCCCCGAGCCGGCCGTCCGATCGCCCCCAAGGGTGCGGCCCAGAAACGGTACGTCGACCAGGTCCGGGGGAACGACATCGTGTTCTCGGTCGGCCCGGCCGGTACCGGCAAGACGTACCTCGCTGTCGCGCTCGCGGTGCGTGCGCTGCTCGACAAGCAAATCAAGCGGATCATCCTGACCCGCCCCGCGGTCGAGGCAGGCGAGAAGCTCGGCTTTCTGCCCGGCACGCTCGAGGAGAAGGTCGATCCGTACCTGCGGCCGCTCTACGACGCGCTCCACGACATGCTCGATGCGGACCGGCTCGAGCGCCTGATGGCCGATGGCACGATCGAGATCGCGCCGCTCGCGTTCATGCGCGGCCGGACGCTGTCCAGCTCGTTCGTGATTCTCGACGAGGCTCAGAACACGACGCCGGCACAGATGAAGATGTTCCTCACGCGCATGGGCTTCGACTCCAAGGTGGTCGTCACCGGCGACATCACCCAGACCGATCTCCCGTCGGGCCAGCGCAGCGGCCTGCGTGACGCGATCGACCTGATCGATGGGATCCGTGGCATCGGCATGGTCCAGTTCACCGATGTCGACGTGGTTCGCCACCCCCTCGTCGCGGCGCTGATCCGTGCCTACGACGCGCGGGACCGGGCGCGTTCCGAAGCTCGTGACCGCGATCCGGCGGAGTCCCCTCCGACCGCAGGGACAGACGGTGTAGGCTCTTGACCACGATGGTGGTTGCGAGCCCAGACGACCTGGTCAGCGCCGTGGCGCGCGACCGACGGATGCTCGGCTATCGTGTGCGCCGTCAGGGGGATGGCTGGATCGAGCTCGAGGTGGTGGCGCAACGCGCGCGGATGCCGGTGATGCTCGTGCTGGTGTGGCCCGAGGTGTGGCGCGACGAGGCGCTGCTGCGACCGCACCTGGTCCGCGCGCGATCGGGTAACTACGGCCTGATCGTGGTCGGCCAGGATCGCGAGATCGAGGAGGCGCGGCTCGACACGATGCCAAGCGACGCCGATCTCATGGCGATCTCGGCGCCGATCGGGATGGCGCGGCTCCTGTTGACCTTGCGCACCCGGGCCGACGCGATCGCGCAGCGGATGGCCTGTGCCGGCATCGAGCTCGAGCTCGAGCGGTCACGGCACGAGAACGACATGCTGATCTCGATTGGCCGCGCGTTGTCGCAGGAGCGCGACATCCAGTCGCTGCTCGCGATCATCCTGCGCCGGGCCTGCGAGGTCACCAACGCCGACGCTGGCTCGGTCTACATCGTCGAGGGAACCGACGAGGATCTGTCCAAGCGCATGCTGCGGTTCGCGGTGTCGCAGAACGACAGCCGGACGTTGCCGCCGGCGGGCTTCACGATGAAGGTGTCGCCGTCGTCGATCGTCGGGCAGTGCGTCATCTCGGGCGACCGCATCAACGTCCCCGATCTCTATGCGCTCGAAGTAACCGGCAACAGCTTCGTCCACGACCGCACGTTCGACGACCAGCACCGTTACCAGACCCGGTCGGTGCTCGCGGTCCCGATGATCTCCGCGCGATCCGACGTGATCGGCGTGATCCAGCTGATCAACAAGCGCGCGAAGGGCTGGATCCAGCTCGACGTCCCGAGCGACTTCGAGCACGGCATCGTGCCGTTCGACGAGATCTCCGAGGCCTACGTCTCGACCCTCGCCTCGCAGGCCGGCATCGCGCTCGAGAACGTGCTGCTCTACGAGGAGGTCAAGACGCTGTTCGACGGCTTCGTGAAGGCCGCCGTCACCGCGATCGAGTCCCGCGATCCGACCACATCGGGTCACTCCGAGCGCGTCGCCGAGCTCACGGTCGGGCTCGCCAAGTCGGTCAATCGCGCCGATTCCGGGCAATACCGCGATGTCCGGTTCTCGAAGGACGACCTGACGCAGATTCAGTATGCGGCGCTGCTCCACGACTTCGGCAAGGTCGGCGTCCGCGAGCACATCCTGGTCAAGGCCAAGAAGCTCTACGAGCACGAGCGCGCGCTGATCCTGCAGCGCTTCCAGCTGATCAAGCGTGGCATGAAGATCGAGGGCCTCGAGAAGAAGGTCCGCTACTTGATGGAGTCGACGCGCGACGAGGTCCACGAGCGGCTGACCGCGGTCGATAACGAGCTCGTTGGCCGGGTCGCGGAGCTCGACGACATCATCATGTTCATCCTGTCCGCGAACGAGCCCACCGTGCTGGATCAGGGCGGGTTCGAGCGGATCGCCGAGATCGCCGGCATGACCTATCGCGACGATCATGATGCGATCGGGCCGTTCTTGCATGGCTGCGAGGCCAGCTCGCTGCAGATCCGGCGTGGCTCGCTGACCGAGCCCGAGCGGCTCGAGATCAACAGCCACGTCACGCACACGTACAACTTCCTGTGCCAGATCCCGTGGAGCCGTACCCTGCGCGATGTGCCGACCATCGCGCACGCGCACCACGAGAAGCTCGATGGCACGGGCTACCCGAGGCAGCTCAAGGGCGACCAGATCCCGGTGCCCGCGCGGATGATGGCGATCGCGGACATCTACGACGCGCTCACGGCGAAGGATCGACCGTACAAGAAGGCCATGCCGGTCGACCGCGCGCTCGACATCCTGGCGTCCGACGTCAAGCGCGGCCAGCTCGACACCGACCTGTTCGACGTGTTCGTCCGCGATCGGATCTGGGCGTTGACGTCACGCGACGACCGGACGTGACGTGGCGCTGGACGTGACGCTCGACGAGGGGCTGACGTTCGCGTCGGTCCTGTTGCGTCGGTTGCGGACCGAGGTTGGCCGGATGGTCCGGGCCGCCGCACGCACCGAAGGTCGCGCCGACTTCGAGGTCGGGCTGCGGCTCACCACCGACGTCGCGATCCGCGAGCTCAACCGTGACTATCGGGACAAGGACAAGGCCACCGACGTGCTGGCGTTCGCGCAGCGCGAGGGGCCGGGCGCCGCGCTACATCCCGAGCTGCTGGGTGACCTTGTGATCTCGGTCGAGACCGCGCGCCGTCAGGCGAAGCGCGGGCTGCATGCCGAGCTCCTCCACCTCGCGTCTCATGGCCTGTGCCACCTGCTCGGCTACGACCACCGCACCGACGAGGAGGAGCGCGTGATGAACGCGCGGGCCGCTCGGCTGCGTCGGGTCGCCATCGAGCGCGGCCGGGTCCGCGCGGCCTAGCAGGTCGACCTCTCTCGGCAACCTGCTACCCCGGCGCCGTCGCTACTGGCACTTGTTGGCGGTACACGTCGTGCCGGTCGGGCACACGAGCACGCCTGCTGCAAACAGCGGCGAGGTGCAGGCGGTCTGGGCGGCGACGGTGCCCTTGACGTTCAGGGTGAACGCGCCGTTGTTCGACGTGCCGAAGCTGTCGACCTGGATGGCGTAGTTGCCCGCCGGGACGTTGGTGACGGTCAGCAGCGAGCGCAGGCTGTTCGGATCGCTGTCGTCGTCACAGCCGAGCTGCGTGCCACAGGCGGCATCCTTGAGCGACACGACGGTGTCCGAGATCGTCGAGCCGATCGTGTCGATCTGGAGCGAGGCCACGGGGACCGGCAGCTGCAGCGCGAGCGCGGTGTCGTTGCCGGTGTTCGTCTGGCACGTCTGGTCGTAGTTGTCGGCACCGCCCGCCAGGGTCCCGGTGGTCACCGCCGTGGTGATAGCGCCGCCGAAGTCGGGCTCGCCGGTGCAGAACACCTCGCTCATCGCGCCCGCCGCCGCGCAGCCGAAGTCCGCGGGGTAATCGAGGAACGTGTCGGTGTCGTCATCGAGCCCGTTCGAACAGACCGGGCAGTTCACGCCGGGACACACGGTGACCTCGGTGTCGTCCGCCCCGCTCGAGCAACCCGGGTCATTCGGGTAGTCGATCTTGCCGTTGCTGTTGTTGTCGATGCCATCGCTGCACGCGGCCGGCTTGCAGGTCCGTGCGCCAGCCGTCCCCTTGCAGGCGAAGCCCGTGGCGCAGGTGAGGGCGCCGGACTGCGCGAGCGCCGACTCGCAGCTCGCGTTGGTGGCGATCGTGCCGGACACCGCGACCGTGAACGGCCCCGAGCCGGTCGAGAAGCCATCGACGACGTAGAAGTACGTGCCGGCGGCGACGGTGTTCAACGTCAGCGTGTTCGGATCGCTGCAGGCCACCGCGGGGGCGAGGCACGTCGAGCTGAACACCGCGGTCGCGGCGTCGAACGAGTTGGTGAGCACGAACTTCAACGTGGTGAGCGCCGGGACATCGAGCTTGTAGGTGAGGTCCTTGCCCACGGACGTCGTGGACGCGCAGGCCAGCTTGACGTCATCGGTCGCGGTCGACGTGTCACCCGCGGTGGTCGGCATCGTGAGCGTGGCCACGCCCTCGGAGGCGGTGCAGCTCTCGCTGGAGCCCGAGGCCGCGACGCAGCTGACGTCGAGCGGGAAGTCGGTCTTGCCGTCCATGTCATCATCGATCCCGTTGGAGCACACCGGGCAGTTCGCGCCGGGGCACACGTTGGTCTCGGTGTCGTCGCTGCTGCTGAGGCAGCCTGGATCGTTCGGGAAGTCCTTCTTGCCATTGCTGTTGTTGTCGATGTTGTCGTTGCACTGGGCGACCTGGCAGGTCCGCGCGCCCGCGGTGCCCTTGCACGCGAAGCCGGCGCCGCACTTCAGCGCGCCGGACACCGCGAGCGCGCCCTCGCAGCTCGCCGCGTTCGCGATCGTGCCACTGAGGTTGATCGTGTACGCGCCGGCGCTGGTGGTGAAGCTGCCATCGGCCACGAAGTAGTAGGTGCCGGCCGCGAGATTCGCGACGGTCTGCGTGGTCGCGGTGCTGCAGTTGATCGGGGTGCCCGCGCACGTCGAGTTGAGCAGCGTCTTGACGATGGAGATCCCGGTGGTGCTGATCGACAGCGTGGTCGTCGGCGGCAGGTCCAGCCGGTAGGTGCGGTCGGGTGCCAGCGAGGTCTGCGAGCCGCACGTCGGGTGGGAGTCATCCGTCGCGCCGACGGTGGTGCCGGTGGTCACGGGCTCGGTCAGCAGCTGCACACCCTCGGACGTCGGGCACGCCTCGCTCGCGTCACCGGCAGCCTTGCACGTCAAGTCGGCCGGGTAGTCGGTCGTGGTGTCGAGGTCATCGTCAGCGCCGTTCGCGCACTCGGGGCAGTTCGGGCCGGACGGGCAGTCATCGACCTCCGTGGTGCCCTCGGGCGTGCCGCAGCCGGGGTCGTTCGGGTAGTCGGTCTTGCCGTCGGCGTCGTCGTCGATGCCATCGCTGCAGGGGGGCTTCGCGCACACCATCAGCGTCTGGCCGACCGGAATCCGGCAGGTCAGGCCGGGACCGCACTCGGCCTGGTCCGTGCACTCGGTGCCGACGCCATTGAACAGGTGGGCGTCGAGCGTGAACGCTCCGAGCGAGCTCGAGTCATGGCCTTCGACGATCAGGTAGTACGTGCCCGCGTCGAGAGCCTGGGTCACCGACGAGCTCGTATTGTTGGCGTCGATGTCGTCGCTGCACACCAGGCCCGAGTCCGGGTTCATGCAGTCGGCCTTGCGGACGTCGATCACGGTGTCGGCGACGGTGTCGGGGTTGTCCGTGCTCGCGACGAGGACCTTCGGCTTGGACAGGTTGAAGATGTAGGCGATCGCCGGTGCGCCGCCACCACCGCCACACGGCGAGGTGACCATCGACGTGCTGCTCGAATCGAGCATGCCCATGTCGGTGCCGCTCGGGGGCAGCTGCTTGATCTTGAGGCCGACGCCGCAGGCGATCGGGTTGTTCAAGAACTCGCTCGTATCCGCGGCGCTCTCGCAGCCTGGATCGCTCGGGTAGTCGGTCGCGCTGTTCATGTCGTCGTCCTGGCCGTTGCCGCACTGAGGGCAGTTCGGGCCCGTGGGGCAATCGTCTTCCTCGCCGTCAGCCTGTGGCGCGAAGCAGCCCGGGTCCGCGGGGTAGTCGGCCTTGCCGTCACCGTCGTTGTCGCGCCCGTCGTTGCACTGCGGCATCGTGGGGCTGTCCTCGGTCTCGTCGATCGCGCTCGTACACCCGAGGTCATCGGGAAAGTCCGTCGTCCCGTCGCCATCGTTGTCGATGGTGTCGGAGCATTCAGGCAGGGGCTGATCGTCCCCGTTGTTGTTTCCGCCGCAAGACAGGGCCCCGAACATCGAGAGCGACAGGGCTGACAGGACAAGGGTCGCGCGCATGGAGGCACTTCAGTAACGAGATGTAGGTGGCTCCGTCAACCTCCGAATTGGCTCCAGGGATCCATCACGGGAGTGCCCACGACGGGCCTCAGGAGATGCCCACGATCTGCCTCACCCTGAGACTGCTATCCCAGGTCAAATAACAGGAACTTGAGGTACCTACCCTCCGGAAACGCTGGCACGACCGGATGGTCAGACGCCGCGCCTGCGGCGAGCCGAAGTCGTGCCGTGGTGGTGCCGGGAACCCGCTCGAGCCCCGCCACGACCTCGAACAGGTCGGCCTCGGTGACATGGCTCGAGCACGATGCGAGCGCGAACCGGCCGCCAGGCTCCACCACGCCAAGCGCCGCGATGACGAGCTTGCGATAGGCCGCGAGCGCGGCCGGCTTCGCGCGCTCGCTGGGTGCGAAGCTCGGCGGGTCCACGATCACGAGGTCCCAGCGCCGGCCCTGCTGGTGGGCCCGTGCCAGGTACTCGAAGGCATCGATCGCCACGCGCTCGTGCGAATCGCCTGGCAGGCCACTCAGCGCGAGGTTGGTCTCGAGGCCGGCGAGCGCGGGCGCCGCGATGTCGACCGACGTCACCCGCGTGGCCCCGCCGAGCGCCGCGTGCAGCGAGAACCCGCCGGTGTAAGCGAACACGTTGAGGACCGAGCTCCCCGCCGCGTGCCGGCGGATCGTGCGCCGGTTCTCACGTTGGTCGAGGAAGAATCCGGTTTTCTGGCCGGCGCGCACGTCGACCGCGAACCGTGCCTCGTCCTCGGCGATCGTGATCTTGGCGGGGGGATCACCGCGCACCGCCTCGGACCCGCCGCGGTCACGACGCTCGCCGCGCACCCAGACGTGGTGGAGCTCTGCGCCGCCGCGCTCGAGCCCTTGCAGCACGTCGGGCAAGTACGGTCGCCAGAACGCCGCGGCCGCTGGGCCGTCGAACACGATCACGGCGGTGTCGACGTAACGGTCGACGACGAGCCCCGGGCAGGCATCGGCCTCGCCGTGGACGAGTCGCCAGCCGGTGCAGCCGATGAGCAGGGGATCGCGCGAGCGCCGGGCCGCGGCAGCCTCGGTGCGCGCCTGGACCCATCCGCGGTCGATCACGGCGCCGGGACCATCGAGCACACGCGCCCGGATCGGCGAGGTTGGATCAGCGAGCGCGGTCGCGACCGGCCCTTCATCGTCGGTGATCGTGACGAGGTCACCAGCCACGAGGCCGCGGGGTGGTTCGAGCGCGCGATCGTAGATCCACGGATGCCCGGCGCGGATGCGAGCGCGGAGCGGCTTGGTCAGCCGCCAGCGAGGGCGAGCCTTGTCACCCGTCATCGCCTGCACGGTTTCCCGCCCGGGTTCCCGCCAGGTCTCCCGCTCGTCATCGCGTCAGTTCAGCTGAACGCTGGTCAGCTGGTACATGTGCGCGTACATGTTCAGCGTCTGGACGACGCCGACATCGTCCTTGAGCCAGATCTTCGACTGCCAGTTCTTGGGCAGCTCGGAGGGCACAGGGTTCGGCGAGGCCGGCTCATCCAGCGTCACACGGCCGGTGGTGATCAGCGCCAGCTTCTCGGCCGCCTTGTAGCTCTGGCCCGAGAGGGTCATCACCAGCTCGGGGAGCTCGGGCGTGAACGAGCGCTCGAGCTCGAGCTTGCCGGCCGACAGCTTGGCCGCCGACCCCTTCACCGGCTGGCGCGTGAAATGGGCGACGATGTCCTCGCGCCACGGCGCGTCGCCAATCTTGCCGGCGCTGAGCTTCCAGCTCGTGTCCTTGGAGCGATCGACCTTGTCGAACGTGAGCTCGCGAAACCCGCCGGGCTCGGCGGCGAAGAAGAACGAGTCTGGCGAGATCTCGAACTTCTTGGCGTTGCAGATGATCGTCGTGTTGACGACGACCTCGGACATCACCGCCGGCTTCTTGTCGGTCTTGGCAACGATCTCGTACGTGAGCTTCTCTTCGAGCGTTGCGACCGTATCGCCGCCCTTGCTCTCGATCGACTTGACGCTGATCACGATCTGGCGCGCCTGCGGCGGAGCGAGCTTCACGAGCTCCACAGCGATCGGGTTTGGCGCCGAGATCGGCGTGTACGTCCACGTGTTGCCGGTCACCAGCGGCAGCACCTTGACGCCGCACGCGGCGGTCGCTTTGGCACCGGGCTTGTTGGGCACCGCGACCGCGCTCCGGGTGGCCAGGCCCGAGACCGCCACGGCCGACGCGATGGCAAACATTGCGAGGGTACGCATCGCCCCTGGTCATACGGCACACCCGGGCCGACGTAAAGTCCGGACGCCTCGCGAGCAGCTGACAGGGTGAGGCGGCGATCCACACCGGCCGTCTCACGGGGCCCCGAGCCAATCGATCGGTTTCGGTCCGCGTCCTGAGGACCGAAACCTCCCCAGGCGAGGAGCCCCCCTTGCGGGGTGAATCTCCGCGAAGTTCGGATCGAGCTTCTAGCGTGCTGCGAAGCGAGCGATCGGGGCGAGGAACGGCACCGCAGCCGCGACGAGCAAGCTTCCAGCCAGCGCCGGCTGGGCGACGCTGAGGCCATCGCCCTGGAGTAGATCCACGCCGGCGAGCGTCAGCAGCAGCGCACCGGCGGCGCCGAGCGCGAGCACTCCCCAGGTCTTGAGCTGGACGAGCGCGCGGATGCCCAGGCCGGTGAGGGCGAGGGCGACGATGGACGCGATCAACGACGCGCCATCGGGCTTGGGCGCCAGGGCGTAGAGCAGGACGAACGGCAGCGACACGCCAGCCTTCATCACCGAGCCACCGAGCTTCTGGACCGCGTTGTCGTCCATGTGGAACTTCTCGCGCCACGCGGACTGGCCGTCGTACGACAGCGCCATCGTTCTGCCCCACAGCATGATCGTTGCCGCGAGGTGGGTCGCGCCGATGAACAACAAGACCGGCTCGGCGCCTATTTGCCAGATGCCGATCGCGGACGTGATCACGCCATACAGGCCGACCCCGACCGAGTACCAGCGCGCCCAGAAGTAGCCGGCGACCAGCGCGAAGAACGCGAGGCCATAGACCCCGGCGATCGCGGCGAGAGCCTTGGTGAGCGGTGGCATCACCTGGGACAACGCGAGCACTGCGTATCCCAGGAAATAGAACGCCATGATGGCGGCCGCGAGAGCACGACGTTCGCCGACGAGCTTCATGTCAACGATTATAGCGTCAACAGGCCCGGTGGCGAGCCCGCAATGCCCGCCGTGTGAGCGCCCGGGCGGACTACTTCTTGGGGTTCTGCGGGAACGATTTCTCGACGATCATGCGAAAATGGCGGTAGCCCGCCTCGTTCTGCTTGGCCGAGTACATCACCTCCGTGAGGAGGCGGTAGGGGGTCGTGCGGTCCGCGATGATCATCAGCTCGGAGAGCTTGGCCTCATCGACCTTGCCCTTCTCCTTGGCCTTCACGAGCTGGTTCTTGTGCAGGGTCGACAGGAAGCTGGTCAGCTTCGTGATCTTCACCCCGAGGCAGCCGCCTTCCTTGGCGCCGCAATCCACCTGGCCATTCGTGATCGAGGCGATCGGCTGGCCTTCGACCACGATGCCGTTCTTCGTGATGATGAGCGTCGTCGAGTCGGACGCGAGCTGCTCGTCGGCCTGGATCGGGGGCAACGAGACGGTGCGGGCGGCGACGTCGGTCGCACTGGCGGCTGCCTGGGCGATGAACGCGACCAGGAGGATCGTCATCATGTCCATCATCGGCATGATGTTGAGGTGACGGATCTCCTCGCCCTCGGGGACGCGCCCGACGGCCTTGCGGACGATGCCGCGTGCTTCCCGCGGCGAGAAGCTCATTCGAACCCCGTCGAGAACTGGATGTTGTGAAACAGCGCCATGGTCTTGGGGTCGTAGCCAGCCTTCTCGGTATTGAAGAACTTGCCGTCCTTCGACAGCGGCTCGCCTGACTTCAAGAAATCGGGATCCTCGTTCGGGAGCCGGCACGAGACCGAGACCTTGCCGAACTCCGGGAGCTTGCAGCGCATCGCCGCCATGGTCGAGACGATCACCGAGTACGGGATCGAGCCATCGGCCTGCAGGACGATGGTGTAGGTGTTGGGCTTGCGCTGCTTGCCCGCATAGCGCCGCGTCGCGATCTCCTGCAGCGCATCATTGAGCTTGCGGTACGGGTAGATCGGCTGCGGATCCTCTTTGCTGGCGACGCAGACGCCCTCCACACACACGTTGCTCTCGCACATGTACGGGCCGTCGCACGCCATTCCTTGCGTCCCTGCGACGCGGGTGAACACGTAGCCGGGCTTGGGCTGCTTGAGCGTGCCCTCCAGCTTGCTCGTCGACCACAGGATCATCTCGTTGCGCTGGATCGAGACGAAGAGGCCGAGCGGCTCATCGTCGGGGTTGGTGGAAGGTGTGACCGGCTTGCCGCCGGGCGGTGCGCGGTCGGGCAGGGTGGTGTTGATCTGCGACAGGATCAGGCCCGCCGTCACCGACGCGAGCAGGAACAGCATGAGGTTCGTGACCATGTCGAGATACGGGATGAGGTTGAGCTCGCCGCTCTCCATCTCATCCTGCTCGATGTTGTCCTCGCGCTTCCTGACGGCGGCGCGAGTCTTCGAGCGAACCCGTTGTGCGCTGTATTCCATGTCAGCTCAGGACGACTGGTTCTCGCCTGGATCCAGATCGGTCGGCGAGCCAGGCGCACGACTCGAGGCGGTCGCGCCGGCGGCACCGTCGGCGAGCAGGTTCTCGAACCGGAGGCTGAACGCCTCGAGATCGGAGATGACCTTCTTCATGGCGGACGACAGCAGGAGGTGACCGACCATGCAGATCAGCGCGATGAACAGACCGAAGGCCGTGTTGTACATGGCCTCGGAGATGCCGTCGGACAGCTCCTTCTTGGCGTCGGCGGGGTTGAGGTCGCCGATCGAGCGGAACGTGCGGATGAGGCCGGTGATCGTGCCGAGCAGACCGATGAGCGTACAGATGTTGGCGAGCGACCACAGTGCGCCGATCCGGGTCTTCACCTCGGGCAGCGTGTCCGTCATCGTCTCTTCCATCGCCTGGGCGACCGCCGCCTCTCCGCGGTGCAGACGGTTGAGGCCTGCCTTGGCGACCCGCGCGACCGGCGCGGTGGTGGCATCGCACAGCTTCTTGGCGCGATCGACGTTGTTGGCCGAGAGCAGCTTGCGGAGCTGCTCGAGGAACGCCTTCGCGTTCAGGTGGCCACGGCCAAGGAAGTAGATCGACCGCTCGACGATGAGCGCGATGACGATGGCCAAGAAGAACGTGTTGACGATGAAGAAGGGCCCGCCCTTTTGGAACAGTTCACTAAGCCAGCTCATCGATATTTCTTCCGTTCCTGATTGCAGGGGTCATGCGCAACGCGCGCTCCCTCGCAAGACCCGATTGTTGTAACGAGAGGGGGCCAGTCGCGTCAAGCGGACGGCCAGCGAATTGCGCTTGTCGAACGAAGACTTAGTGAGGCCGAAGCCCGGGAGAATGCTGAAACCTGGGATCGAGATCGGTCTCGTCAGTTGTCGAGGGCGCCCATCATGATCCAGCGCTCGACCGCGGCTCGCTTCTCGGGGCACAGCCGCTGGTTGCCGGTTCCCTGGGGCATGAAGCCGATGGTTGCTGGCGGAGCGACGGTGGGTGGGTCCGCGTCCTGGGGGGCGACCTGGCCGAGCATCAAGAGCAAGTAGCTCTTCGCCGGATCGCTCGCCACCACGAGCTTGCGGCCGACCTCGACCTTGGCGTCGATGTTCACCAGGTGCGCGAATGCCGCGCCCGCGCGGAGGTCGAGCTTGCCGGCATCGCTGGCGCCGCCATTGTGGCATCCGGAGAAGATGCAGGACGTCTTGAAGATCTTCGCCTCGATGGTGGCGAGGTTCGAGTAGGTCGTGGCTTCCTGACAGGCTGCCGAGGTGGCGGCATCGACACCACCGCCGCCATCGGGCGTCGCGGAGCCCGAACCACAGGCAGCGACGACGCTCGCGAGCAAGGCGATTCGAAGCATGGCGCCGAATCTACCATGCCGCTTCGAACCCCTGGTGTGACCTCGGTGACGGTCACAAACAGGGCGGCGATGTGCACTTGCCGAGAACGTAGGGCGTGGGAGCAGGGACCAGGTCATCGAACGAACGGACCGGCGGCGCGGCGAGGAAGTTACGCGGAAAGGTGCCGCGGACGAACGGCATCCACACCGACTCGCCATAGGGCCCCGCGTTCTCGCCGCTCCATGGCTCGACTCGCGCGAAGCTGACGTTGGCCGGTACGGGAAAGTCACGCACCGGGGTGCGCGGGTGCGCCTTCTGCATGAAGTCGAGCCAGATCGGGACCGCGATCCCGCCGCCGGTGATCTTGTCGCCTATCGGGGTCGAGTCGTCGCGGCCGACCCACACGCAGGCGAGCAGGTCCGTGGTGAACCCGGTGAACCAGACGTCGCGGTAGTTCGCCGAGGTGCCGGTCTTGCCTGCGATCGGTCGGCCGAGCTGGAGGGCCCACCGCCCGGTGCCACGCTGGATCACGCCCTTCATCAGGTTGGTCATCACGTACGCGACCTCGGGAGAGATCACCTGCTGGCCGGGCGGCTCGTGGCGGAGGTCCTCGACCACGTTGCCCGCGGTATCGGTGACGAGATCGAAGAACCGCGGGGTCATCCTGCGACCGCCGGTGGCGATCCCGCCGTAGCCGGCCGCGACCTCGAGCGGTGTGAGATCCGGTGTGCCGAGGGCGATCGAGATGTGGCGCGGGATCGGGGACGCGACGCCGAACCCGCGGATGATCTCGATGATGCGATCGAGCCCGACCTGGACCGCGAGCTGGACCGAGATCGTGTTGAGCGAGAACGCGAGCGCGGTCATCAGGGTGACGTTGCCGAGGTACTTGTTGTCGTAGTTTGCCGGGGTCCACACCCCGGTGGCCGTGGTGACCGAGAACGGCCCGTCGGTCAGGTGATCGACCGGCGTGCGTCCGGCCTCGAGAGCGGCGGAGTAGATGAAGGGCTTGATCGAGGAACCAACCTGGCGCCGGGCCTGGGTGGTGCGATCGAATTGCGACGCGGTCCAGTCGTAGCCGCCGATCGTGGCAAGCACCCGGCCCGTCGGGACCTCGAGCACGACCATGGCGCCTTGCAGCGCCGGGCGCTGGGCGAGCATGACGGTCTTCGCGTCGATCCGGGGTCTGGGCTCCTTGCCATCGAGCTCGGGCTTGGGCTCGGCCTTGGCGTCGGGTTTGGGTTCGACCGATAGCCGCACCGGCAGCAGATCTCCGAGCCGCACGCCCTCGTGCTGGTCGGACTTCTCGTTGCGCCAGGTGCGGACCTCGCGCGCATCGGCATCGATGAGCGGCAGCCGCCCCGGGCCGAGATCGACGATCACGCCGCCGCTCCTCGGCAAGTCGACGACCATCGCGCCGTAGGTCTGCTCGCTCAACACCTGGTCGGCGACCGCCGTGATGTCGTCGGTGGGCCCGGTGAGGGGGTGCGCAGGTCCGCCAGTCCACGTCCCGCGCTGGGCCTGCGCGACCGTGCCGATCGGGCCGCGGAACCCGAGCTTGCGATCGAGCGACTCGAGGCCACGGCGCAGCGCGCTCTCGGCGGCAGCCTGCATGCGGCTGTCCATCGTCGAGTAGAACTTGAGGCCACCCTTGAACAGGTCCCGGTTGCCGTACCGCGCGGTCGCGAGCTTGCGGATGTGCTCGACGAAGTACGGTGAGGCGAGGTGGTTGAGGTCGCTCTCGTCAACCAGCGCGATCGGCTCGGCCAGCGCGGTCTCGTACTCCGCGGTCGAGATGTAGTGATCCTCGACCATGTGGCCGAGCACGTACTTCTGGCGCTCGCGTGCGAGGGGCATGTTGCGATGCGGGGCGTACTTCGTTGGCGAGGCGACGAGCCCGGCGAGCATCGCGGACTCCGCGATCGTGAGGTCCTCGACCTCCTTGCCGAAGTACGTCCGGGCGGCAGCGCCGACGCCGTACGCGCCGTGACCCAGGTAGATGTGGTTCAGGTAGATCGAGAGAATCTCGGCCTTGGTCAGCTCGCGCTCGAGCCGGACCGCGAGGACCA